>JBBRVX010000321.1:0-4321 GCA_038246475.1 Thermomicrobiales bacterium | reverse complement strand
TGCAGGCTCTGCGTCCAACCGGGTCCGGCGATGCCGACCGTTTCCAGCAGGAAGTTCACCAGCCCGAAATTCGGCTCCAGCAACAACCCCCAGACGAGTGAGACCGCCGCCGTGGAGGCGATCACCGGCAGGAAATAGAAGCTACGAAAGAAGCGCGCTCCCCTGATGGCCTGATAGAGCGCCAGCGCCAGAATCAGCCCGAGAACGACGCTGAGGCCGACGCTGGCGACGGTGTAGTACAAGGTGTTGCGCATCGCCTTCCAGAAGAGCGGGTCCTCGAAGAGGAACATCCGGTAGTTGGCGACGCCAACCCATGCGGTTTTCGTCGTAAAGCTGTAGTTGGTGAAGCCGAGGCCGAACGCGGCCAGCAGCGGAATGATGTTGAAGACCAGCAACCCGACGATCGTGGGAAGCACGAACGGCAGCGCCACCCGCCAGCCGTGAAAGCCGGCCGCGGAACCGGGATCAGGCGTTGGCGCCCGCATGGCCCGCCTGAACCGTCGCGTTGCTGGCGCTCGGTTCTCGGCCACGTGACCTCCATCCAGGAATCGGCGCGAGGATGCTTATGGAGCCGGGGCAGATGCCTCTTGCTGGGCAGCCGCCCCGGCCGCTCGTCTACGGCTTCGCCAGGATCGCGTTGATGTTCGCCGTCGTGGTCTTTACGGCGTCCTCCACGCTCGATGCCCCGAGGAAGGCGGGGGTGAGATCGCTGTTCATGGCGGTGATGCGCCACTCCGTCCAGTTATTGCTGATGAACTCGGCGCCCATCATGTACGGCTCCGATTCGAGCAGCACCTTCTTGTTTGCCGGGTCCTGGCCTTCCTCCAGCCAGGCCTCGGAGTTGGCCGTCGCCTTGTAGATCGGCACCACTCCGGAGCCGAACGAATCGGCAGTGCGGGCCGGGCCAACCGCGTACTTCAGGAACTCCCAGGCCTCCTCGACGTGCGGCGTCTCGGCGGAGATGGAGAGGCTATCCGGGCCACCATAAATGACCCGCTTTTCGGCGCCAGACGGCACCATGGCCACGTCCCAGGCGAAGTTGACCCCCCGCGTCGTGTCGATCTGCCACGACCCGTCGATCACCATGGCCACCCGGCCCGACTGGAAGGGGCTGTTCGCCGTGCCCAGCCCGATGTCGCGGCTCTGGTTCGCATCAGGGGCGACCTTGTGCACGGCGATCAGGTCGACGAACCACTGGATCGTCTCGATTGCCTCCGGGCTGTCCGCCAGCGCGCACGTCTTGTAGTCGTCGTTCAGCACCTTGCCGCCGTTGGCATAGATCGCGGCGTCGAGCTGCGTATGGGCGCTATTGGAGCTGAAGCCGAACTGCCCTTCGCCGGTCAGCTCCTTGGCCGCGTCAAGCAGGGTCTGGTATGTCCAGCTCTCGTCGGGATACGGCACGCCCGCGGCATCGAAGAGATCCGTGTTGTAGTAGAGGACGGAGCAGACCCACTGGAACGGGAAAGCGTAGAGGCGGCCGCCGGGATCGGGGTAGCGCAGCATCGGCAGCGAGCTCTGGAAGTAGTCGGCCTCCGGCATTTCCGCCTTGACCCGATCGTCGATGTCGATGATCTTGCCTTCGTTGGCGAAATCCCATTCGTACCCCACGCTCATCGCGTACACGTCGGGCGCCTGGCCCGTCGCGTACAGGGTCTGTATCTTCTGCCAGTAGGCGTCATAGCCGGCAACGGCGCTGTTCTCGATGGTGATGTTGGGAAACTGCTCCTGAAACGGCGTCACCAGGGTCTGCCGCTCGTTCTCGGCCTGTTGGGGATAGAGCTCCCACGAGGTGTAGGTGAGCGTTACGGGCTCATCCTGCCGGCGGGGCAGGGCGAACCGGGAAGCGCCGGCGGCGCCGCGGGCCATGAAGGTCGCGGTCAGGCCAGCGGCGCCAGAGCGCGCGAGAAAGTTCCGCCGATTGAGCCGGACATCGCGAGGCATGGCAACTCCTCCGTTCACGAAACGCGAAGACCCATATCCGCTGTAGACGCAAATCCTAAGCTCCGTCAGGCGACAGGCGGGGCCATCCGGACGGGCGCGCCGGTAGCGATCGACTCGCGTATGGCGGCAATTGCCCGCGTTACGGCCAGACCATCCTCGCCGGTCACCACCGGCTCGCGATCGTCGACCAAACAGTCGACGAAATGACGGATCCCCTCCAGATAGAAGCCCCGCGGCGTGCCATAGGAGTCGTACTTGCCGTAGGGTGCGCCGGTATCGAAACGCTCGCTGGCGATGGTGATCCCCTGATCGTTCTGGTCGATCTCCAGGCGGCCACCGCTGCCAAACAGCGTCATCGTGGAATCGACCACCGAGGGCCAGGAATTGGGAAGCACCCAGCAGGTTTCGAAGGTCACGAAGGCGTCGCCGAAATGGACGACCGCCTGGATGGCATCGTAGGCATCGATGCCGAGCCCGCTGAGGATGCCTTTGCGCCCGGCCGCGTAGACCCCGGTGATCTCGCGACCCAGCACCCAGCGCACCACGTCGATGGTGTGCGGAAAGAGGAACCACTCCGGCCCCGATTGCGCGGCCCAGGAGAGCATCCCGGTCGGCACGCTGATGGTGTTGCTGAGCCGGGAATAACCCATCACGAACTCGCCCATCCGCCCCGAGGTCACGGCCGCCCGCGCCGTCAGGAACTTCGGGTTCCAGCGGTTCGAGAAGTTGACCATCAGCCTCACGCCACGCTCACGTGCGGCGGCCACCATCCGCTCCCCTTCGCCGACGTCCGTCGTCAGCGGCTTCTCCATCAGCAGGTGCTTGCCGGCGGCGATCAGCTCAAGCGCGGGGGCGAGATGGGCGAAATCCGGGGTGGCCACGCTAACGCCATCGACGGCGGCAACAAGCTCGTCGATGTCGGTCGTCCAGTCGCATCCGTACTTCTCGGCCATCTGGCGAGCGCGTTCTTCGTTGAGGTCACAGATGCACGTCAGCTCGCAGCGGTCGTAAGCGCTGTACGCCTCCAGGTGCATCTCCCCATGCAGCCCCGCGCCTACGACTCCAACGCGTGCCCGCCGCACCACATGGACCTCCCTATTCGCTCATTCCGGTTGCCGCCCATTCTACCAAAGTCAATCGCACGCTCGTGCCGCGCTCTGCTGGAGGCGTGCATGCCGGCATCCCGGACGACGGTGGCACGGAGCTTCCCGTGTTGCCTGGGCGCGGTGCACGTGCCGTGCTGAGAGCCATTGTCGATTCGTGGCATCTCCGTTCGATTACTTATCAGAAGGGACCTGCCGTTCGGATGCAGACCGTCCCATGACGCCGGAGCTCCCGGCCCCACGAAGGAGAAGCTCATAATGCAACCGATTGCTCCCTGTCTCTGGTTCCCCGGCAACGCCGAGGAGGCCGTCAACTTCTACGTCTCGGTCTTCAAGGACTCGCGGGTGCTGCATATCGATCGCTTCAGCGACGTGGGACCGGATCCGGAGGCCCCGGTGGTCTTCATCGAGTTCGAGATCAACGGACAGCCATTCCAGGCCATCAACGGCGGGCCGGAGTTCCCTTTCTCCGAGGCGGTCTCCTTCGCCATCGAATGCCAGGATCAAGCGGAGGTTGACTATTACTGGGACACGCTCACCGAGGGGGGAGCGCCGAGTGAATGCGGGTGGCTGAAAGATAGGTACGGGGTGTCGTGGCAGGTCGTGCCGCGGGCGCTCAACGACCTGCTGCGGGACGCCAACCGGGAGCGGGCCGGGCAAGCGATGCGGCGGATGCTGCAAATGAGCAAGCTGGATATCGCCGAGTTGCAGGCGGCCTTCGACGCGTAACGTCGGTGATGGGTGATGGGTGACAGGGAGAACGAAAGAGCCTGCTCGCTCACGGGATTGCTTGGCCTTTCACTCATCGCCCATGACCCGTCACCCATCACCCTGGAGAGGAGACAGCAATGGCCCAGGTCAGCACGTACCTGAATTTCCAGAGCGGCACCGAAGAGGCATTCAATTTCTACAAGTCGGTCTTCGGCACCGAGTTCGCCGGGCCGATCATGCGCCACGGCGACGTGGAAGCGCCGGAAGGGATGCCGCCAGTGAGTGACGAGATGAAGAACATGGTCATCAACGTGGCGCTGCCGATCCTGGGCGGCCACCTGTTGATGGGCTCGGACGTGCCGGAGGCGATGGGCGTCACCCTCACCAAGGGGGACAACGTCCAGATCTGCCTGCACCCTGATACCCGCGGCGAGGCCGATACCCTCTTCGCCGCCCTGTCGGCCGGGGGCACGGTGCGCGACCCCTTGCAGGACATGTTCTGGGGCGACTACTACGGCGCCCTGGTCGACAAGTTCGGCGTGCAGTGGCTCGTGAACTGCTCAAGT
>JBBRVX010000320.1:0-4367 GCA_038246475.1 Thermomicrobiales bacterium | reverse complement strand
CCTTACTAACATCGCCTGGCAATGTTCTCGTGCAGAGGATCAGGCGCGGATGGAGGTGGAGAAGACCAGGTTGAACATGGCTGGCGTTGAAATGGGCATGAAGGGCCCCGTGGCCGAGGTGCTCCAGAATGCTGCGCCGCCGCATAGGCCCTTCGCCATGCCGTTCTCCAGACGGGCGGAGTATCCGGCCGTGCCGGGCCGGTCCAACACCAGCGCGTACGGCGCCCCGCTGGCCACCTTGGCGGCCTGCTGGAAGGTGAAGGTCAGGATCGCATCGCCAACCGGGACGCTGGCGTCGGCAATCTGGGCGGAGGCGAGGTAGGTGTTGGTCGGCTTGCCGGCGGCATCGACCGTAGCCAGATGCAGCGCGAAGTCTCCGGTCGTGCCTTCCGGCTTGATGATGGCCACGGTCGCCCGGACGAGCTGTCCCTTGCGCGTCGGCGTGAAGACCTGGCCGATGCGGTTCTCCATGAAGAGGCCCAGTGTGCCGAGTCCCGGGCCGGGGCAGGTCACATCGGCGCGGGTCTTTTCATGCTTTTTCTTGTTCTTCTTCTTCCTGCCTTTGGCGCCGGCCTGGTCACGCTCCAGCAAAGCGAACGCGCCAAGCGCCAGCCCGATCGTGGCGCGCCGGGAACGTGTCGAGCCAAGGGCAAGGCCAAGGGACCGGAACGGATTCGCTGTCATGATGATGCTCCTGTTCGGATGCCAGCCGCCCCACGGGCCGCTCGTGCGTCGCGTTGGGAGAGGGCGGCAGCGCGGTATCTACCGTACAGCGGCCAGAAGCGGACTGATATAGGCAGAATTGGCTATAGCCGATCCGAGGCGACGGCATCCCGAAGCCTGCCGGAGACGCAAATCCGGTCGTCATCCACGAGTGGTCAGCGGCGAGGAATGGCGCCACGAGCGTTCGGGTGGCACGGCGAGACGCGCCGCCTGGCGTCCTGACGAGGCGGTGATGAGCGAGCAGGCCGACGAGATTGAGCGGGTGCTGACCGCCCTGGCCGATCCCACCCGGCGGCGAATCCTCGACACGGTCGCCATACGCGGCGAAGCCACGGCGACGATGCTCGCCGCCGAGCTGCCGGTTTCGCGGCAGGCGGTGGCGAAGCATCTCGCGCTGCTCGATCGGGCCGGCCTGATCACCAGCTACCGCGACGGCCGCGAGAAGCGCTACGTGGTCCGCGCCGCGCCGCTCGCGGCCACGGCGCAATGGATCACCGACCTCGCCGCGGCCTGGGACGCCCGCCTGGCGCGGATCAAACGCATCGCCGAAGCGATGGACGCCGGGAGTGGCGACGAAACGTGATCCCGGAGCGCTGAGGTCTCGCTCCGAAACCACGACCAGAACGTCAGCGCCTTCTCGCCTCGGCATTGCAATCCTCTCCCACGCCTCATACGATCACCGCTGCCCGAGGGCGGCAAGGCGAGGTCGCGGCGTGGGGAGCGAAGGTGAATTTTCCGAGAGCCGAGTTCGAGCAGCGATACGCCCGATTGCGCGACGAGCTGACGCGCATCGATGCCGATGCCCTGCTGGTGACGAGTGAGGCGAATTTCAACTACTTCACCGGCTACATCGCCGCGCACCCCTGGGTCAGTTTCAGCCGGAACCTGATCGCCTTGCTCCCGCGCGAGCAGCCTCCCGCCCTCATCGTGCCGGCCTCGCTCGCCCGCGAAGCGCGCGCCGAGTCCTGGATCGAGCAGATCTACCCCGCCGAGGCGATCGGCGAAGCCCCGGTTGCCACGCTGGTAGCCGCCCTCGGCGACCTTGGCTTGCACGACGCCCGCATCGGCTCCGAGCTCGGCCACGAGCAGCGCCTGGGCATCAGCCCGTGCGATTTTCAGCGGCTCCAGGAAACCCTTCCCGAGGCGCGTTTCGTCGATGCTGCGCCCGCGATCTGGGCGGTGCGGATGCGCAAGTCGCCCGCCGAGATCGCGTGCCTGCGCGACGCCTGCCGGGTCACTGACGCCGCGTTCGCGCACCTCTTCGCCGAGCTTCGGCCTGAGATGACCGAGCGCGACATGGCCCGCCGGCTGGGCCAGTTGCTCCTGGCCGCGGGCGCCGATCGCATCGACTGGATCATGATGACTTCTGGCCGCGGCCAGTATCACCGCACGTTTGGCGTGCCGCGTGATCGCCGCCTGGAACGCGGAGACATGGTCTGGTTCGATGTCTCGGCGGTCGTGAACGGCTACAAGGCGGATTTCGATCGCGCTGCCGTCCTCGGCGGCCCCACGCCGGAACAGGTGATGGTGCAGGAGACCGTCCATGCCGCGACCATGGCTGGCATCGCGGCCATCCAGCCGGGCGCCCCCGTGCGCGGCGTGGTGGTGGCCGTGAACGAGAATCTGGCGTCCGCGGGGTTCACGCCCTTCGAGTCGGGCCGCATTGGTCATGGGCTCGGTTTGCAAAGCACCGAACCGCCGGATATCTCGCTCGCGGATGCGACCATCCTCGACGAAGGTATGGTGATCACCGTCGAACCGGCGCTTGTGCTGGACCACGGCATCTATCAGGTGGAGCAGAATGTGGCGGTGACCGGGACCGGACATGAGATCCTGTCGCGCAGTTCATGGGAGCTGCGCGCGTTCTAGGAGTCGTGGAGCGGGATCGCGGTTGCCTGGCTGAGGCGGTTGTCGAGGATCGCGAGGGTGGAGAAGAGCATGGCCCGCAGAATTGAGATTATGCTCGAGCAGCGGGGTATCCGCGCGGTCGCCGAGTTGATGGAAGAGGAAGCCCCCAGGACCTGCGCGGCGGTCTGGAACGCGCTGCCGCAATCAGGGCCCGTCTGGCATGCCAAGTTCGCCAACAATGAGATCTTCATGCTCACCGAGCCGTTTGCTCCCGAAGAGCCAGGCCGCGAGAACGGCACAGTGTTTCCCATTCCCGGAGACCTGCTTTATTTCTTCATTCCGCCGGGCACGCCCGTACCCGCCGAGGTGAAAGAGCAGGCCGCCAATGGCCTCGTCGACCTCGCCGTCTTTTACGGACGCAACAACTACCTGCATGGGCCGGAAGGCTTCATGCCGGGAAACCTCTTCGCCACCATTACCGGGGGGCTCAAGGAGTTCGCCGCCGCCAGCGATGACATCTGGCGCAACGGCGGCGCCTCGGAAACGATGACCCTGCGGCGGCTCGATGAGTAAAGCGAAGGGGAGGTAAATGGTGCTGGAAGCGCCTCGCCCCGCGCCCACTTCGCCCCCCGACCGCTAACGATGAACCAGCGACGGCGTGTTTCCGGCCCACCCCGCGACGTCGTTCCCCAGGGAGCGCGCGCAGTCCTCGACAAGCGTGCACCGAGATTCGGCGATGAGGGCCGCCGGGCATGCGGGATGAGGCCAGCGTGCCAGGCACTCGTGACGATAGGCCGGGCTGGTGACCGCTTGCACCCACCTCTCGTATGCAGCGACCCAGCGAAGTCTCCAGCGTCGGGCGAAGCGTCGCGGCCCAGGCATTCGCTCCGACAGGCGACGTCAGGAGAGAAACCCCGTCGGGTTGCCAAACCTGGCGCGCATCAAATCCAGGAGGAGGGATGCGCGGCTCGAAACGAAAGCGGCCGAGGTAAATCGGCGGACGTTCGGGCCAGCGAGCGAGGAGGCCAAATCCCCAGAGGGCAATCTGCTCGTCTGGCAGCACGTAGAGATTGCTGCCCTGCATCCCGGCAGGCCGCCGGAGCAGCTCAAAACCGAAGCGCACTAGCAGATTCCCGTCGCGGCGCACATCCTGACCCCACAGCCAGAACTGCTGGTTCAGCAGCGTCTTGCCACGGGCGCGAACCCGTGATGGGAGCGGGCAACCCCGCGCCGGCGGTAGCGCCGGTCCGTTGTCTTCCCGCTCCCAGATGCCAGGCGCCGCGGACGGCGGCGGGTCGCTCACGAGCGATCGTGCCCCACGGGTTTGACTTCCTGCGCGCGGGGGCCGCGCTGCCCCTGGCCAAGCCGGAACTCGACGGAGTCTCCCTGATGAACCTCGCCGCCAACCACGACCGATCCATGGAAAAAGACATCGTCAGCTGAACCTGTCGAGCTGATGAAGCCGAATCCGCGCTCGGTATCGAAGCGGCGAACGACGCCTTCCATCAACGGGAGCGTCGCGGGATCGACCGATGGCCGGCGATCAAACGATCCACCTCCGCTGCCGTAACCACCAGGTGCGCTCCCGCCATTGCCATACCCTGATGACCGGCGCGGCGCATACCCGCCATCGCTGAACTCCCGCGGCCGCCGGTCGCGCGGCTGGTTGCCTCCACGCTCGACCACGCGAACATCCTCGGCGCGCTCGCCCTTCAGGCCGTACCCGACCGTGAACGAAATGCGGTCGCCCTCGGCGAGCAACTCCTGGCCGACCATGGTGTGATGAAGAAAGAGAT
>JBBRVX010000319.1:0-4461 GCA_038246475.1 Thermomicrobiales bacterium | reverse complement strand
GTCGAGCTCAAACGGCTTATCGAGAAATGGGGTGGGGTCGCCGCTCGGCGTGTGCCGGTCGCAGCTCATCAGGATGATCGAAATCGCGGGTGAGCGGCGCCTGAGCTCGGTGGCAAGATGGAATCCACTCATGCCTGGCATGCGCACATCGCTGAGCACAAGGTGGATGGTGGTCGCGTCGACAATCCTCAGCGCATGCTTGCCATTTGAAGCCTCTTGCACGAAATAGCCCTCGTCTCGCAGCACCTCGACGATAACCCCACGGAGTGCTGCTTCGTCATCGACAACCAGAAGGGTGGGCGGCATGAAACTCCTCTTGTCCGTGCACGTGAGAAGGCCCCGCGAGACAAGACCACGGCAAGTGATTCTCTTTACTTCGCAAGAGAGGGGCCACCATCAGATCAGTGTGCGGCTGCCGGCTACCGGCACGAATAAAACGATGTTCGCGCCGGCGGGGCACGTCGGGCGGAGCAGGTTACTCGACAGAGAGTAACTGGCGCTCCGTAGCCCGGTCTTCCGAGGCAGGTGGGGGAAGAAGCGGCAGTGTCAGGGTGAAGGTGCTCCCGACGCCCGGGGCGGAGGCCGCCGAGATGGATCCCCCGTGGGCTTCTACCAGCATGCGGGTGATATAGAGCCCGAAGCCGAGTCCCGTGGCGCCGGAAACCTGATGCCCGCGGTAGAACCGCTCGAAGAGACGGGGAATCTCCTCGGCCTCGATCCCTCGCCCCTCATCGGTGATGCTGATATGCGCCTGATCTCCGGCGAGCGCGATCTCGATCGCCACGGCGCCGCCGCGGGGAGAGTACTTGATGGCATTGCCAAGGAGATTGTCAAGAATCTGTTCGAGACGGTTGCGATCCCAGGCGCCGATCACTGGCTCCGCCGGCGCGGTCAGGGAGAGTTGATGGATTGTCGTCTGGAGTTGGGCGCGCTCCATGGCCTCGCGGACCAAACTCGCCAGATCGGCAGACTGACGGTTGAGCGGCAGCCGGCCTGCTTCCAATTGGACGAGCTCGCGCAGGTCATTGAGCAGGCGGTCCATGCGACCCGTCTGCTCGATGATGGCATCGACGCTCTCTTCATCGTAGGACTTGCGGCGGCGCATCAGCTGGGCACGGGCGCGCAGGACCGTGACGGGACCAGCGAGGTCGTGGCTGGCCATGGCGATAAAGTCCTGCTGGCTCTGTTCCAACCGTTTGCGCTCGGTGATGTCGGTGAACACCACCGCCACGCGCCGGCTTTCGTCCCCGCCCATACGGAAGGCGTAGACATTGAACCACCGCCCACCCAACGCCTCGGCTTGATGCACGACGCGCTCTGGCTCGCCAGTGGCAGCCACCCGGCCGTAGGTGGTGTACCAGAATGTCTCGAGGTCCGGAGCGAGATCGCGCATCCGTTTTCCGGTAACGTCATGCAGCCCGGTATGCCGCTCCACTGCCGGATTGGCCTCGACAAACTGGTAATCGAAGGGCTCACCCTGGTCGTCAAAGAAGACATCGATGATACAGAAGCCCTCGTCCATGGTTTCAAACAGGGCGCGATAGCGGGCCTCATTTGTCCCCAACGCCGCCTCGGCCAGGTAGCGATCGGTGATGTCGCGCAGGGTGGAAACCATAGCCACGCGCTCGCCATCACGAACGATGAAGTCGGCCCGGGCCTCGACAACCCGTTCGCTCCCGTCAGCGCGCTGCACCCGTGCTTCAAAGCTGGTCGGAGGAAGAGGATCGGCGAAGATGGCGCGATACTGCTCGGCAGCGTCCGCGCGTGCTGACTCGGGATAGATGATAGCGAAGTGGCGGCCGACCAGCTCTTCCATGGAGTAGCCGTAAAGGGTGCAGTAGGCCGGATTTACGGCGAGGACGACGCCATCGGGCGCGGAGAGGGCAATGGCCTCGGAGGTCGCCTCCCAAACGGCCCGAAAGCGTTCTTCGCTCTCGCGGAGCAACTCGTCCGGCGTGCGATGGGCGGCAGGCGTATGTGAAGAATCGATCACGCGGACTTTGCCCTACCGTACATACGGGTGATGCCGACTGCCCACGCCGATCTCGACGGTCGAAGCCACGATCCGTCCTACGCGTCGCTGCGCGAAGCATCATCATACGCTACCGCACCAGGACAGACGTGCATTGCGGGCGGCCGACGTCATGCGCGGCATACTGCTGCCTGGTGCAGCTCACCGTCTCAACGATCTCGAACTCTGGAGGGAGTGTGCATGACCCCGCGCGAAGATGATCAGGACCCGACGCGTGCCGGCGCGAACGCCGCCTTTCCCACTGGCCGCTGGCCGGAGGGACGCACGCCGATGCAGTTCGGCCTGATGTTGCCGATGAGCGAAGGGTCGCCAGGGGGCAAAGCGCCGACGTTCGCCGAGCTGGCAGCCATGACCCGGGCCGCCAATGATGCCGGCGTCGATATCGCCTGGTACCCCGACCATTTCGTCTTTCAGTGGCCGCCGGACTTTGATCCTGTCGGCGCTTGGGAGTGTTTCACAATCATCGCGGGCATCGCCGCGGCAACGGACCGGATCGCGCTCGGTACGATGGTGGCCTGCACCGGCTTTCGCAACGCGGGGGTCACCGCCAAGATGGCCGAAGCGATCGACGAGATCAGCGGCGGCCGCTTCATTCTGGGGCTGGGCGCGGGCTGGCACGAACCGGAATACGAGATGTTTGGCTACCCGTTCGATCACCGGGTCAGCCGCTTCGAGGAGGCCATCAAAATTATCCAGCCGCTGCTGGCGCGGGGCGAAGTCGACTATTCCGGGACCTATTCTCAGGCGCGACGAGCGGTCAATCGCCCGCGCGGCCCGCGAGCGGAGGGCCCGCCGATCATTGTCGGCACGAGTGGGGAGCGGATGCTGCGGCTGACCGCCCGCTATGCCGACGCCTGGAACACGGTCTGGCACACGGAGGCGAGCCAGACGGTGGAACAGATGGCGAAGCTGGACCGCGCCTGCGCGGACGTGGGCCGAAATCCGGACAGCATCGTGCGCACGGTGGGCGGCAACATCACTATGCCTGGCTATGAAGGGGACGGCAAGAACATGATCGGCGGCGAACCGGCCGCGATCGCGGAGACCTTGCACGGCTTCCAGGAGGCGGGGTTCCGGCATTTCATGGCGAGCCTGGCCCCCTGCACGCCGGAAACGATCGCGGCGTATGGGCGCATCATCGAGCTGATGGACTGAGGGGGTGGGCCTATGGCGCCATCTGGAGGCGGGAACGCCGCTGGCGCGACGCGGCAGGCTGCACGTCGTCCCGCTGGATCGACGAAAGCCCGATCACATGGGGCGGAACACGACGGCGCGGTCCGTTCCAGAAGCGTTCAGGCGGCGGAGCAGCAGCGCTGCTCGCCCCCTTTCAGATCCCGATAGCCCTCATCAGAGCGTTCCAGACGTACAGTCGATAGGTCATCGTGTCCGGCCGCCTGCCGGTCGAAGCGCGATGAGGATGGCGGACCGCAGATGGGCGGGACGTTGGATCGAGACGGGGGGCGCAATCGCCAGCGCGTTCCGAACGGGGAAGGGTATGGATCATGGACGATCGACAGTTTGACCGGTGGACGCGGGTGCTCGGGGGACGATCGCGGCGCGACACGCTGAAGTTCCTGGGCGCGGGGCTCACCGCCGGGCCGCTGGCGGCCCTCGCCGCCCGCCGGGCGCTGGCGCAGGTCGACGCCGAAGCGTGCGGCAAGGACCGCGACCGTTGCAACGACAACAGCGATTGCTGCAGCGATTTCAAATGCAAGAACGACAAGTGCCGCCCCAGGGACACCAGCGGCAACTGCGGCAAGGATGGAGACCGGTGCAAGAGCAAGGGCGACTGCTGCAGCAACTTTACGTGCAAGAACGAGAAGTGCCGGAGCAAGGACAGCAGCGGATCGTGTGGCAAGCAGGGCGACCGCTGCAAGCGGAGCAGCGACTGCTGCAACAACTTCACCTGCAAGAACGACCAATGCCGCAAGGACTGAGCGGCTCGCGTCGAACGTTGTTCACGGCTTCGCAGGCGAAAACCAGGAGGGGTCCACGTTCCTGAACGGGACGAAACCCCGCATGTTTCGGCGTGAACAGAGGTGTATGCGAACGCAAGGGGCCGTCCACCTCCTGCTCGGTGGACGGCCCCTCTTTCACGTGCTCCGAGGCGAAGGCTTCTGGCGGATCCGAACTAGCCGCAGAGCAGCTTGTTCGTCTTGCCTCCATATGGCACCAGGTCTACCAGGTCGCGGTAATAGACTCCAGGCGGGTCCCATACGAGATTGATGCCGAATGGCCGCCAGCCGTAGACGACGGCCGAGCCCTTCTTGCTGCACCACGGCGCGGATTCTGGTTGCGGGGCCGATGCGTTGAACAGCGAAACCATCGCCCGATGATTGATCGTTGTGCCCGTTGTCCCGCCCAGGAACTTCCATTCATAAACGGGCGTGTCGGACCAGTTCAGGTTGATGCCCCAGCGTCGAGAGCCG
>JBBRVX010000318.1:0-4535 GCA_038246475.1 Thermomicrobiales bacterium | reverse complement strand
GAGGCGAACCTGGCCGTCGCCACCCGCTGGACGGATGAGGTCTGGAGCAACCAGCAGCTTGATGTTCTGGATGAAATCGCGCACCCGGGGATCGTGCACCATGGCGCTTCGTTCCCCGATACGCATGGTGTCGAGGAGCTCAAGCAAGGGGTTGGCCGGCAGATCGCTGCCTTTCCCGACATGGCGCTGACCGTGGACAGCGCGTTTGCCGATGGCGACACGGTGGTCGTGCGCTGGTCAGGAACGGGGACGAACGAGGGCGAGTTCCTCGGCCTGCCCCCTTCTGGCCAGGAAACGACGATGTCCGGGATCAACATCTACCGGCTCTCTTGCGGAAAGATCATCGAAAGTTGGTCCGAGATGAACGGCCTCGCGCTGCTGCAACAGATTCAGGAGGGGGAGGGGGCCGCGGCGGCGACGCCCACGGCGTGACGATCATCCCGACCTGATCCTCCTGCAGAACGGCCAAAAGAGAGTTCCGGCGTTCTTCGCCGGGACTCTCCGTGTGGTCAGCAATGCCTGCTCTAAACGACCGCGAAAGGGCTACGCCACCCCCACCGGTTCACCCACAAAGGTGGAGACGCACATGGCGTCGGCATCGCAGACACCGGTCGTGCCGTCGCCAAGATCGCACGGCGCTCCTTCGGCCGGGTCGTACATGCAGGCGCCCTCGATGCAACCGGAGGGGATCATACAGGGGCGCGCCTTGCAGTCGGCGCTGACGCAGCAATCGATGAAGAGCGTGTCACCTTGGTTCAGGTAGTCGGGCAAGGTCGGCGTGCTGACGGCCATCACCTCGTAGCCGCCGGTTTCCGCGTTGAAATGACAGATGTCGATGGTGGAGTCCCAGATGCCGCCAACCTGGGTCCCCGGCGCAATACTCTCCTCGCCATCCCGGCCGTCGCGCCGCGTTCGCTGGCTGCGCCGCTTGGCCGGAGCGGCCGTGACGCCAGCGAAGAGGGCGAATGCGCCTCCGATGATGCCGCCGAAGAGGGTTCGTCGCGGTGTCTGCCGCGCAAGTGCCCGGGCGATCGAGTCGAGCTGTTTGCCATCCATCATGCACCCCTTGATGGGTTCGCCGTGCGTACGCCGTCGCGAACCATTTCCTCGTTGCACTAGGTTAAACGCTCGAAACGGCGTCGCGGGTTTCGGCACTCCGGGTTTCCAGGAGAGAGCGACATTGCTCGGCCGCGCTGACCATGCGATGGACGCGCGGTATCTTGCGCGGAACCTGCTGCACGCGCTCACGTTCGATCCGTTGCCACTGCCGCGGCGCGATGCGCACGGCCAGGTGGCAGAGCGCGCCCGCATTGACTGCTCCGTCGCCGGGAATGGGAACCGCCGGCCTCGCCTTCAGTACCTTCCGCCACGATAATCCCGGCGCGATCGCCACTAGCGACTTCCGCGCGCAACACAAAGCAGGAGAGTCCATGAAGATCGTGGATGTTCGTCAAACCACCGTGCCGATCTCCTCGACGATCAAGAACGCCTACATCGACTTCACCAAGATGGACGTTTCGGTCGTGGCGGTCATCACCGACGTGAAACGGGAGGGGCGGCCGGTCATCGGTTATGGGTTCAACTCGAACGGGCGCTATGCGCCGCGCGGTCTGTTGCAGGACCGTTTCATTCCCCGCCTGCTGAGAGCCGATCCATCGTCGCTGATTGCTGACGACGGCGACAATCTCGATCCGCACCGGGTCTGGGCCGCGCTGATGACCGGCGAGAAGCCGGGAGGACATGGCGAGCGCTCGGTTGCGGTTGGCGTCATCGACATGGCGATCTGGGATGTCGTGGCCAAGATCGCCGGGCAGCCCCTTTATCGCCTGCTGGCCGATCGCTACCGGAACGGCAAAACCGACCAGAAGGTGTGGGTCTACGCCGCCGGCGGCTACTACCAGCCCGGTAAGGACCTGGGCGCGCTGCAGGAGGAGATGCGCGGCTATCTCAACATGGGCTACCAGACGGTCAAAATGAAAATTGGCGGGGCGCCGTTGGACGAGGATCTGCGCCGTATCGAGGCGGTGCTGGAGGTCGTCGGTGGCGATGGCAGCCGCTTGGCGGTCGATGCCAATGGACGCTTCGACCTCGCCGAGGCGACCGCCTACGCCGAGGCCCTGGCCCCCTACACCTTGCGCTGGTACGAGGAGGCCGGCGATCCGCTCGATTACGAGCTGCAAGCGCGGCTAAGCCAGATCTACCCGCACACCATGGCGACCGGCGAGAACCTCTTTTCCCTTCAGGACGCGCGCAACCTGATCCGCTACGGCGGCATGCGGCCGGAGAAAGACGTGCTGCAATTCGACTGCGCGCTCTCCTACGGCCTGGTCGAATATCTGCGCATGCTGGCGATGCTGACCGACTATGGCTGGTCGTGGCGCACGGTGGTGCCGCACGGCGGCCACCAGCTCTCGCTGAACATGGCCGCGGGGCTGGGGCTGGGCGGCAACGAATCGTACCCCGGCATCTTCCAGCCCTTCGGCGGCTTCGCCGACGCCATCCCGGTCGTCGATGGCTACGTCACCCTGCCCGGCTCACCCGGCATCGGCTTCGAAGAGAAGGCGCCCCTTTACGCGGTGATGCGCGAGCTGGCGTCGTAACGAACCCAATCCTCCCTCGGCGCCGCGACACGCTAAATGTGTCATCCTGACAAAGGAAGGATCTCGGCTGATCGGGGCGACCGTACGCGAGAAAGAACAAGCTTCCTCCTTCGTCAGGATGACACGAATGCTTTGACGCGGCATCCAGGAGCACGATCCCAACATGAAGAAGGACCTGTTTCGACTCGACGGCGAGGTGGCGCTCGTGACCGGCGCCGGGCGGGGTTTGGGCAGAGCCATCGCCGTGGCCTTGGCCGCCGCCGGCGCCGATGTCTGGATCAACGAGCTGGAGGCATCGCCCGGGGCGGAGGAGACCGCCGCCGCGGTGCGGGCACTGGGTCGAGCGTCGGAGGTCGTCGCCGCCGATGTTTCCCGCGAAAGCGACGTGGCGGCGATAGTGGCCACGGTTCTGGCGGGTTCCGGTAAGCTCGACATTCTGGTGAACAATGCCGGCATCTCCGGCGAAGCGCCGATCACGAAGATGACCCTGGCGTCGTGGGACCGCATGCTCGCGGTCAATCTCACGGGGGTCTTCCTTTGCACGCGGGCCGTGCTGCCGGCGATGATCGCGCGGAAGCATGGGACCATCATCAACATCGGGTCGCGGGCCGCGCAATTGGGCGTAGCCCGGCTGGCGCACTACGCGGCCTCCAAAGGAGCGGTGCACGCCTTCACCCGTTCCGTCGCCCGGGAGGTCGCCGCGCATGGCATCCGGGTCAACGCCATCGCCCCCGGGCCGCTGCGCACCGAGATGCTGGCCGAGCGCGCCAAGGACCCGGAATGGGCAGCGGCGAAGCTCTCGGCCCAGGTGCTCAAGCGCTTCGCCGAAGCCGATGAAGTCGCGGCCACGGCCGTCTTCCTCGCCTCCCCCGCGGCCAGTCTCTATATCGGGCAGACTTTGTCGCCAAATGGCGGCGGGGTGATGTAGTCAGGCGGACGGCCGGGCCACTTCCTGCTCCACGCCATGCGCAAGACTCAATCGACGAGACGAAGTTTGGCGGGCGTGGGATCGATCGAAACCAGCAGCGGTCGTGTCATGTGCGGGAACGAGACGATCGCCTGTCCGGGTGCAAGGCCAGGCAACCGCTTCCAAAGACTGTCGTCAATGCCGCTAACTGTTCGCCGGAGGGTACTAACGACCTGTGGATCAGAAATCTTGTGCAAGACATAGGAGTTAACGAGTCCAAAGACTTGTGCCGGGAGCTGCTGGGGCAACTGAGTGACGAACACCAAACCCAGCCACCGTTTACGGCCACGCTTGGCGATACGAGCAACCTGCTGGAACAAGATCTGCATCTTGTCGATTCGCTCGGAACTTAGGAACTCGTGCGCCTCTTCGATCACAAGCAGCACTCGGGTTGGCAAGGTGGCCGCCGTTCCTTCACGTATCGACCTCTCATACTTGATATACGCCTCGTCTTGCGTGGACTGCAATCCTCTCAAGAGGTCCGCAATCACGATGTTCGTCAGTTCCGACGCTCCCGAATCAGAGAGGTCGATGATCGAGACCACCCCGGGAATCAACAAATCCCCATAGTTGAGAGGACGCTCCCCCGTGGGGGGATCGAAAACCTTGATCCGGCTGAGCCGCCACAGGCGACCAAGCAAAGCACGCCAAGAAATCGCATTCTTCTGAATCTGCGGCGCCTGGATATGCCGTTGCAGAATGCCCTTTGCTTCGTCGCTCTGCAGTTCGGGAGTCCGTGGATCAACTGGGGCGTTGTCTACAATGTTGTGGCAAGCGGTAACTACATCGATCATCAAGGGAAGCGTCAAACGCGGGTAACCGCGCTCAAATTCGTCCAGTTCGAGCGCGAACCTTTCTTGCTCCTCACTCCCTTTGGCCGGGAAGATACCGAGCTCGCGAAGGACGCTCTTCGCAACATCGTAAGCCTTAAGAAACCGTTCCTGTTGAGCTTCGGTTAACCCAAGTAT
>JBBRVX010000317.1:0-4539 GCA_038246475.1 Thermomicrobiales bacterium | reverse complement strand
GGCAACCTGTGGGGCGCCGGAAACCCGGTCGATGCGCTGTTGCGCAAGGCCGACGCCGCGCTTGTCTTCGGCTCCAAGCTGGGCGGCGCCGAGACCGAGGACGGCGCCATGCGCCTGCCCGCAACGCTCATTCGCATTGACGTCGATCCGGAAGAGATCGAGCGCAACTACCGGCCCAGCCGGGCCATCGTGGCCGATGCCCGCCAGAGCGCGGAGGCGCTGGCCGAAGCGCTCGCCGCCGCCGATGTCAGCATGAGTGGCTGGAGTGCCACCGAGGTCGCGAGGGCACGCGATGGCGCCCTGGAAACGGCGTTCGGGTCGGAAAACGCCGCCTATCTGGCGGCCCTGCGGCGGGCCATGCCGCGCGACGCCATCCTCGTCAACGACACCACGATGATGACCTACGCCGCCGCCAAGCACTTCCCCTGCTACCACCCGCGCACCTTTCTGGTGCCCGCCGGCTACCTCACCCTTGGCTTCTCCATGCCGGCGGCCATCGGGGCCAAGATCGCTCAGCCCGACAAGATGGTCGTGTCGATCGTCGGCGATGGCGGCTTCCAGTTCACCATGCACGAGCTGGCCACGGCCAAGCAGTTCAATGTCAGCCTGCCGATCGTCATCTTCAACGACTCGACCTACACCGCGGTGAAGATGGATCAGGCCATGCGCTACGACCGCCGCTACATCGCGGTCGATCTGGAAAACCCCGACTTCGTGAAGCTGGCCGCCGCCTACGGCATTCCCGGCGTGCGCGCCACTTCGCCGGAAGCGCTCGAAGCCGCCGTAATCGAAGCCAGCACGCACAACGGCCCGACGATCATCGATGTGCCGATCGAGTGGAGCTATTGAGTCGGGAGTCGGAAGTCGGAAGTCGGGAGGGAGACGGCAAGACGGCAAGACGGCAAGACGGCAAGGACGAGGGTGCTCCAGAAGCCGAAAGTTGAAAGCCGATAGCCGATAGCTGATAGCCGATAGCTGATAGCCCACGGGGAGATTGTCATGTTCGCCACGAGGCAACTGGGCGATGCGTACGACGTGCTCGCGCCCGACACATCGGAAATTCGGCTGCTGGTCAGCACCTCTCGCGGCAGCATGGTGCACGGCACGCTCCCGCCAGGGAGGGTGTCAGTCGCCATCACCCATCGCACCGTCGAGGAAGTCTGGTACATCACCGAGGGCCGGGGACAGGTCTGGCGCAAACACGACGGCCAGGAGGAGATCGTCGACGTGCAGCCAGGGAGCGCGCTCACCATCCCGTGCGGCACGCATTTCCAGTTCCGCACCATCGGCCCGGAGCCGCTGCGTTTTGTGATGTGCACCATGCCCCCCTGGCCCGGCGCGCAGGAAGCGGCGCCGGTGCCGGGACGTTGGTGATGGGGGGTTGGGGGGGGTAGAACGACGGGACGCCGCCCGTGGATCTCCCGTCGTCCTACCCCCCTATCCCCCTACCCCCTATCCCCCTCGTCCGCGTCGAGCGGAAAGATCGGCCGCCGGATGTGCTGGTAGTCGAAGCGGCGCAGGTCGACGCTGCCCAGGCCGGGGGTGTCGACGTAGATGGCGTGTGCCGCGATCGGCTCGAAGCCGCCCCGCCAGCGCACCGCCGCCTTGACCACGATGATCTGCTGGCGGAGCGGATCGATGCCGACCGACTTCAGTTGCTGTTGGTCGCCCGGCATGCACTTGCGCGAGGTCAGGACGAGATCGACGCCGCCACAACGGAGCACCGCCGTCGGACCAACCTCCACCGGCACGCCGGCATTCTCCGGCCCCTCATGCACCCAGCAGCCATCGTTGAGCAGCCGCACGCGCCCTTCGACTGCGACAGGATTGCCATGCAGCCGATCGGTTTTCCCGCCCACCGTCAGGCGCACGGTGGCTCCCACCCCCGCGGCATGCGCGGCCCTCGCCGCCTCGGCGTCGGCGATCACCACCACGGCATCATGCGCGCCCTGTTTCAGCAGTTCATCCAGCAGCACCGTCCCGTCGCCGGGCGTTCCACCGCCGATGTTGTCGCCGACATCGACCAGCATAACTGGCCCCCCGGGATAGGCCATCGCTTCCGCCACGGCCTGCGCTGGCGGCGTGTTTGTGATCACCATCTCGTGCCGCAGCGACCAGGCCAGCGCGGCCAGCTCATCGGCCAGGCGGCGCGCCGCCACGGGATCGTTGTCCGTGGTCACCAGGAAGCCCACGCCCGCGTCGGCGATGTCGGCGTAGGGGAATCCCCCGGCCACGGTCACCGTCAGCGCCTCACCCGATTCCTCCATCGCGTGGGCGCGGTCGAATATCGTCTTGAACGGCCCCTCGGCGGTGGCCATCGCCTGTGGTACGGGCAGCAGCGGCGGCTTGGCCAACGCCATCGTCGGCGTAATCTCGCCGCGAATGACCCGCGCCAGCAACGTCACCGCCTCTTTAGCCCGTTCGGCGGCGTCGATGTGCGGGTAGGTGTCGAAGCACGTGACGATGTTCGCCCCATCGACCATCGCCTGGCCGATGTTGGCGTGCAGATCGAGCGTGACCGCGATCGGCATGTCGGGGCCGACCACCTCCCGCACGCGGCGCACGATCTCCGCCTCGGCGTCGGGGAAGTCATCGGCCACCATCGCCCCGTGCAGGGTCAGCACCACCCCATCGGCGGGCAAGGCGGCGGCGATGCGCCCGCAAAGCTCATCGCAGAGCGTATCGAACGTCTGACGGTCCGGAATCCCGGTCGACATCTCGCCGGCGTAGAACGTAGGGATCAGTTCGATCCCCTGCTCCCGGCAGGCATCGATGACGCCGCCCACGGAGTGATTCGTTCCCGCGAAGGCGAGCAGCTCGTCGCCGCGAGCCAGGATATCGAAGGTCTCGACCGTCGTCGGCTCAGCCGAAAAGCTGTGCGTCTCGTGCATCATCCCGCCGGTAATCAACCGCATCGCTGCTCCTTCTGGTTTGCCCCGGAATCCGCTAGTGTCATCGCCTCAGAGCCGAACTACCCGCGGGTGTCATGCCGAGGAAACCTACAGAGGCATCTCGTAGTTCCCCGCGAACGCTCGTGCCGGTAGCCGCGATCCCTCGCCATCGTCATCGCCTCGAGCCACCGCCGCCTACCTGGACACCAGGGCATGACCGCCGACCCGCTCCGTCACGGCGCGAGCGGCGGCTTTCACCGCTTCGCCCGCTTCGAAGGTCCGCTTGTCATCGAGGCGGCTCTCTGGCGCCGAGAGACTGATCGCCCCGATCACCCCCCCGCCATGGTCGAAAATCGGCGCCGCCACACAACGAGCGCCGATCTCGTTCTCGCCGTTGTCCTCGGCCATGCCCTGGGTTTGCACCCGCGCCAACTCCGCCCTCAAAGCGGCCTGATCGGTAATCGTCCGCTCCGTCAGCCGCGCCAGCGGCCGGCCCAGGATCAGCTCTCGTCGATCCGGGGCCAGAAACGCGAGCATCGCTTTACCCAGCGCGGTTGAGTGCGCGCGGTCGCGCGCGCCCACGCGCGCGGCCATCCGCAGGCCATGCTCGCTCTCGATCATGTCGATGTAGACCACCTCAGGCCCAATCAGCACGCCGAGGTTGACCGTCTCCCCAAACTGGCGATGCAACGCTTCCATGCTCGGCCGCGCCAGTTGCCGCAGATCGAGTGTTTCCAGCGACCGCTCGCCCAGGAAGGCCAACCGCGTGCCCAGCACGTAGCGGGCCGTGATCGGATCCTTGCCGACATAGCCGCGCCGCTCCAGGTTGGTCAGCACCCGGAACGCCGCCGACTTCGAGGATCCCACCTGGCGGGCGGCTTCCGTCACCCCGAGCGGTCCCGGCGCGGCGGCCAACGCCTCCAGCAGATCGAGCGCCCGGTCCAGCACGGCGATGCTGTAGTCCGGGGGCGTCCGATGCCCACCCGCCGCGAGTTCATCTTGCGGCTCTTTCATGCATCCCCCTCGCGCCGCCGCCAGAACGCTTCCAGCAGATCTCGCGGCTGCCAATCGAGCAGCCGCTTCGCTTCGTCGTTGGGATACCGCCCATGCGGCAGGTCAGCATTCGGGTGCATGACCACGAACGGCCGGGGCAGCGCCGGGCCGCGCACCGCCTGCCGCAGCGCGGTCCCCGCGTCTGCCCACGACAGCGTGAAGGGATAGAAGACGTATCCAGGCCGTGGCGGCATCGCGGCGTCGACGAAGTTGCCGAAGAGGAGGCAAGGAACTTCGATTCCATATTCTTCCGCAAAGAGCCGGCAGACCTCCTGGCCCAGGAACTTGGAGAGGAAATAGAGATCGTCGCCTGGTCGCGCCGGTGCATCGGGGGCGAGGTGGAAATCGGCGCCATACCCGGCGGGGTGCGCGAGGATCGTCTGGATCGGCCCGGTCTGCACCACCCGCCGCACGCCATGCGCGACGGCCGCCTGCATGATGTGCCGCGCCCCGAGCAGATTGACCCGAAACGCCTCGACCGGGTCGCGCCGCATCACGGTCAGATTGAGGACCACGTCCATCCCCGCGACCGCGGCCATGACCTGATCCGGATCCGTAACATCGACGACGATATTCTCGTGGGGCGGATCGAAGG
>JBBRVX010000316.1:0-4551 GCA_038246475.1 Thermomicrobiales bacterium | reverse complement strand
CAAAGAAGCCGCCGCCGAGACCGCCTTCGCGGGCGCGCGGCAGATCGAGGTGTCCTTCCTCCGACCGCTCGAAAAACGAGCGCCCTTCTCCGCGCGGCAGATCGAGCAAGGTGTCATTGTGCCCATCGAAGACCGGAATCCCGGTGGCGATGGTTACGGGTGCTTGAGTTTCGGTCACGAACGCGCTTTCCTCCTGCTTGGGGTGGCCGTCGAACACGCGGGTATGATGCACCAGGAAATCGAAGCTGGCGCGGCAAGCGCGGCGCGAGGAGGAGACGGCATGAGCGAGAGCGGCAACCCAGTGTCTGGCGGGGGACTGTTGGCGGGCAAGACCTGCGTGGTCATGGGCATTCAGAACCGGTGGAGCATCGCCTACGCCATCGCCGAGCAGATGGCCCAGGCCGGGGCGAACATCGCCGTGACGTACATCGACGAACGGGCCGGCCGCGATGCCCTGTCGCTCGCCGAGCAATACGGCGGCCGCGGCTACGTCTGCAACGTGGCGAACGATGAGGATATCGATCGCCTCGGCGCCGATCTGGCGCGCGATTATGGACGCATCGATTCACTCGTCCATTCCATCGGCTTTGCCCCGGCGGCGGAGCTGGCCGGGCGCTTCATCGACACCAGCCGTGATGGTTTTCGGGTGGCCATGGACATCAGTTGCTACTCACTGGTGGCTGCCGCGCAGCGCATCGCGCCGCTGATGGGCGATGGCGGGAGCGTCATCACCCTCACCTATCTGGGGGCCGATCGCGCCTTTCCGAAATACAACGTCATGGGGGTCGCCAAGGCCGCGCTCGAATCATCCGTCCGCTACCTGGCGTACGATCTCGGGGAGCAACGGGTGCGGGTAAACGCCATTTCCGCCGGTCCCATCAAGACCGCGGCAGCGCGCGGCATTCCCGGCTTTGCCGATATGTACGGCGCCATGCTGCAGCGCGCTCCGTTGAAGGAAGACTTCGGGGCGGACAAGGTGGCGCGCGTGGCGGTCTTCCTGGCCTCGGATGCGGCGGCCTCAATCACGGCAGAAACGATCTTCGTCGACAACGGCTATCACGCCATGGGCATGTAAGCTGGTTTCAGGCAACCGCCTCCAGGGCGCTGCCGATCTCAGCTCGCGCCGCCGGATCGCGCTCGCGTTCCCACGCTCTTTGCAGCCCCCGACGCGCCATCGATCCCCCGATCCGCCCCAGCGCCCAGGCGGCATGCCCGCGGACCAAGGGCAGATCGTGGCCGAGCGTGGTGCGCACCAACAGCGGGGCGTCATCCTCCGTGCCGATGTTGCCCAGCGCGACGGCGGCATTCCGGGCCATGCCGACTCGTCGCGCCCGCACCACCGCCGTCCCGCGATAGCGGTCGCGGAACGTCTGGTTCGACATGGTCAGCAGCGCGGCTAACGAGGGGAAGGCGTTCTCGATATGGCGGGGCAGAAATGCCGGATCGGGCTCGTCGGCGGCGGCGCGCGTGTAAGGACAGACCTCCTGGCAGACATCGCAGCCAAAGACCCAATCGCCAAGGTTTGACCGCAGATGCACTGGGATCGTGCCGCGCTGCTCGATGGTTTGAAACGAGAGGCAGGAGGGGGCGTCGATCGTGTACGGGGCGACGATCGCTCCGGTCGGGCAGCGATCGAGGCAGATCCGGCAGCGGCCGCAGTCGTGATCGAGCGGTTCATCCGCCTCCAGGTCGAGCGCCAGCAGCATCTCGCCCAACATCACCCACGAGCCGTGGCCAGGCACGATGATACAGGCATTCTTCCCAAACCAGCCGAGCCCGGCGCGCGCGGCGACGGCCCGATCGACGATGTGGGCGTGGTCGGTCAGCACCCGGCACTCGAAGGATTCGCCGACGAACGCTTCGATGGCCTGGTGCAGCGCGCGCATGCGCTCCGGCAGCAGGCGGTGATAGTCGGTTCCCCGCGCATAGCGGCTGATGCGCCCGCGCGGCACGCCATCGTCGGGCTTGCCGCCATCCTCCCCCCAGTAGGCGATGCCGACGGAGAGGATCGAGAGCGGGTTGCCCATCAGCGTGGTGGGGTCGCACGATGCAGCGGCGCGTTCGGGCGTGAACCAATCGAGACCGGCCAGGTGACCGGCCGCAATGCGATCGAGGAGAATAGGGAGGAGCTCCGGGAACGCCTCCGCGCTGGTCACGGCCGAGACCGTCAGACCCTGCTCCAGTGCCAGGGCTTTCACCCGCCGCGTCAGGAGCTGCCGGGGTGTTGGCCGGGGATGGAGGGTGAGGAGGGATGATGATGCCAGGGTGGTCGATTGCATAAAGACAGTATCTCCGCCTTGGACGAGGCGGACCACACGTGCGTATGGGGAACGCCTGGTCGACCGTCTGGATCGTGTACCTGGTGATACACCGGCCAGGCTCGCGGTTTTGGGCCGCTCTGCACAGATGTCTGGCCTGGTTCGCCGTGGCTCTGGCGGCCTGCCTCGCCATCTTCCCCCTCTACTGGGCGCTTGTTACTTCGCTGCGGCCGCGCGACGCCGAGCTCTCCGATCTCTGGCTGCCGGGGGTCACGTTCGCTCCGACGCTGATGGCCTGGGAACGGTTGCTCGCCGTGCCCGGTCTCCTTTCTTCTTTCGTAAACTCAATTGTGGTGAGTGCAGGCGGCGCCACGCTGGCCGTCTTTCTCGCCGCTCCGGCCGCGTATGCCATCGCCCGGCTCCGCTTTCCGCGAGGCTGGGCGGCAGGGATGCTGATTGGCTTTCTCTTTCTCCGCTTGCTGCCGCCGGTCGTCTACCTGCCCTCCTATCTCCTCTTGCTGCGCGGTCTCGGCCTGATCGATACCCTGGCCGGGATTGTTCTCGTGAATGCGACGTTCAATCTGCCGCTGGCGGCGATTATCCTCACCGGCGCCTTTCGCGAAGTCCCGCGCGAGCTGGAAGAGGCATCCTGGGTGGACGGGGTCAGCCGCTGGGGGTCGTTCGCCCGCATCTGCCTGCCGCTGGTCGCCCCGGCGCTGGTCGCCTCGTGGTTACTCTGCCTCGCCTTCATCTGGAACGAATGGATGTATGCCTCGGCGATCGGCTACATCGATGCCCGCTCGTTGCCGGTGCTGATTCAGGCGACCGGGAGCGGAGGCGGCGTCAACTTCGGGGCGGCCACCACCCGGGCCCTGGCGGCAACGGCGGTTCCGGTGCTGGCGGCCCTGCTTGCCCAGCGCTACATGGCGCGGGCCCTCTCCATGGGAGCCGTCAAAGGGTGATCCTCGGCGCATCGTGCCCGCGGTCGTGTCGAACGGCTCTTCCGATCGGGTCATCAACTGGTGAAGTGGCGCGGTTTTCCCTGAAATATCATTCCATCATGAAGGAAGTACAATGTGTTGGGGTGAGAAGCGTGTGCTCTTGCCGTCCTGCCTCGCGACATCGCTCGCGAGGATCACAGCGGGGCTTTCGCGTTTGGGAGGAGTAAGGCGATGACGAGCGGACCGAGGCGCTATCGCGCCGGTTATCGGAGCCCGACTACTGGAGAATGGGTGCTCGGCGCAGCAGAAGGTCCCGACGCCGTCGTCGGCTACTACGATCCTGACGCCGATAGCTGGAATGAGGGGTCGCCGGACATTCTTTCCGGGGAATGGATTCCAGAGAATGCCGTCCGGGCCACTGGCGGCCGGGATTGCCCGCCCGGATTTCCGGTAAAGGGAAATCTCCCTTCACGCGTCTTCCACGATCCAGGGCAACCAACCTACGATCGAACCAATCCAGAAGTATGCTTCGCCAATGAAGCGGCCGCGCTCGCGGCCGGATTCCGCCACGCGCGTGGTGGAGCAGGAGTAGCGGCGGCAGGAGCCGCGGCCGCGGTGGCCGCGACCGCCGCCGTACCAACTGAAAGGGTGGAATTGAACGCAACACCGCCACGGACTCCGCCGCCACCGCCGCCGCCACGAACCGTGGCGCCGCCGCCTGCTCCCGAACCGAGCAGGAACTGGCTCTGGTGGCTGTTGGCGGCTCTGGCCATTGCCGCGCTCCTCTGGTACTTCTTCCTGCGGCCGCAAACGCCTGCCGTCGTGGAAACAACGCCGGTAGTGACTGTCGCCGCACCGGCCGCCGCGACTGCCGAAACAAGAGAGACCGCAGAGCCGGCGGGCATCGTCGCTTCGCCCGGCGCGGGCGCCATGGCGAGCCCGGCCGCGGGCGCGATGGCCAGCCCCGTCGCGGCAATGGCCAGCCCGGTTGTCGCCACGATCGCCAGCCCCGTTGCCGCCGCGAGTGAGTTGGACGCCACGCCCATGGCGGCTACGCCTGGTCTCGCTACGGCAGTCGCGGACGCGGTGGCCACCGCCGAAGCGGAAGTTGCCGACGAGGCGGACGAGACAGCCACCCCGTAGGCCTCGATGTCCGCGCGGAGCGGAACATCGCCACGCCACGAAACAGGCTGAAGTATCCACGCCAACCTGGCTGGACGCTCCGGCCTGTTTCGTGGTCGCGGAACGGCGGTTACGGCCGTGAATCCGGCGCCTCATACGGAATCCGGATGATACGTTCCGGCCGCCGCGGTGAGCCCTCACCCCCCTGCCCCGCCACCCACTTCATGGGT
>JBBRVX010000315.1:0-4568 GCA_038246475.1 Thermomicrobiales bacterium | reverse complement strand
CAATTCGGATGGCGCAGGCATCACTCACTCTGCAGACCCGGCGGTACGGGCTGTTCCCACGCGTCGCCGTCGCGGCGATTCTCGCGGCCGCGCTGATTGCCGGCATCTTCAACCTGCGCCCTCTGTTCGACCGCGCGACCGGTCGGGACGCTATCGGTCCGGCCGCGCCTTCTGCCGTCGATTCCCTCACCGGCGCGCCGGAGCGGCCGCCAACGGCGCTCGATGCCCAGATCCGTTCGTTCCAGGAGTCGCTGACCGACGGAGATCCCCGCACCAGGGGCAAGGTCTCCACGCTCCTCGGTCAGGCGTATCTGCAAAAGGTGCGCGAAACGGGCGACCCTGGCTACTACCCGAAGGCCGAAACGCTCTTCAAGCAAGCCCTTGAGGCCAACGCGGACAATGCCGATGCGCTCGTTGGCTTGGGCGCCCTGGCCCTGGCCCGCCATCAGTTCAGCGATGCGCTCGATTGGGGCGAGCAGGCGCTGGACCTCAGTCCCGGTCACGCCCCAACCTACGGCGTGATTGGCGACGCCGAGATCGAACTGGGCCGCTACGACGACGCGGTGCAGACCGTGCAAGCGATGGTCAATCTGCGGCCCGACCTCGGCTCCTACGCGCGGGTCTCCTACCTGCGCGAGCTGATGGGCGATCGCGACGGGGCCATCGCCGCGATGGAGCAGGCCGCCGTCGCTGGCTCCGGCTACCCCGAAAACGTCGCCTGGGTTCATGTCCAGCTCGGTAACCTGCGTTTCGATGGTGGTGATCTCGATGGCGCCGCGTATGACTACGATGCGGCCATCGCCGCGGTTGCCAGTTACGCCCCGGCGATGGCCGGACAAGCACGCGTGGCCGCCGCGCGCGGCGACCTCGAGCGCGCCGCGACGCTCTACGAGAAGGCCGTTGAGACGATTCCTTTGCCGGAGTTTCTCGTGGCCTACGGCGATGTCCTGAATGCCGCAGGCAAGCCACGGGACGCCGAAGCGCAATACACGCTGGTCGAGGCCATCCAGGCGATCTACACCGCGAACGGCGTCGACACCGATCTCGAGCTGGCCCTTTACGCCGCCGACCATGGCGACCCGGCAGATCTGCCTCAGGCGGTCGATCGTGCCCGCGCGGGGGTCGCGGCGCGGCCCAGCGTGGTCGCCTGGGACGTGCTGGCCTGGACTCTCTACCGCGCTGGCGACCTGGAGGGCGCGGCCGATGCAAGCGAGAACGCCTTGCATCTGGGCACCCAAAACGCGTTGATGCACTTCCACGCCGGGATGATCGCCGCGGCGCGGGGCACCGACGACGAGGCAATTTCGCATCTCGAGCGCGCCTTGGCCATCAATCCCTTTTTCTCGGTTCGCTACGTCCCCGAGGCGCGTGCCACGCTGGAACGCCTGCAAGGAGAAGAGGTGGAGCAATGACCGCGTACCGTCTGGCGTTCGCGACGATGGTCGCCGCACTCCTGCTTGGTCTCCTATCACCCTCGCGCGCGGCAGCCCATCCGCTTGGCAATTTCAGCGTCAACCAGTACAGCCGCATCGAGGTCGACGCCGGCGAGGCGCGCATCACCTACGTGCTCGATCTGGCCGAGTTGCCGACCGTCGCCGACCGCCCCCTGCTCGACCGCGACGACAACGGCACGATCGAGGAGGCCAAGCGCGAGCGCTACCTCGACGCCAAGCTGGCCGAGGTGCTGCCCTTGCTCCACCTCGCGGCGGATGGCCGCGAGCTGCCGCTGACGCCCGGCGAGCGCTCACTCTCCTTCACCACCGGCGTTGCCGGACTCGACACCACCCGCATCGAGGCCACCTTGACCGCTCCTCTGCCTGCCTCGGTGCGCGACGCCGGGAAGCTGACCTTTCGCAACGACTACGCGGCGGACCGCCTCGGGTGGCGCGAAATCGTCGCCGTCAACGGCGCGGATGTCCGCCTCGATGACGCGGCCGCGCTCGCCAGCGATCGCTCCAATGCGCTTCGCCTCTATCCGGACGACCTGCTGACGAGCCCGCTCGACGAACGCGCCGCCACGATCACCTATCAGCTCGCGCCAGGCGCCCCGGCCTTCACCGCGGCGCAGCCTTCATCCTCTCCCAGTGCTTTCGGCATCGGCGACCGGCTGGAGGAGATCGTCAACGGCGCCGCCCTCTCCACCACCGGCATCCTGCTGGCGCTGCTCGCCGCCGCGGGTTGGGGCGCCTTGCACGCGCTCTCCCCCGGCCACGGCAAGACCGTCGTCGGCGCGTATCTGGTCGGCAGCCGCGGCACCCCCCGCCACGCGCTCTTCCTCGGCCTGACGGTGACGATCACGCATACGGCCGGGGTCCTCGCGCTCGGCCTGGTGATCCTCTTCGCCTCGAAGACGATCCTGCCCGAGCAGTTCTACCCCTGGCTAAGCCTGCTGTCCGGGCTGCTCGTGGCCGCGCTCGGGCTGACCGTGCTGCGCCAAAGGATTCGGGGCCTGCCGGCCTTTGGCCACCAGCACGATCATCATCACGATCACGCGCACAACCATCATCCGCACGAGCATGACCACGACCATGCGCACTCCCATGCCGCCGTTTCCGGCAATGGGGTTGTTCACTCGCATGGCGAGCATTCCCATAGCCATCTGCCGCCAGGGGCGGCGGGCGAACGGCTGACCTGGCGCGGTCTGCTGGCGCTCGGCATCTCCGGCGGCCTGCTCCCCTGCCCCTCGGCGCTGCTGGCGCTGCTGGGCGCGGTAGCAGTCGGCCGTGCCGGCTTCGGGGTGATGGTGGTGATCGCCTTCAGCGTGGGCCTGGCCGCCACTTTGACCGGCGTCGGGCTGCTCTTCCTGTATGCCGGCCGCTTCCTGGAGCGCCGGGCGTCAGCCGGTCCCTTCGCCGGGCTGCTCCGCTTCGCGCCAGCCGCCGCCGCGTTGGCCGTGACAGCGTCCGGGGTGCTGATCGTGGCCAGGGCGGTGGTGGAGTTGCGCTGGCTATGACCGCTATGCCCCGCGTCATTGCAGATGTGCTCGAAGCCCGAAGGCGTGCAGTCGCGCAGGCGATCCTCAAGGGGATGGGCACCGGCTCTTGGGATGTTGGCGCCGTGGCGGATCGGCCCGGGCGACGCGGGCGTCGCCCCGACAGACCCAATACCGTGCCCGAACCTTTGAGGGTCTGAGGCCACGTACCTAGCCGTAAATCTCGTCTGTGGCCGACCAGCCGAGTAGGAGCACCGCGAAAAAGCCCTTCCAGGCGGCCACGGCGCTCTCCGCCGTGTAGGAGACGGTGCGCGGCGTCTCCCGCATGCTGCCCGGCACGAGCGACGCCATCAAGGCCTCGGCGGTCGAGGAAAAGGTCACCGAAAGCGTGACGCTACCCTCTGGCCGATAGAGGGAGTAGCGCTTCGTTCCCCCTTCGGCGAAGCCGGTGACCGCGCGTCGCGCCGCGGCCTGGATGTTCGCCAGGCTGCGGGCCGGTGGCAGGCAGCGGGCGGTCCAGCGGTCGAGGGCGTACTTGGTCAAGCCAAACTCGACGTTCGGCAGGGTTCGCCGCAACTCTTTCTCGTAGAGATCGTCGCCGGAGGCGAAGACGACCGGCACGCCGAACTCGCCGCAGACCGCGGCATTGATCTCCGACTCGCCGACCGGCTGGCCGTTCATGCGAATCTCGACGATCTCGCGGCCGAGGATGGTCTCGTTGCCGACCCCATCCGAATCGCCGGTGCGGGCGTGGTAACCGAGGAAGAAGACGACATCCGCATCCTGGACGCCCTCGACCATGCAGAGGTGCTTGTGGAACCCTTTGATCAGATCGGCGCGGGGATCGAGGCGCTCGATCTGGACGTTGGTCATCGTCCAATGGGCATCGTTCACGACGACGCTATTCGCTCCCCCCTCGAAGGCGCCCGCGATGGCGGCGTTGACGTCGTCGGTCATCATCGTCCGCATGAACTCGTACTGCGGCCGCCCAAAGAGCAGCTCGTTCGTGTTCGTGATCCCGGTGACCCCCTCCGCATCCGCGGAGATCAATACGCGCATCGCCCAATGCCCTCTCGACTCATGAAGCGCTTCGATTCAGATGGCCATCTTATCGCGCACTGGCACGCCCGGCGCGCCAACGGCCACGCTGATTCGCGGCGGCTGGGAACAATGGACCGATTCTTTGATATTCAGCGTCTGACTGAACTGATATGATTGGCTGAAGTCGATCAGATGTTCGCGACCCCGCTTGTGGAAACGTAGGAGAAAGCCACGGTGGGAGTCTCGCGGTCCTTGATTCAAGACAAATGTGTGGTTACTCCTGCAATGCCTTTGCGCTCCATTGAGCTCTTTACAGGCGCCGGAGGCTTGGCCCTCGGTTCGCACCTATCCGGATTCGATCATCAGGCCCTGATCGAGTGGAACGGCCCCGCGTGCGAAACGCTTTCCGCAAATGCCGAACACAACAGTGTTCCCGGTATAGGTCATTGGAAGGTTGTGCGTGGGGACGTTCGCGAACTGAGTTTCGCGGAGTTCGGCCACATTGATCTCGTCGCGGGCGGCCCTCCCTGCCAACCCTTCAGCATTGGGGGTAAAGCGAGAGGCATGGATGACTCGCGAGACATGATCCCGCAAT
>JBBRVX010000314.1:0-4573 GCA_038246475.1 Thermomicrobiales bacterium | reverse complement strand
TGGAACCGGATGGGCTCTTTCTGTCGTTCACGCGCTACCCAGGCTTCTGGGAAAACTGGGTCCCTTCCTACGATTTCACCCCCACCGATCACTTCTGCTTTTGCAGCCGCTGCCGAACTCTTTTTGCCGGGGACCACGGCATCGATCTGCCCGAGGGCAATGCCGCGCGGCAGGCGAAGTTCATCCTGGACCGCCACGCTCCGGCATGGACAGCATGGCGGTCGGCCCGTATCGGGGAGGCGATCGACCGCATCCGTGACCAGGTCTGCCAGGATCGCGCGGGAGCTCCCATTCCGATCATGCTCAATACGCTCGCCTTTCCCGCGTCCGATTTCGACGGGCGCGATGTCCGCCGTCAGATCGCGGCCCAGGATCTGGCGGGTTTGCGGCGTTCGGTCGATGCCTTCGAGCTGATGACCTACCTGCAGATCCTGAACCGCCCGGACGATTGGCTTCGCCCCGTAGTGGAGGACGCCAGGCGGGCCGTGCCCGACCGGCCCCTCTTCTGCACGCTCCAGGTCGCCCCGCTCTACACCGATGGCGTGCATGCCGGGCGTGGCCGCGCGGAGGAGATCACCGCGAGTCACCTGGAGCGCACCGCGCGGTCCGCGCTCGCCGCCGGGGCGGACGGGCTGGTCTTCTACCATTGGACCGACTTCCTGATCGATGAGGCTCAAGGCGGCTCCAAACGCTACGATCTGCGAGGGCTCTCTCGTGACTAGGACGACACTGCCTCGATTTGGGGTCAGCTACTTCGGCAATCGCTATCCCCACCATGCCCGCGCCGACATGCGCGCCATCCGCGATGTTGGCGCGGATTTCGTCGTTCTCGTGATGTCCGAATCGGACCTGCGCTGGAACCCGGGCACGATGACCGAGTTGGTCGCGATCGCCCGCGAAGCGGGGCTGGAGCCCTGGCTGACTGCCTGGGCCATCGGCGGCGTCTTCGGCGGCGAGACGGCGAGCTACGCGGTTGGCGAGCATCCCGCGGCCTGCCAGCGCGGCAGCGACGGCGCCCATCTGCCGGCGCTCTCCCCCACCCATCCCGAGTTTCGCGCGCTGATGGAAGGTTGGCTCGATGTCGCTGCCTCCACCGGCGTGAAGATCGTCCAGTGGGACGAGCCGCAACTCGCCTTGCCCTATCGCCATGGAGCAACTCCATATCCCTGGAGCGACGATTGGTCGGAAGCGTTCACGGCGCGCTTCGGGAGTGATGTTCCCGCGGCGTCCACGCCGGAGGTCGAGCGCTTCCTTGATGACCTGCTGGCCGATTTGATCGTCTGGCTGGTGGAGGCAGCGCGAGTTCGCGGGCTGGAAAGCGCGGTCGTGCTGTTGCCCGATGAAAACTACGTTCCTGCCCGCGCCCGCGCCGCTGCCGAGCTACCGGGTGTGCGCTACTTCGGCTCCACGCCGTTCTGGATTCGCAACGGCATCGAACCTGGCCAGCTCGACGATTACCTCTCCGGCTGGGCACGCCACATGGTGAACGCAACCGAAGGCACGGCTGCCGAGCCATTCGCCTGGATTCAGGCGTTCGACGTTCCTGCCGGACGAGAAACAGAGATCGAACAGGGGATTGCTGCACTGCTGCAAGGCGGCGTGGCGACCCTCTCCGTCTGGTCCTACCTTGCATGTGCCGCCATGTCCGAACTTGCCTGCAAGAACCCCGAGGCCGCTTGGGAAGCCGTTGTGCGCGGATTCGCCCGTGCCGGGGCCGCCGGTTGAGCGCCATGCCAGTCGATGCGGTGGGCGCTCCTGCCGAACCCGCGGCTGATGCCCCTCCGGCCCTGCGCGCCCGCGATGTCTCCAAGCGGTTTGGCGGCGTGGTCGCGCTCGATGGCGTTTCGATCGACGTGGTGGCCGGTCAGATCACCGGGCTCGTTGGCGACAACGGGGCCGGAAAATCGACCCTGATCCGCATTCTGAGCGCGGTCATGACGCCCGATAGCGGCGCCATCGAGTTGAATGGCGCTCCCGTGCACTTCACTTCGCCCGCCGATGCCCGCGCGGCCGGCATCGAAACGGTCTATCAGGATCTCGCCCTCGCCGGAAACATGCCGGTCTGGGCCAATATCTTTCTCGGCCGCGAGCTGACCCGCGGCCCGAGGCCTCTCAACATCCTCGACAAGCGTCGTATGGCCAACGAAGCGGAACAGATGCTTTCCCGCTTGAGCCGCAACATGCCGCCAATCAACGCGCCAACCGCGAGGCTCTCAGGAGGCCAGCGTCAGGCGATCGCCATCGTGCGGGCTACGGTCTGGGGCTCGCACGTGATCGTCATGGATGAGCCGACCGCGGCGCTTGGTCCCGCCGAAACCCGCTCCGTCGAAGAGGTCATCGCCGAATTGCGCGATCGCGGCTTTGCGGTGCTGATCGTCAGCCACAACCTGGAGCAGGTCTTTCGCCTCGTCGATCGCGTCTGGGTATTGCGCCGCGGCCGCATGATTGGCGACCGTTGGCTGGCCGACATCACGCCGGAGGAGCTGGTGGGCATGATTACCGGCGCCTCCGCCGTCGTCCACGGCCAGGCGGGTGAGCGGTCGTGAGCGCCAACGCCGCCACGGTTCTGCTCTCCCCTCGGGAGCGGCTGGTCGAAGTTGCGCGGCAGTACGGCATCGTCGCCGTCTTTGTGGGCCTGATTCTCCTGCTGGCAGCAACCGTACCGCAGTTCCGCACGACGGCGAACCTGAGCAACATCCTCCAGCAAAACGCGGTCATCGGCATCATCGCCTGCGCCATGACCTTCGCCATCATCTCCGGCGGTTTCGACCTCTCGGTCGGCGCCGGGGCTGCGCTGGCCAGCGTGGTCGGCGCCAGGTTGATGATCGAGGCCGGTATCCCGTTTGGCATCGCTGGCGCACTCGTCGCGGGCCTGCTGTTAGGTCTGCTCAACGGGCTATTAATCGCCTACGCCGGGGTCAATCCGTTCGTGGCCACGCTCGGCACGGCGACGGTCGTGCGCGGCCTGATCTACGTCAGTACGAACGCGACGCCCTTTTTCGGCGTGCCCATGAGCTTCACCGTGGTCGGCCTCGGCCGCTCGGGGCCTCTTCCGAACGCCACCTGGATATTCCTGGCCGTGGCCTCGATCCTGGCCTTTACCCTGCACCAGACCCGCTTCGGACACTACGTCTACGCCATCGGAGGCAACATCGTCGCGGCGGCGGAAATGGGCATCGACGTTCGCCGCGTGAAGCTCGCGGTCTACGCGCTGGTTGGATTCTGCGCGGCGGTCGGCGGCATCATTCTCACTGGCCAGACGGCGAGCGGCCAGCCGCAGGCGGCGCTGAACTACGAGTTGGCCGCCATCACCGCCGTCATCGTGGGCGGCGCGTCACTTGGTGGAGGCCGCGGCGGCATGGCGGGCACGATCGTTGGTGTCTTCCTGCTTGGTCTCGTCTCCAACGCCCTGAATCTCTACGGCGTCTCAGCCTTCTGGCAACCGGTGGCGACGGGGACGATTCTGGTCGTTGCCGTCGGTATTGACAGCTTCTCGCGGCGGAGCGTCTTCTCGGTTCGCTAACGGGACCCGCGCGGTTGACAGCGCGATGAGCTAGTAATCGTCCAGATATCTGTTAGAGTGGCGAAAATCGTCCGTCTCAATTGGCTTTCTGTGCCTTCTCTGGCGTCCCGGAAATACCGATGGCACATTGGGCGATAGCTTTCACCATGATCCATCCGTGCGCGGGAGCCCTAAAGCATACAGGTTTCGTATGAGTCCCATAGGAGCCTTGCCATGGACAATCGACGCTTCGACCTCCTTGCCCGCGCGTTCGGCGTGTCTTCATCACGGCGACGCCTGATCCTGGCCGCCCTCGGCGCTCTCATCGGCCTCTCCGCTATCGCGGACGACGAGTTGGCGCAAGCGCGGCGCAAACATAAAGGCCACAAGAAGTGCCGTTCTGAGCCGCGCGCCGAGACGTGCGCGGCCGCGCAGTGCGGGCAGGTCAAGAACAATTGCCACAAGAATGTCAATTGCGGGGACTGCCCCACCGGACAATCGTGCAACGCGGGGCGCTGCCAAACGTCGTGCATGCCCACGACCTGCGCCGAGCAAGGATTTGCTTGTGGGACAGCAGCCGATCAATGTGGCGCCACCATGCAATGCGGGGACTGCCAAACTGGCGTGGCATGTCAGAGCGGAGCATGTACCGGGACCTGTAAGGCGCCCGGCGAGAACTGCACCGGCGGCGGGGAGTGCTGCAGCGGAGCCTGCGGAGACCTTGGACTCAGCAGTGGGAAGTGCTGCACGCGCGAGAATCACGTTGCCGCGGATGCCAATTTCTGTTGCAATGGGACTGGCTCCACCTACAACCAGGGCGGCGCTACGTACTGCGGGACGCTGGCCTGCGGAAACGATAACGAATGCGCAAGTAACCAACCTTGTATCATCGATACGTGCACTGGGGGATCGTGCGTTCATTCGCCGCTGGCAGGATGCTGCACGTCAGAGGCGCAGTGCGATGATGGCAAGAGCTGCACCGTCGATACCTGCGTGAACAACAGCTGTGTGCATACGGACGTGCCCAACACCACCCCGTGCGAGACATCTGGCCCATGCTGCCAAGGGGTA
>JBBRVX010000313.1:0-4596 GCA_038246475.1 Thermomicrobiales bacterium | reverse complement strand
TGGTGCCTACCTGGGCGATTTCGGCGGAGCCGCTGACCTGCTTCGACTGCTTGCGGATGGCCTCGACGACCTCGATCACGGCCTTGTCGATGCCGCGCTTCAGGTCCATCGGGTTCATGCCGGCGGCGACGGCCTTGAGGCCTTCGCGCACGATCGACTGCGCCAGCACGGTCGCCGTCGTGGTGCCGTCGCCCGCGGTCTCGTTGGTCTTCTGGGCGACCTCTTTCAGCATCTGCGCGCCCATATTCTCGAACCGATCTTCGAGCTCGATCTCCTTGGCCACGGTGACGCCGTCATGGGTGACGGTGGGGGCGCCCCACTTCTTGTCGAGGGCGACGTTGCGGCCTTTTGGTCCCAGCGTGGTCTTGACCGCGTTGGCCAGGGTGTCCACGCCAGTCTTGAGCGACTGGCGGGCCTCGGTGTTGAACTCCAGAACTTTGGACATGAAGCGCTCCTTGCCTTGCCGGCGTGTGATGGGATGACTTTAGGACGCAATGATGGCGAGGATGTCTTTTTCGGACAGGATGAGGAGATCCTCCTCCTCGTATTTGAACTCGGCGCCGGCGTACTTGGCGAAGAGGATTTCGTCGCCGACCTGCACCTCCAGGGGGACACGTTCGCCATCATCGTTGCGGCGCCCCTCTCCCGTGGCCACGATCGTGCCGCGCATCGGCTTTTCCTTCGCCGTGTCGGGGATCATGATCCCGCTCTTGGTCATCTCTTCGCGCCCAAGCGGCCGGACGACGACCCGATCGGCCAGCGGCCGCAGCGTAATCGCCGTGGCGCTTGCTCCGTTGGTTTTGGTTCCAGTTCCCATGCGTGATACCCCTCGCGCGAAAGCCACTCGTGCAACACACCTGCCGGTCATGCGACCGCGCCGTGAATCTTCGTTGCCTTGGCGTGTCTGCACTGTAGACGACTTGGTAGCACTCTACAAGGCAGAGTGCCAATTCCCTCGGAGTTCAACCTGGGCTCCGTGAGCCGTGGTGAGAAAGGCTGAACCGAACCTCGTGACGCTCGACATCGTTGATGGGCCATACGCAATCCAAGTATAACAGATGCACTAGTTGTAAAGCACTAGTGCATCTGTTATAGTGCCGCTGGATGAGGAAGAGGTGACATGAAGACCATTCGACAATTTCGACTGGAACAGGGGTGGACACAATTCGAGTTGGCCATTCAGGTCGGCGTCCAGCCTCAGGCCGTTTATCTCTGGGAGAGTGGCCGGCGCATGCCGCAGGTGCCCCAGTTGCGCAAGCTCGGTCAGCTCTTCGGCATCTGTTCGGATGAGATCGCCCTGGAGCCGCAAGGCGAAGCCCCCGCGGCCGCGATGCACCGGGCCCACGCCGATCGGCGTCCGGGCGAGCAAACACCTGGCCGCGGCCTCGATGGCCGCTTGGTGACACGCGGGCGAGCGGCTCCGGATGTGGGCCGCGACGATCCCTGAACTCGCGATCCCTTGCGATGGCAACCTATCTCCGTCGCAGGCGCGCTTTATCCATTCTCAGGAGAGGGGTTTCGATGAACAGCAAGCACATTCGAGGCCTCGCGGTCATTAGCATCGCGGACGGAACACAGGTGGGCACGGTCGACAAGGTCTATCTCGATCTCGCCGCCAGGCAGGTGGTGGGCTTCTCCATTACGAACGGGGTCGGACCCTTTGGCGGAGCGCGCGAGAACGCTCCGACGGTGGCCGCGTCCGCGGTTCACTCGCTGGGACCGGATGCGTTGACCGTCGATGATGCCGCGGCGGCGCATGCCGCCTGGGTGTCCGCGGCCTACGGGGCGCTGTCCACCCTGGATGACCTGGAAGGTCGCAAGGTCGTGACCGAGGGTGGCGCCAATCTCGGGGTGATTTCCTCGGTGGGATTCGACGAACACACCTTTGCCGTCTCAGAAGTGGAAGTCTCCCCGGGGTTCCTGAAGGCCAACACATTCATCCCGCTCGACCAGCTCGTCAGCATTGGGCCAGATGTTCTGGTCGTGAAGGATGTCGCGGAGCCGGTGACGCTCGCCGGATAACCAACGGAACGGAGGTTCGCTATGTCGAACATGTGGTACCTGATCGTCATCGTGGGAATTGTGGTCGCGGCCGTTCTGCTCTTTCGCTCCAACAGCAATCGGCGCGGTCTGAGCGAGCGGCAGCAGTCAGCGCGCCGGGATCTGCCGTTGGACTACGTGCAGGACCGGGAAACCTCGCGCCTCGCGCACATGAGTGTGGAAGATCGTGACTGGGAGCAGGCCAGCCTCCAGCGCAATCGCGACAACGAAGCGCGGAACGAGGCGCCTGCCCGGGGCGTCCTGTAGCGAAAGGCGAACCGAGCCGCTCATGGCGCCGTCATTCAACAACGATTTGACGGGCCATGCATGATCGGGAGGGAAGGAGCCAGAACGTGATCGAGGAACGAACGGAACCGATGGTGACCCACCAGACGCTGGCCGCGTGGCGGGCCGGATTAGCCAAGATCCGGGGAAACGAGCGGCAACGTGCTGTTCCCCTTTCCGTGGAGACTGGCAGGCTGCTGGAAACCGTCGGGCAGGCGCTGGCCCAGGGTGGCGCGGCCCTTTCAACCAACGATATCGCCCAGATCGAAGCATTGACGAGCGTCGACGCCAGCTACAGCTAGCGCGGCCGTCGCCAGAAACGTCCTCTGACTGCCGCGTCTACGCCATCGTGTCATCCTGGGAAGCCCCTTAAACGGGGCTGATCATGGCATCGCCTCTGGCTTCAGCCCCATTTCATGGGGCTTTTCACAGGATGTAGCCGGATGGCTTTCAGCCTCCGCCGGCAAGGGCGAGTCCTTCTCGGTAAGAGAACCGACTGCTCGCCATCGCTCCTCGGCATGACCTTGTCCGAAGTTCGGTTCAGCGCGTCGAGGACGACACTTCTCATCGTCGCCTACGTTCGCTCCGATCACGAGATTCCTCCTTTGGGGTTCGCATTCAGGTTCGGAGAGGGTCGGGTTCGAGCAACGCGCCCAGCACGGGGCTCTCGAACTCGGAGGCCAGAAGGTCCATGGCGATCTCGTCCCAGAAGCGGCCCTGGAACCAGCGGCTCTCGCGGCGGCGGCCCATCTCCCGGAAGCCAACCTTCTTGTAGCATCGAATGGCGGCCGGGTTGTACTCGTAGGTCCAGAGCATCACGCTGTGCAGGCCAAGCGCGGTGAAGGCGTAATCGACCAGGAGCCGCATGGCCTCTGTGCCGTAGCCGCGTCCCCGGGCATCCGGTTCGCCGATCAGGATGCCGACTTCGGCGCGACGATTGCGAACCTCGACGTTGTGGAAGCCGCAGTTACCGATGGCGTGGCCTGTGGCGCATTCGAAAATGGTGAAGAGCGGTTCGCCCTCGTTCATCGATGCCGCGTCGTACCAGGCCGTTTCCTGCTCCAGCGTCATCGGGCGCGGCTGAATGGCGAGCGTGCGCGTGGTGCCAAAATCGTTCATCCAGCGGGCGTAGAGCGGAATGTGATCACGGCAGATGGGACCGAGGGCCACCAGCTCACCGACGATGTTGAAGATCGGCTGGTCCGGTTCAAGCTCGGTCATGCCTCTCCCTCGCGCTCGTCGCGGATCTGTGCGAGGCGGGCGATCATCCTCTCCTCATCGAGATAAACGCCGAGCGATCGTTGCAGGCCACCAATGACCAGCGCGTTGATGTGCAGAGCCTGGTTTTCGACGCCATGTTTATCGGGGTGAGGTGGAGTCCGCAGGCGAATATCGGTGGCCAGGCCGATGACCCCGTAGTAGCGAGCAGGATCGACATGGGTGGCGAGGCAATCCATATAGCCGGACTCCCAGTTGGTGCCGGAATCCTCGCTCACCTGGCAGATGAGCACGTTGCACGCTTCGACCGCCGCGATATCGACATCGTAGATCAGTCGCGGAGTGACATCAGTGCGGCTTTTGTCGTTCGTCGGCTCGCTCTCATTCGGGCAGAAGACCTCGAAACCGTGTTCACGCAGCGTGTGCGCCAGGCGCAGATTGTGCGCGACCTCGGCCGCCGAAAACATGGGGCCCGCCAGGTAGAGCTTCATAGGGATACCTTGAATACATGCCTGCACGCGTTGGGTTCATTGTGTCATTGTGTGCAGAGGGGACGCCGCTCGCCCCGCCGCCGGAGGCTGAAAGCCGTCCGGCTAGTCCGACGAAAGCCCCATCAAATGGGGCTGAGAACGACGGCACGCTGCATATATCCTCCCGAGCGTACGACTGACAGGGGAGGTATGCAAGGATTCCCACCGACAACGAGACAATAGGCCTTTTTCCTCGCCCGAGGGCTGACAGGGCAGGTACAGGAGATACTGGGGCCGATAGAGCCAGAACACCTCACTTCAACGGCGCGAAAAGCCCCTCTCCCTGCGCACAGGGAGAGGGGTTGGGGTGAGGGCCAGCGCCGCGCTACACCATGCCTCCCCCTGTTCGCTCAGCGCATTGGGCCAGGCGCCCTCTGGCTGGCAGGGGGGTAAGGGCAGCCGCCGCGACGTCAAGCACCTACCCGGATTCTGTACTACGCCGTCGGGGTGGCTTCGGCCTCGGCCACCCCGGCCTCGATCGCCCGCTCGGCCTCGGCCAGGTTGTCGGCGGTCACCAGCAGTG
>JBBRVX010000312.1:0-4645 GCA_038246475.1 Thermomicrobiales bacterium | reverse complement strand
GTGCAGCAGTACCTGCTGCGGCTGGCGGCGATCCCGTTTGGCCTCGTTACGGTGTACGCGGCCTACCGCTCCGCCCGCGCGCTCCTGCCAGGCGATGCTTTTTTGATGGTGACCGCGTCCGCGTTCGTGGCGTTGCAGCCGCAAATCGGCTACGAAGCAGCGATGGTAAACAACGACATTGTGGCGATTGCCGCGACGTCGTTGCTCATCTGGGGCATCATTGTCGGCATTCGAGACCGCTTTCCGGCCAGGCTTTGCCTTGCGCTCGGCGTCGTCCTCGGCGCCGGACTCCTGGCGAAAGGAACCACCGTCACGATGGCGCCAGTCATCGCCCTCGCGGTTGTGCTCGGCGTCGGATGGCGAAACTGGCGAGGATGGATCTCGCGCGGCGTCGCGATAGCCGTGCCCGCGGCCCTTTTGGCGGCTCCCTGGTACGCGTATCTCTACCGCACGTATGGTGACTTCAGCGGTTTAAGGCGAGTCGAGGCGCTGCAGTACTGGAATCGTCCCATGGGGTCGTTTCTGGAGTTACTTCTGGATCCAGGATTCGTCGTCAGCCGCTTTCGGGAGACGTGGGGGGAGTTTGGCTGGCGCTTGATTCACCTGAATGACCGGCTGCTTTGGGCGATTGCCATCCCGGCTGTAGCTGGCCTCGTTGGGCTCGTCGTCTACGCGATCTGCTCGCGGCGCGGAGTTCCGCTCTGGCGGGGTGATGCTGTCCCACGGCCTGCTCCGTGGCAGGCGAAGGCCATCCTCATGCTCGCTTGCGCGTGTGTCGTCGCCTATTTGGCAGTCATTCAGTTCGGAACATCGTTCGCGCTCGCTCAAGCGAGGTATTACTTCCCTATCGTGAACGCGGCGGCAATTCTTCTCATGCTCGGGTTGAGAACGCTCATACCCGAGCGCGCGCGGCTGGTGGGGCAAGGGAGCGTGCTGGGAGCGTTGATCCTGCTTAACATCCTGATTGTGACCGCGTACGTGTTGCCGTTTACGGTGACCCTTGAGGAGCCACTCCTCCCCTGGTTCTGGAATGGCTGAGGCGACCGCGCCGGGGACGCGCTCTGACGATGCAATCGTCCTGCCAATGGAGACGACGGTCGGTGTGACCGCTCCCGCATTGCTCGCACACAAGCGAGTGCGCTTCATCATATGGGCAGGGTTTGCCCTGTTCATTGTTGGCTTTCTGAGCCTCGGCACGGTTCGGGTTGGGGCTGGAAACTGGATCGGGAGGCGCATGAGCATCGTTCGCATCTGGCAGCACTTTGTCGATTTTCTTGCTGACAAAGGCGCGGCTGCCCCGCTGATCGCGGGCGTGGCGGTCGTGGCCCTTTTCGCTGTCCTGGGCGCGATCTATCTGCTTTGGCTCGCGTTCGGTTTGCGTGACGATTTTGAGACTAACGATCCCACGACGCGGACAACGGGTGACTGAGGAAACGCCGGCGCCTGCTCCCACCCCGCGATGGCTCTTTCCCCTCTTGTTTGGGTTGCTCGCGTTCTATGTCGCCGCGCGCATGGGTGTGTTCGCGTCGTATGCCGAAGTGATTACGGCCGACGCCATTGTCCAGATGCCGAACACGTTCGCGAGCGTAGATCATCCCTTTCATGTCGCCCGTGCGGATACCCTCTGGCGAGAACTCAGCTCCGGACGCGTCCTGCGATGGATCGGTCAGCACCAGGGCGGTTACCCGGTGGAATTTTATCCACTCGGGGAGGCCTGGCTGGAAGTCGCGATTCGCGCGCTATCGTTTGGGGGTCTGCAAGCAGAAGGCGCGCACTCGTTGGCGGTGGCCGCGCTCTTTCTATTGCCAGGCCTCGCGTTTAGCGCGATGGTGAAGGTGGACCGCTGGTCACCGGCGGTCGCCTTATTGGCATTCGCGCTGCATATCTCGTGGCCCGGCGGGTGGTACGACGGCGGCTATACCGAGCTGGTGCAATGGGGCTTGGTCACGAACGTAGCCGGGGCCGTGGCGGCCATGCTCATGTTTCCCGCGCTGATCCGTTTCCTGGCATCAGGGGTGGGAAGCTTCGGCGCGGCCGCGGCGTTCCTGGCCGCGGCGGCGATCTATTGCAATCCCCGCTCGCTGGTCGGCCTGGTCGCGCTCGGGGCGGGGGCCTGGATCGCGGCGGTCTGGTCGATGCCCCGGAAAGCCATCACTCCTCTACCTCCCGTTCCCGTCGAGCAGACTGACAGGGGGAGCCATCCCCGAGGCGCCGCACTTCACACGACAATAAGCCCCTCTCTCACCGCAGTGGGCCGGGCGCCCTCTGGGTGGCGGTTTGGGGTGAGGGCCAGCGCTACGCCAATCATGACCTCTCCCGGTGCGACCGGAAAAGAGGAGTTGCGTGCGCAAAGCCCAGCAGTCCTGCTGAGAAGGTTGCTCAAGGTGGCCCTGATCGCGGCGCTGCTGGCCGCGCCAGAGCTTCTGTCTCTGGCTCGATTCGGTCATCTCTATACGTTCGTCAGGTACAGCACCTTCGAGACGATCTCCAGCTACGTAGAAACCTCGATTGCAGCGGTAAGCCTGCCCGTGTTCGTTGTGGCGCTGCTAGGGGTCCTATTTTCTGTGATCGCCAAGGGGAGCATCGCCGCCCGGGCGACGACCGCGGCCCTGGTCATGTACGTAGCGTTCACCATCATGGTGGCCTTCGTGCCGTGGATTGGCGAACTTGGCTCGCAGCTCGAACCGACGCGTTTGATGCCGTTGCAGCGGATGCTGACGATCTATCTTGCGGCTTCGGCGGCCTGGGCGGCCTTGACGTGGCTGATGTCCCGGTTCGCGGCCGGTTACCGGTGGCTGCCGAACGCGCTGGCCATTGCGCTCGTCGCCTTGGTCGTGGGCGTCCAGACCAGGTCATTGCCTGGACCGCCCCCGGACCCCGCGTCGCCTCGCGTTCCCGGCGTGAGTCTCTATCCGGTTGCGACCTCGGCGACGGCTGAGCAGGTTGATCTCGAAGCCGCGGTGAAGCGCGCCGACGCGGCTGCACTCCCCGGCACGGCCCTCCTGGTCCTCGGTTCGGCGGTATCCTGGCATCAGCAGCTCTGGTCGCCCCTCTGGACGCGACGACCACTCTTCTACGACAACTGGCTCTGGTACTGGCAGCTCAACCATGCGGGCACTCCGGACTATCGCGCTGCCGCCGGGCATCACTATCCCGACCCGGAGCGGACGCTCGATCGCGCCTATCTCACCCGGCACGGCATTGGAGCGGTGGTCGTCACCGGCGCCGCACGAGAAGCGGCGGCCGCCTCACCGGAGCTGCGACTCCTTCAGCAGGGCGTCTATGACACCTTTGTGGTGCGGGATCCTACGACCACGATGACGTTCGGCCTTGAAAACAGTAGTGCTTCGACGATAGAGAATCAGCGAATGGTGGCCGAGGCGCGCGTGGGGTCAGGGCCGGTAGTCGCACGGCGAAACTGGTTTCCGCGGTGGTCTGCCGCGGGCGATGGGTTGGCTGTTCCCATCACCAGGAGGGATGACGGGTATCTCCAAACCGCGTCCGACGCGCCGATCAGTCGATTCGACGCCGTCTATGCGGTAGGAACCCTGGACTGGGTGGGACGAACTCTCGCCGCGATCGGAATCGCGGGATTGCTGATGTTCAGTATTCCGACGAAGAATCGTCGACGATCGTTACCGGCCTGGTTCTCTGCGCGTGCGAACAGCCAGCGAAGCGATCGGAGAGAGAATTCGCGCGAAAGAGTCATTGCGGAGACGATGTGCTGAAGAGAGCCGCCGAATGAACCGCGATCCCGGCCGATCGTCCCGGCTTCCCGGTGGGGACCTGATATCGGCGCTGTTTGACCGCGATGTCATGGCGCTTGCCGACCGCGGCGCCGCAAGCAATCTGATCGGCGACCGCTGGGCTGACCTGGCGGCTGCATACGCGCTCACGTGGGCGGGCAGTGAACGGGTCATCCGTTACGGCGACGGCGATTCCATGCCAATAGTGCGGGTGGATCGCCTCGACGCGACCCCGAAGATCGCCGCGGCGGCGTCCAGGCGCGGGCTCCAGAACCCTGATCTGCTGCTCATTGGCCAGCAGGGCGATCGTCAGGCCGTGCAGGCGGCAGACGCCAAGTTCTCGGTAGAGACCGCCCGCTCGAAGCAGGTGAGCCCGGAGGTTGTGATCGGGTTGCTTGGCCTTCGGAGTCAGGCGCCGGAGCTTCTCGCTGGTCTCGGCGACGAATTTCACATCGAGCCTGGCCTGTTTCTCTGCCCAGACTATCCCTTGACTCACCTTATGCTCGGCCTGGGCGACCGCCCCCGGCGCGGCATTCTGCGTACAACGGTGAAACCGCGCGAGGTCGTTCTGGTTCCAGTCGCCCCAGGTGGATTCTGGGAGGGAGTAGATGGGGCATCAATCATTTCGCCGCTGGCGGCGATCGATGCCTTGCCGGTAAACCCGGAGGAGAGCCTTCTCGCGGGCGTCTACTATTTTCGCCTCGCGCGCGCGGCGACTGGCTTCTGGATGGATGCCACGAAACCGCTCCTCATGCACAACGATGTGGTCACCGTGGACGAGGCCGAGGTTCGCGCAGAGGCGTTGCGGCGTGGAGTGAGCGCGACCTCCGCCGTTGAGATGATCCGGCAATGGGACGCCGATGTGCAGGAAATTCGCAATCAACGCGCGGCCGTTGAGC
>JBBRVX010000311.1:0-4664 GCA_038246475.1 Thermomicrobiales bacterium | reverse complement strand
GGGAGCTCGTTCCGAACAGTCCGCGTTTCAGCACGGGCGACGTTTCCGGCAATGCGAGATCGGCGATGCCCGACGTGCCCTTGCGATAGACAGGATGATCCAGGGGGAGGGGGAGCGAAATCTCCTCGCCAGTCGCTCCTGCCACATAAGCGCCGAGCACCGCGTCGAGCACGCGCAAGCCCGCTTCACCACTGGCGATCGGTTCGCGGCCTCCTTCAATCGCGTCGCGAAAATCGCCCATGATTCCCGTCATGCCATAGGCCGCCGCTTCAGCGGGAACCCAGGAGCGGGAGCCATCTCTACCAATCACGTGGAGTCGCTCGGCGGGCACGAACGGATGCGTACCATGGTCCTGGTTCTCCATCACGATCCGGCCTTGGCTGCCGCCGATCTCCACGCCGCCCGGCCCCACGCCCCAGGCCATATTCACCAGCGCGTGTCCTTTTGCATAGCTGTAGCGGACGAGCGCGATATCCTCGACATCTCCATCGCCATCCAGGCGGCGATCGACAAATGCTGAGACTGCCGTCGGAGGGCCGCCCATGAACCAGCTCGCCAGATACACCACATGCAGCATATCAGTCAGCACGCCGCCGCCGGCCTCGGCCGCGCTGTGTCGCCAGCGCGGGCTGTAGGCCGCCGCTCCAGGCCGGTCCTCGACGCCAAGGTAGTTCATGATCGCGACCTCGGGCTCGCCGACTTCGCCGGAATCAAGCACCCTCTTGATGTCCTGGTAGACCGGCATGAAGTGATAGTTGTGAACCGTCGCCAGCGTGACCCCATTCGTCTTTGCGGCCTCGATCATCGCCCGCGCGTCGGCCGGGATCAGCGCCAGCGGCTTCTCGGCCAGAATATGTTTCTTCGCGTTCGCCGCGGCAATCACGATTTCCGGGCGGAATCGTTGCGGCGTCGCGACGATCACCGCCTCGATATCGTCCCGCGCCAGCAGATCACGCCAGTCGGCGTAAAGATCGGCCTCCCCGAGCGCGGCGGCTTCGGCTGCCAGGCGCAACCGCGCTGATGTTGGATCAGCGGCAGCGACGATCTCCATTCCGTCGTTCGCACGTACCGCGGGGATATGCGCGTTGACGCCGATATTGCCGCAGCCAATGAGACCGATCCGCATACGCTCTCCTCTCGCCCACTCCCGAGGCGGCGGCCAACACAACGCCCGGCAGAGATTGATCCATCTCGAACGTGCATCGGACACTACCCCTGCCAGCAAAGGCTGTCAACAGCTTCCGCCCACGCGTCGGGAGCATGGCGCCTGCGATGAGCAAAGCAGTGCTATGGGCCAACCCGGCGGCGCGCTGCGGCAGCGTGGATTGGCCGGGCTGAGCGTCAGGCGGCGGTTCTTGTAGGAAGCTCTGTCTCCAGCGAGCGGCGCCAGATCGTTCCACGGTGGGGCTGCCGGAGAGCAAAGCCGTCCATGGTTCCTTTTGCTCCCGGAGTCTACCGATCACGGATCCACGCCGGGGGAACAGGTCTGACGAGCCTTGATCACCCCCTGTAGGCAGGCGCCGAGATCAAGTGCAGGGTGAAAATGGAGCCGGCGCCAGGAATGCTTGACACGGTGATCTGGCCGCCCATCATTTCCGCCAGCTTTCTGGCGATGGCCAATCCCAGGCCTGCTCCATCATGCCGCCGGGTCATGCTGTTATCGACCTGACTGAACGCTTCAAAGATGCCAGGAAGTGCCTCTTCAGCAATGCCAATGCCGGTGTCCCATACGGCCACGGCAACGCCCTCCAACGTGGTGAGAGCAGCGATGTGCACCGAACCTTCCTCGGTGAACTTGACGGCATTTCCAGCCAGCGTGAGCAAGATTTGCTGCACTCGCGCGGCATCGCCCAGAACTTCCGGCAAACTCGGGGGCACGTCGAGGTGGAACGCCAACCCCTTGGCGTTCGCCTGTGGCGCGATGGTTTGGCGAACATAGGTCAGTGCGGCGCCCAGATCGAGGGGCTCCGCCAGGACAGTCAACAACCCCGCTTCGATCCTTGAGAGGTCGAGCAATTGACCGATCAAGGCCAGCATGCGGTGTCCACCGCGAAAGATGTAGCCGATGTCCTCGCGTTGCTCCTCAGTGAGCGATCCTTCCGGACCGCTGAGCAGGAACTCCGCGTAGCCAAGAATTGACTGCAGCGGGGTGCGCAGCTCGTGATTCATCATGGTCAGGAACTGACTCTTGGCGCGATTGGCGGACTCATCATGGTCCAGACCGTTCCGGGGAGCTCGCTCCACGTACGTTCGCACCGCGATGCTTGGCGTGCCCGCCGGCAACCCGCCGTGCCCATTCTCACCACCGCGGTCGGGAGCGAAGCTTCTGCCCACGCCACTGATGGCGCCGTCCTGGCGGCAACGCGCCGTCTCGAATCGGTTCACCATCTCGCTCGGAGCCACCAGTCCGGGCACGGCCCGGCGGCGCTCGCCAGTATGCCGCCGCAATGCCGATCTCGGTGCACTGGGACCTCGCCTCTGGTGCGTCATCGTCCCTCCCTTGACACGATGAATTCAGCCCGCGGACAAGGCAATTCTGCACCGCTCAATGGGAGGTCCACCATGCGTGCTCTCCCGCGGACGAACGACGGCTCAACCACTTCGTCGCTCCCAGCATGTCCAGCTTTCAGCGATCTTGTCCGCGACGACGCGGGCAAACGTCATGCCAGTCCACGCGTTCGATCCGTCGATCGCTGCTCCGCCCGGCAGGCTATCGAGTGACGTGGGGAGGGCAGCCCAGCGCAGGGCCACGGTCTGACCCCGCGCCAGGAGATCCGTCACGGAGATGCGGAACGCCGGGAACGCCAGCCGGTACAGGACGACGCTGATCTTGATCACCTCCGGTCCCCGGACCAGATCTGGGATCAGACCGCCGTGGTTCATGTAGTCGGGAGCGAAACACTCATCGGCGAGTTCGAGATCGCCAGCATTCCAGATCTCGTCAACGACCTGGCGCACGAGCGCTTCGTTCCCTCTTGCAACCTGAGCTGTTGCGGAACGCGGCAACGAACTCGGCCACCCCGGTCCGGCCTTTCCAGGGCCTGGAAGCCGTATGGGCGCGGCCTCTCCGTGGCGCTCGGTGTGTCGAAGACGAGAGCGCATCTCCGCGCCTCCGTCTCCTTTGTCCATTCCATCGAGTGCAACGGGATGAAGCGCCACCGGTCGCACGGGGACGATATCAGGAGACCATGTGGCCGCGCGTGCTCGCCCATGCAACGCCGCATCGAAACCATGCTCGGCGAAGGCGGCTCGGACTCGGGCAACCGTGCGCGGGTCGACACCGGCCACCTCGGCGATCGTCTCATTGTCCTTGTATGATCTCCCATCCCCACGATCCGCGTGCAGCAGCACGAGAGCCCGATGCGCCCTGCTGTCACTCGCAATGGCGTTCTGATGGCATGTTCCCCGCTGCTGCGCGGTAAGCCGGATCACGGTCTGATTTGTCATCACTTTTCACCCCTTGGAGTCGTGGCCATGATTCTGTTTTGCGGTCACCATCCTGGTTCTTCCGCGAAGGTGAATCCTTCGCTGCCGAACGCGATATGGCGATGACTCTCCATATTGACCGATCATTTTTTGCGATCGTCCTCCACTCTCGCAGGTGCGGATGCCCTTGTCATGACGGATCGTCATGTCGCCGTCATCTCCGATCCGATATAGTGCGAAGAGGCATTGGGGAGTTCGCATGCGACGCGGCATGTGGATCAGGGGACGATCAGTGCACACTGCCGAATCGGATCAGCTCAGAACCGCCCGCGTGTTGGTCGTCGTCGACCAGCCCATGTTGGCTGGCGTCATTCAGTTGGCGCTCACCCATGGCCCCTACCTGACCCGGGTGGCGTCGACGATTTCAGACGCTAACCTCGCCGTTCAGGATTGGCAGCCGCATCTCGCCGTGGTCGATATGGACCTTGCGGATGGGGCGTTCGTGGATCAGCTCGATGCAGAGGAATTGCAGGCGCACCGGCTGCCCCTCATTGCGCTCACCCGCCGCGGCAACCTTGCCACAAAATTGAAAGCCTTCGATCAGGGCGTCGACGATATTCTTTCCGTTCCCTTTTCACCCGAGGAGTTCGTGGCCCGCACCCTGGCCTTGATGCGCCGCACCTACCGGGCAGAATTTCCATTCAAACCCATCCTGCGCCTGGGCGAACTGGAAATAGACATCCTCAATCGCTTCGTGCGCGCTGGCGGGCATGAGCTCCACTTGACGACCATCGACCAGAGCCTGCTCTATCTCCTGGCCGCCAACGCGGGACGGATCATGACCCGCGAAGAAATCCTCGACCATGTCTGGGGCGTGGACTTTCTTGCCGAGAGCAATGTGGTCGATCGCCACGTGAAGAACTTGCGGGCCAAACTGCAGAACGATTGGCGGCGCCCGCGGTACATCGCCACCGTGCCAGGCCACGGCTACCGGTTTCTGCCGACGACGGACTCCGCCGAGCCCACATCTCGTTCCGGGTGAGTGGGTGGTGACGAGGGCGATTTCCCCGGCGTTACTTCAGCGTATCGCGAACATGGTGTCATTCCGACGGAGGAGCAACCGTGTTTGGTGTCAAGCCACGGCGCCGCCTGGGGAACGCCACGGCGCCCCATCGCGCAGGACGGCGTTGGCGATCGTGAGGAGCTTGTGCATGCAGGCGACGAGGGCCACCTTGGCG
>JBBRVX010000310.1:0-4665 GCA_038246475.1 Thermomicrobiales bacterium | reverse complement strand
CTTTCCAACCTTATCCAGGAGACGAGCACGCTCGCGCGTCAGGAAGTGCAGCTCGCCAAGGCGGAGTTGAAGCAGAGCGCTGAGCAAGCCGGACGCAGCATCGCGTCGCTGCTTATCGGCGGCGCGGTGGCCTACGCGGGATTGCTGGCGCTCCTGGCCGCGGCGATTCTCGGCCTCGGGCAAGCTGGTGTTGACTGGTGGCTGGCGGCCCTCATCGTAGGACTGATCGTCATCGCGATTGGCGGCATGCTGATCATGAAGGCTCGCGCCGGACTGAAACCGGAGAATCTCGCTCCGACAACAACCATGGAATCATTGAAGGAGGATCGGGAGTGGGTGAAAGAACAGATCGCATAAACGACCGCACGATGCCGGACACGAGTGGGGGCAGATTGCCATCGGAGCGCTTTGCCGCCACGGATATGAACTCATCCGACCCGGAAGTAATTGCCGAAAGCATCGAGCAAACGCGCGCGGAGATGAGCGAGACGATCGGGGCCCTGCAGGATCGCTTCGATCCCGACCGGCTCGCCGGCCAGGCCGTGGAAACGGCCACCGAGGTCACCGAGCAGGCGCGCGACGCGGCGAAAGAGGCGGCCAAGTACGCCATCGACGAAGCCAAGGCGGCGATCCGCGAGTTGGTCGATGATGGCACGTTCAAGCGGTTGACCGATCAAGCGGTGGCCGCCGCGGGGCAGATTACCGACCAGGCGAAAGACGCGGCCAAAGAGACAACGACGCACGCCATCGGCGAAGCGAAAGCCGCGGTGCGGGAGATGACCGATCAGGCCAAGGGAGCGGTGCGCGCTTCGACGGTCGGCCGGGTGGAACAGGTAGCAGGCATTACGCGCGAAAATGCGCAAGAAATGGGGACCGATATGTTGACACTGATTCGCCAGAATCCGGTGCCGGCCGCGATTGCGGCGGCGGGTCTTGGCTGGCTCTGGATGCAGCGCTCGAACAGCGAAGCGGGAAACAGCGGACGTTCGTATAGCTCCGGGTACAGCGAGCAGCGCAATGGCTATGGGGATTCGTCAAGCCACGGTGATTCGTCAAGTCACGTGGTTGGCGACGCCAGCCAGCGAATTGGCGCGGTGGTCGGCCAGGCGAAAGAGATGACGAGCCAGGTCGCCGGGCAGGCGAAGGAGATGACTGGTCAAGTCGCTGGTCAGGCCCAGAGCGGCGCCGGGCACCTGCAAAGCACGGCCAAATCCGCGGTAAAGGGGATCTCCGCCGACCCGCTGGCCGTTGCGGCCGTGGGGGTGGTGTTGGGCGCGGTCGCGGCGATCATGCTGCCCCCCACGGAGAAGGAACATCAGATGATGGGCGATGCGCGGGAGCGTGTGGTCAGCCGGGTCCAGGAGATGGGCGGGGAGACCGTCGAGAAAGTGCAGCAGGTGGCGTCCGAGGTGGGCAAGACCGTAACGCGAGAAGCTGAGGCCCAGGGCCTGGTGCCGGAGGGAATGTCGGCATCGTCGTAGGACAGTTGCGCTCAGGTCTCATGCCGCGCGGAGGCGCCCCGCGGGAATAAAAATTCACTCCGCGTACGTTCGCGGCACGGGGTGCTGTTTTCACAGCACCCCCAACCCTTCACCCGGTGCGCTGGCTGACAGGGGGAGGTATTCACGAAAGACCTGCTCCCATCGCGACCAGCCCTCACCCCCAACCCCTCTCCCGTCAGGCCGGGAGAGGGGCTTTTAGCACCTGGCTTGGCATGGTTCCTGCAATTTATGACGTGCCGATCCGGGGATGTATACACCGTACCGGGGCGCGTCGTGGATGTGGCCGCGGCGCATTGTTCTGCATGGGGATTTTCTCCAGCAGTGGACGAATGGAAGTGGAATGCTCGTTGCGTTTTCTCATCTGCGTTGGGATTTCGTCTGGCAGCGGCCACAGCACTTGCTGTCGCGTTTTGCCCGCGAGATGCCAGTGGTCGTGGTCGAAGAGCCGGAGTATGGCGCAGAGAACCTCGACGCGCGCGTGCAGCGCGACGGCGGGGTAACGATCATCACGCCGCGGGCGCCGGGAAATCCTGGCGCCTATGGATTCGGCCCCCACGTCAATCATGACATCTCGCGGCTCCTGGGAAATTATGTTTCCCCGCTTGCCCATCCCATCTATTGGTACTACACGCCGATGGCGCTCGGCGCCGAACCATCGGGCCCGCGCCCGAGCTTGACCGTTTTCGACGCGATGGACGATCTGGCGAGCTTTCTGGCCGCGCCGCCGGCGCTCCGGGTGCAAGAGGCGCGGCTGCTGCAACAGGCCGATCTCGTCTTCACCGGTGGACCGACGCTCTATCGACAGCGCCGCGGCATGCATCCGTCGGTGCACTGTTTCCCTTCGGGCGTCGAGCCAGCTCACTTCGCCCGCCCGCGGTCGGCTTCACCCGCCGGTCTGGCAGGGAAGCCGGAACCGATCATCGGGTTTTATGGGGTGATTGACGAACGGCTCGATCTCGAGCTTATCGCCGAGATCGCCGATCGGCGGCCGGAATGGACGATTGCCCTGGTCGGTCCCGTGGTCAAGATCGATCCCGCTACCGTACCGGTACGCCCCAATATCGTGCAGTTCGGCCAGCAGTCGTATGCCGATCTGCCCGCCTTCCTCTCATGCTTCGATGTGGCGATGATGCCCTTCGCCCGCAACGAGGCGACACGATCGATTTCGCCAACCAAGACGCTGGAATACCTGGCTGGCGGAAAGCCCGTGGTCTCCACGCCGCTGACCGATGTGATCAATCTCTACGGGGACGTTGTGGAGATCGCGGCGACGGGCGCCGAGTTTGTGGCGGCGATCGAGAGGGTGTTGCGGCAAGGAGACGTTGAGCGTCAGGCTTGGCAGAAACGGGCGGCCCACCTTGTGGCGGCCAACGATTGGGATGCCATCGCCGCGCAGATGCTGCAGCTGATGGCCCGCACGATGGCCGCGCCGGCCCCGACGGTGACCATCGAGACGGCTGTGCCAGCCTTTGCGTAAACGCGTTCGCGCCGTTGGCAGGCATCTTCGCGTCAGGCCCCTCTTTCGCCGCGGGAATCCCTCACTCCAACCCCTCTCCCTGTGCGCAGGGAGAGGGGCTTTTTGGCGTTGCCAAGCGACTTTTCCGCGTGCGCGAACTCGCTTCAGGCGAATGCCTCTCTTTGTCAGATCGCGGTGGAAGAAGGGCTTCGCGAGGGTGATGAGCGTGGCGGTGGTTCGGTTGGGCTGGTGGTTACTCGGTCGCGGGCGAGGCTTGCGGCGTGGCGCGGTCCCAGGAGGCGGGATCGCGCACGGCGGCCACGACATCGCGGATGGCAGCAATGACCAGTTCGGGCTGTTCGAGCTGGATGTAGTGCTCGCTCTCGCGGGCGATGACGTGGCGCGCGCCGGGCAGCAGGGCGGCGAGATCGGCCTGTCCCGCGGTCCAGGCGCGCTCCAGCAGCTCAGCGCTGAGGCCGCCTGGCAAGTCGCCAGCCATGGCCATAGGTTGACCTCGTGAAAGCACCACCAGCGGGATCGATGGCAAGGGTGACGAGGCGTCCGCATCTCGCATTTGCGTGAGGCTACGATCGAGATCGGTGAACTCCAGGTCGCCATAGCCGGCCAACGCCTCCGGCACGGGCTGGAAGATCTCGTCGTAGGCCGCCCACTGCCGGGGAGTCATCTGGTCCTGCAGCGTCTCGGGAAAGGCATCGACGAGCACCAAACCAGCGATCTCGTCGGGATACGTTGCGGCGTAGAGCCGCATCAAGAGCCCGCCGAAGGAATGCCCGACCAGCACGTACGGCCCGAGGACGCCGGCGGCTGCCAGCAGATGGTGGAGGTCGGTGACGGCATCGCGCGCGGTCCGCGGCATGGCCACGGGGTCGCTCCGGCTGGGCCGCAGCTTGTCATCGATCACGCTGGCCGTTCCGGGCCGATCGTACGCGCACACCCTGGTGAAGGCGGCGACACCGGCGAGCGTCATCGTGCGAGGCGCTGCTGGCTGCACCAGGTCGTCGCTCCAGACATCGGCGCGCGTGCGGAAGCCGGCCTCCAGAATGACCGTCGGGCTGCCCGATCCGCGACACTCCAGATAGATGTTGCGGCCGTCGCCGATATCGACGAGACCGGCGAAGTCGCCAGCGGCAGGAACTGGCGTGGCGCCGGCCCGCGTTCGTCCTGTCGCCGCTAGCGTCATGAGGCAGCCGATCGTCAATCCACAGAGAAGCAGCCGCAACCACACCGCGATTCTCCCGATTCCCTGAGGCAGCGATCGCCTTCGAGTTCCATGCGACGCGCTTCATCATAGCGGGCGCCCGGCGCACGCGCTGCTGCACCTGGTGGTCACGCCGATCAGCGGCTGCCACGGGGTCGAGCCGGTCGCCGTGCAGGCGGGCGACCATCTGGCTCGTCGCGACCACTTCGCACAAGAATGAACAATGCGGGGGAATCCGGCAACGCTGGACTCCCCTGTCCTGTAGCTCTCGGGACCGTTCAACAGCAATGACGTGACTTCATCGTGGAGCGTCGCTGGCGAGATCGGCAATGGTGCGTGCCTCGGTGATGGCTTGCTCAATGGTCAAGGCGCCGCCTGCCATTCGTAGCGCGGCGAGCCGCTCATTTCCCAACGTTGCCATCAGCGTGGAAATGCAGCGATGGCGAACGGGTTCGTCCCTGGGGTAGATGGGCGAGCCGAGAGACTGG
>JBBRVX010000309.1:0-4689 GCA_038246475.1 Thermomicrobiales bacterium | reverse complement strand
GCTGCCGCGGCATCGGCTGCGGCTGCGGCGGCGCGTCCGAGCCGCCGCCGAAGAGGCCGCCAAAGAGCCCGCCCAGCATATCGTCCATGCCGCCGCCAGCGTCGCCGCCGCCGCGGCCTTCCGTCGCGCGCGCTTCACCGGTGCGCTCGATGGTGACCATGCCCGTACCCTGCTGGCGGCGCTGCAGCATTTCGGCGAACTGCTTGCGCTGATCGGTGGGCAGGTTCTGGACCGTCGTCACAGCCGCCCGCTGCAAGACATCGGGTGGGACTTCGCCGCGCAACTGCTGGAGATAGCCGACGGCTTCTTCCGACGAAAAGCCTTCCGAGGGATGCCCGGTCGTGTAGCGATTGATGAAATCCTCGGCCTGAGCGGGCTCGACATTGCCCAGTCCCTGGCGACGGCGGCGCCCGCCGCCGCCGCCTCCACCGCCCCTGCGGCGCTCGCCGCGCTCTGGCCGGTCCGGCGCCTCGCCGGCCTCGCCACCCCCAAAGAGACCCTTGAGCTTGTCTTCTGTCATGCTGCCTCCTTGTGCCACCGCTCCGCCGACGATCGTTGCTCTCGGCGGAGCAGGCGCTTCGATGTGTCCACCATGCTACCGGTTAGTATCATACCGAGCAGTGCAGGGCGGTACGTCCGCCGGAGATGCCCTGGGCATCCCTCTCGTCGATGAGAGGCGCCATGAAGCAAAGCAAGAATTGCGCCACCCGTGGCGACGTTGCGAAAGGACGCCCAATGCGGAGTTTCTTCTCGATTCTGGTGGTCGTCATGACGTTGCTGTCGCCAGTCGTCGCCACGTCCGCGTTGGCCCAGGACGCGCAACGGGACGTGAATCGCGATCGGGCCAATGCGGCGGCAACTGCCGCCGAGATCCTGCGCCTGGCAGGCGAACGGAAGTTCAACGCCATGTACGACTCCATGCACCCCGATGCGATGGCGGTTGTGCCGCGGGCGGCGGCGGTGGGCGCCTTTACCGGGGTCTATCAGGAGGCTCAAGCCGGCCAGGCGCAGATTACCGGGGTAAGAATGGGCCCCTGGACCTGGGGCGTGACCGGGAAGCAATATCCCTATGCCGCCAAAATCTCGTTCGTGCAACCATTCGTCGACGAAAAGAGCCAGCAGCGCTGGCTGGAAGACGATATGTACCTCGTCGAGGATGGTGGCGAGTGGCGCTGGTTTTTCGGCAGCAGCGCGGAGACGGTGCAGCAGGCGATCGCCACGTACGGCCAGGAGTCGCAGCCGATTACGGACGGGGATTTGATTCAGAACGTCGTTGACGATCTCGATGCGTTTTATGCCGACGTGCTGTCATACACGCCGAATCCCTATCACTCTCCCCGCGTCGTGCTCGTGTCGATCGGGACCGCGACCGCGACGGCGTGTGGCCCAGCGACGCCAGGATTCTACGCCTTCTATTGCCCACTCGATGAGACCATTTATTTGGAAGAAGGAAAACTGCAGGAGATCGGCCAGACGGACAACTTCATCCCGGCGTTCGTGATTGCCCACGAATGGGCGCACCACGTGCAGGATGCCGTGGGCCTGGAGCGAGTCGAGTCGTTCGCGCGTCCCACTCAGTGGAATGAGGTCTATTCGATCGAATTGGAGCTGATGGCCGATTGCATGAGCGGGGCCTGGGCGCAGGACCTCGACTCGCGCGGCGCGCTGGAAGAGGGCGACATCGACGCCACGGTGAACTTCACGGTGAATACCCTCGGCGACCCCGGATTCATCGACGCCTACGACCCGCAAGCCCATGGCAGTGGCGCGCAACGGAGCCAGTCGATCCTGCTCGGCTACTCGGACGGCTTTCTGGGCTGCAATATCGTGATTTAGGCTATCACCTTCGTCGCACGCGCAGCGCGTCGGCGAGGCCGTCGCCGAAGATCGAGAAGGCAATGCCGGTGAGCACCACGGCGAGGCCGGGGAAGAGGCTGATCCACCAGGCGGTGGCCATGTACGTGCGGCCCTCGGTGATCATGGCGCCCCATTCCGGGCTGGGCGGCCGCGCGGCCAGGCCGAGGTAGCTAAGGCTCGTCACCAGCACGATGTAGAGCACAATGTCGGTGGTGGCATAGACCAGCGCCGAGGTGATGACGTTCGGCAGCAGATGGCGGCCGATCACCTGGGCGTCGCTGGCCCCGAGCGAGCGCGCGGCCTCGACGTATTCCTGATTCCTGGCGACGAGGATCTCACCCCGGATCAACCGCGCGTAGCTGACCCAGGCGACGAGGGCGACGGCGATGTAGATGCTTGTCAACCCTGTCCCCAGCACCGCCACGATGGCAATGATCAGAATCAGGAAGGGGAAGGCCTGGATGACGTCGGTGACGCGCATCACCAGACTGTCGACGCGGCCGCCGTAGTAGCCGGAGAGACAGCCGAGCGCGACGCCGATGCAAAAGGGGAGGAGCACGCTCAGGATGCCGACCTGCAGGTCGATCTGTGCTCCGAAGACGACGCGAGAAAAAATGTCTCGGCCCAGGTTGTCGGTGCCGAAGAGATGTTCTGGACCGGGCGAGGCCAGACGCGCGGTGTAGTCGGTGTCTTGCGGCCCCATGGGGGCGATCAGCGGGGCCAGAAGCGCGGTCAGGACGATGAGCGCGATGAGGGAGCCGCCAAGGATCAGGTTGCGCTGCCGCCAGCGCAGCAGGCGGGGCCGCGCGCTAGCTGAGGCCAGGGTGGAGAGGGCGCCGGCCGGCAGATCACCCGCGAGAGACGGGGCTCCGCTTTTGTCGAGGTCGCTGGCGATCACGGATGGCTCACAGGTTGACTCGCGGATCGAGGAAGGTGTAAATGAGATCGGTCAGCAGGTTCACCAGGATCACCAACGCGGCAAAGATCAGCGTCGTCGATTGCACGAGCGGATAGTCGCGCGCGGTGATGGCATCGACCAGCAGCTTTCCCGCGCCGGGGAGACTGAAGACGTTTTCGACGATGACCGTGCCGCCCAGCAGGTAGCCGACGGAGAGGCCGAGCAGCGTCAGGGCTGGGATCAGGGCGTTGCGCAGGACGTGGGTCATGATGACCGCCTGCTCGCGCAGTCCCTTGGCACGGGCGGTGCGCACGTAATCCGAGCTCATCGCTTCCAGGATGCTGGTCCGCAGCGCGCGTACGATCAATGGCGTCAGGCTGAGGGCGATGGTCAGCGCGGGCAGGAAGAGGTGGTGCAGGTGCTCTCGCCAGCTATCGCCGTAGCCTGAGACCGGGAAGAGCTGCAGCTTGAGGCTGAAATAGGTGAGAAAGATGATGCCGACCCAGAAGGCCGGCATGACCATCGTGACCATCAGCACGAAGCGGGAGATCTGGTCGAAGAGGCCATCCTTGCGTAACGCGGAGATAATTCCCAACGGCAGCGACAAGGCGATCATGAGGAGCGTCGCGTACACGATCAAGACCAGCGTCACCTCCAGCCGCTCGCCCAGCAGCGCGGAGACGGGGACCTTGAACTTCAGGGAATCGCCGAGATCAAATCTGACGATATTGCCGAGGTAGCGCAGATACTGCTCCCAGAGCGGGCGATCGAGGCCGAGCTCGGTGCGCAGCGCCGCCAGCGACTCTGGTCTGGCCTGCATGCCGAGCATCGCCGCGGCGGGATCGCCGGGAATGAGCTGCAGCAAGCCGAAGACCACCAGCGTGACCCCGAACAGCACCGGGATCATCTGCACCAGCCGCCGGACGATGAACTGACCGCGGTTCATGGCGTATTAGGGTGATAGGGTGATAGGGTCATAGGGTGATAGGTGAACGAACGAGTGGCTCTCGGCGCACGCCGCACGTCCTTCGTCTCCCGTCGTTCCTATCACCCCATCACCCTATGACCCTATCACCCTTCGTCCCCCGTTACCCCTGCTCGATCCAGGTCGTTTTCCAGTCGAACTGGCCGGTGGGCGGGTGGCCGAAGTTGTGGACTTTGATCGTCGTGATGTCGAGGTACGGCTTGTAGTACAACGCGAGCATCGGCGACTCTTCGTTGTAGATCTCCTGGATGCGGAAATAGATCTCCTGCCGTTTGGCGGGGTCTGGCTCGGCGGCGCCATCCCGCGCCAACTGCTGGGCTTCCTCGTTGGTCCAGCCGGTCTGGAACGCCTGGGAGCTTTCCGGAAGGATGGCGTAGGCGACCAGCTCATCCGGGTCGATGATGTCGTTCGTCCAGTAGTTGGTCATCGCCTGGAAATTCTGGCTGTTGTAGTCGTCGTTAAGGACCGTGCCCTCGACCGGCGTAATGGTCACCTCGACCCCGATCTGACTCCACATGTCCTTCAGCGCGGTGGCCAGCGTTTCGTCATCCGGGCTGCCGCCGCGAATCTTCAGCTCCAGCGGGAAGCCGGTTGGCGTCCTTGATTGCGCCAGCTCTTCCTGCGCCTTCGCGACGTCGTAGGTATAGGGTGTCAGGGTGTCGTTCCAGTAGAGCGCGCCTTTCGGCATGAACGACGTGGCCGGGACGCCCACGCCGAAAAGCACCACGTCGACCAGGGTCTGGCGATCGGTGGCGTACTGCAGGGCGCGGCGGGCGAAGGCGTCGTCGAGCGGCGCTTCACGGGTGTTCATCGTGATGTACTGCGTCAGCGTCGAGGGGAACTGGTAGACCTTGAGGTTCGGATCCTGCTGGAGTTCGGGAACGCGGCTGGAGGGAACGTCCATCATCGCGTCGAGCTCGCCGCCCTGCAGCTGCAGGATGCGGGCATT
>JBBRVX010000308.1:0-4733 GCA_038246475.1 Thermomicrobiales bacterium | reverse complement strand
CGGAGGCCGCCCTCTCCTGACCTATCGCCTGCTCCTCTGGCCGCGCTCCCGTCGTCACGCTGGCGCCCTGCTTCAGGCTGGCCATCAAGCCGGCGTCCTGATGCGGGGATCGAGCAGCCCGTACGTGAGATCGGTCAGCAGGTTCACGAACAGGAACGCGCTCGCGGCGAGCAGGATCGTCCCTTGCACGACGGCGTAATCGCGGCTGGAAATGGAGGTAATCAGCAGCCGGCCCAGCCCTGGCCAGTCGAAGATTGCCTCCACGATCACCGCCCCGCCAAGCAGGCCGCCAAACTGGATGCCGAGCATCGTGACGATCGGAATGAGCGCATTGCGCATGACATGCCGCCCCACGACCACCCGTTCCTTGAGCCCCTTCGCCGTCGCGGTGCGCACGAAATCCTGCGCCATGATCTCCGCGACCGCCGACGAAAGAAAACGGGCGAAGATGGCGGAGAGATAAGCACCGAGCGTAAAGGCCGGGAGGATCAGCAGCTTCAGCGACTGGATGGGGTCTTCATTGAACGGGACGTAGCCCGATGGCGGCAGCCAGCGCAGCCGCAGCGAGACGATCAGTACCAGCAGGACGCCGAGCCAGAAGGTCGGAATGGCGAGCATCAGGCCGGTGTACAGCGCGGCCAAACGCTGCATCCAGCTATTCGGCCGCAACGCCGGCACGATCCCCATCGGGATGGCGATCAGGATGGCGATCACCATCGAACCGATCGCCAGGGCCAGCGTGGCCGGCAGCTTCTGCGCCACGAGCGCGGAGACCGGAAACCCGTTGATCCAGGACCGCCCAAGGTCGCCCCGCAAGACCCCTTCGATCCAGATCAGATACTGCCGCCAGATCGGCTCATCGAGACCCATTTCCATCCGCAGGGCGGCGACCTGCTCCGGCTTGGCGGTCGGCCCCAGTAAGACCAGCGCGGCATCCCCCGGAATCGCCCGCACCATCAGAAAAACGACGACCGAGACGACAAACAGGGTCGGCACGAACTGCAGCACGCGATTGAGAACGTAGGACCCCATGCCCTGAGCCGGTCCTTGCTAGATGAACGCCGCGATTCAGAGAACGCCTGATCCCCAGAGCCGAGACACTACGTGTGTCGTTCAAACGCACTTGCAGGAGGGATCTCGTGATTTCACCGCGAACGTTCGCGATGAAGAGCAGAGGTCTCTCCTTCGTCGGGATGACACATGGAGCAAGTCGCCGTACTCAGCCCCATTTTATGGGGCTTTCGTCGGGTTAGCCGGAGGTCTTTCAGCCTCTGGCGACAAGCCAGCGGCGTTCCCTTCCGTTGCCGCCGCCGCCCCCTTACGCCCCCTTGCTCACCTGATCGAGCCGGAGCTGGTCATAGACACCGCCGTCGAGCCCGGTGATCTCCGGCGAAAAGGCGAAGAGGGTCGTGCGGAAGGAGATCGGCAAGTTCCACGCTTCGTCCATGAACGAATCGGCCATCGTCTTCAGCGCGCTCTTCTGCATTGCTGGATCGAAGGTCGAGTCGGCGTCGGCCAGACCCTCGGCGTACGCCTCGGGCGCCTTGCCATCCGGCCAGGCCACGTTCCCGGTGCCGGGGAAGTTCGAGCTGAGCGAGATGCGCGTCGGGTAGAGCTGCGTGCCGCCGGCGAAGGAGAAGGTCGCCTCATACGTGCCGTCGATCAGGATCGGATACCACTGCGCCGAATCCATCGGCTCGATTGTTGCCTCGACCCCGATCTTGGCCAGATCGGCCTGCAGGATCTCGGCGAATTTGCCGAACTCCGGGAAGCCGCTCGGCGCCGGGATGCTGAACGAAAAACCATCTGCTTGCCCGGCTTCTGCGAGCAGCGCCTTGGCCTTGTCCAGGTCGAAGGGATAGCGCTCGTTATGCTCCGGGAAATAGGCCGGCGAATAATCAGGGAAGGGGGTCATGATCGGCGCGCCGATGCCAAAGAGGACGTTCTGCACCATCGTTTCGCGGTCGATGGCATGGGCCATCGCCTGGCGAACCTGCTTGTTGTCAAATGGCGCGACCTTCGCGCTCAGGCCGAGGTAGTAGAAGTTTGCCCCCGGCTGCCCTTGCAGGAAGCCGACGCTCTCCTTCAGCCGCTCGTATTCGCGAGGCGGAAAGGAGAGGGCGATGTCGATGACCCCGCCTTCCAGCGCCGATACCAGAGCGCCTTCATCGGCAAATATCTTCACTTCAGCCTCGTCGACGAGGGGGCGGCCGGCGTTCCAGTAGGCCGGGTTCTTCACCATGGTCAGGTGGTCGCCAGGTATCCACTCCTTGACGGAGAAGGCTCCCGTGCCGGAGGCCTCGCTCTTCAGCTTGTCGAAGAAGGCCGGCTCGACCACCGGTTGCAGCCCCATCGCGCTCTCGAAGTAGGCCGCCGGCTCGCTGAAGGTAATCTCGACGGTGCTCTCGTCCAGCGCCGTCACCCCGGAGACCGCGGCCATGTTCTGCAGCAGGTTGCCGGCGGTCTCCTCGACGCGGGCGCGCTCCAGATTGGCCACCACATCTTCGGCGGTCATCGGGTTGCCGGAGTGATAGGTCACCCCTTGGCGGATCTTGAGCGTGAAGGTCAGCCCATCGTCGCTGATCTCGTACGACTCGGCCAGCGCTGGGATGAGCTTGACTTCATGATCGAGCCGGAAAAGCTGGTCGTAGACATTCTCAATGAACGGGTAGTTCAGAAAGAGGAGCGCGAACGGATCAAGATTCTGGATGTCGCCGACCTGACCGATGGTAACTTTGCCGCCATCCTGGCGCAAGGCGGCGCGCACCACATCCTGGGCGGTCAGCGCCGGGACCGCGGCGGCGAGTGCCGCGCCACCAGCGACGGCGCTGGCACGAACCATGAGCGTGCGTCGATTCAGGCGATTGGTGAGCGCGTGATGCATGGCGAACGGCTCCTTTCCCCGATATGGCTCTGGCGTCACATGCGGAAACCCGTCGGCGGTCAACTGCGGTGCGATTGTTGGCGTCTTCTCCTCCGAACGTCGTCGGGACGTCGATCGTGCGCGCGTGAAACGAGCGGCGGTAAGCGCCATCACATCAACTTGTCTGACAGGTTTTGAGCATCATAGGGACGCCCGGAACGCCTGTCAACACGATTCAGCCCGCGATCTGCCGCTGCAATGCCGCGATCTGCTCCTCCCAGCCGTGGGCCATCTCGAGGTGCTGGCGCATCGCCTCCCGCGCGGCATCGGGATCACCCGATTCGACAATCTCGAAGAGGCGGCGGTGGCTATCGTATTCGCCCGCCATGATGTCAGGCAGGGCGTGCTCCACCCGCACCCCCTGCGCGCGGCGCGAACGGGCGAGCAGGTGCGCCATCTTGTACAGGATGGTGTTATGGCCGGCGCGGGCCAGCGCCTGGTGGAAGTCCGAGGTAATCGTCGCCGTCGGCTGACCACGCGCGACGCCGCGCCGCAGCCGGGCAAGAACAGACTCGATCGTGCCGCGGTCGGCAGCGGTCATCCGCGCCGCCGCGAGTGCCGCCAGCTCGACCTCGACCACCATCCTGGCTTCCAACGCCTCCAGCGCCGTCTCGTGGGTGAGCGTCTCGAACATGACGTCGGGATCGGTAAGGCGATCCGGATCGCGCACGTAACAGCCGCTGCCGGGGCGGATTTCGATCAGACCGGCTGTCGCCAGCCCTTGCATTGCCTCGCGCAGGACGGGCCGGCTGATGCCGAGCTGGCGGGCCAGCTCATGCTGGGACGGGAGGAGATCGCCTGGCGCCAGGGAGCCGCCCTGGATCAGCTCCAGCAGCCGCTGGATGGCCGCCCTGGCCAGCGTCTGTCGCTCGACCGGTCTCAGCTCGACCGTCGTTGTCATCTGCCATCCCCGCTTCGCGCCGGCCGCCCGCCGATCATAGGCGCCTTTCAGAACCACAACGGCGCACACTGCATGAAGCGTACTACCGATGTGACCTGTTGGCGGGATGGAGATGTTACAGCCTTCCAGGGCGACGGATTACGAACGCCCCCACGGGTCATCGACAATCAGGTCGACATCCACGACAGGAAGATCGATCGGGCGGCGCTCCCGCGACGAAAGATGAAACGCGGCCGCGATCTCCAGGTTGGCGCGCCCGTCGCGCAGGTCGGACCCCGGCTTGATTCCGGTCTCGATAGCGCGCACCAGCTCGGAAACGGCCACCGTCATCGGGCTGGCGCCCTCGACGGAGCCCGGAAATGGCCGTTTCAGCAGCTCGCCAAACGGGCTCCGGTCATCTTTGGTGTAGAGCTCTGGGAAGAGGTGGTCGCCCACCCGGATCCGGCCCGCGTCGCCGGCGATATCGAGCTCGCGCGGAGCGGCATGGCCGGCCCGATTGTCGAGAAAGACCTCGACGTCGTCAGGGAAGCCAATCACCCCGCTGCCCCCGGGATCGAACAGCCCATCCCCTTCATCCAGATGGCCGGAGACCCAGCGCGCCTCGCTCCCCAGCAGAAATCGCACCAGATCAAAGAAATGCGAGCCGCCAAACGACATCCCTTCGTGCCAGCGGGCCATGACACCCCGCACCCGGCCGATGGCGCCGGTCTCGATCAGCCAGCGGATGCGCCGGAAGTACGGATCGAATGTGCGCACGTGGTTGACGACGACCTTGATTCCGGCCGCCTCGGTGGCCGCGATCATGGCATCGGCTTCGCGCAGCGTCCGGCAGATCGGCTTCTCCATGAAGACGCCGCGGACGCCGCTCGTGGCAATCGCCGCCATCACCTCGGCGTGGGCGCGCGTCGG
>JBBRVX010000307.1:0-4733 GCA_038246475.1 Thermomicrobiales bacterium | reverse complement strand
GGTGGTCTCGTCGCGGCTCTGGGGGCTGATCTTCAATACCGATTTCGGTTTGGCCAACTATCTGCTGCAAACGGTAGGGGTGCTGGAGAGCGACAAGAACTGGCTGGGCGAAGTTGGCTGGGCGCTCAACGTGACGGTGCTGGTCGACGTCTGGAAGACGACGCCATTCATGGCGCTGCTGATCATGGCCGGGCTGAGCACGATTCCGGGCGATCTCTATGAGGCGGCGCGCGTTGACGGGGCCAGCACCCTGCAGCGCTTCTTCCAGATCACCGTGCCGCTGCTGCTGCCGGTGATGCTGGTGGCGGTGATGCTGCGGGCGCTCGACGCCTTCCGGGTCTTCGATGTGATCTATGTAATGACCGGCGGCGGCCCGGCGGACTCGACCGAGGTGATGTCAACCCTCACCTACAAGATTCTCTTCTCGGCCACCCAGTTCGGCTACGGCTCGACCCTGGCCGGGTCGATGTTCATCACCCTGTTAGGCGTAAGCGTGGTCTTCCTCTACGCGTTGCGCCACCGGCTTGAGGTCGAGTAGGGGTGGCAGTCAAGGAGACATCGCCATCGTCCCCGGCGCCCGCCCTCACCCCCCTGCCCCCCTCTCCGCACCGCAGTGGGAGAGGGGGGATCGTAACCCCGAAAGATGTTGCCGATTGGAGCGGAGTTGGCGGCAACGCTCCCCTCTCTCAGCGCACTGGGAGAGGGGCCGGGGGTGAGGGCCGGCGTCGGCGCTTCGGTCTAGTGATCGGCAAAATCCTCTTCGCCCTCCTTGCGCTGCTGATCGTGATCTGGTCGGTGGGGCCATTTCTCTGGATGGCGATCACCTCGATCAAGCCGGACCGGGACCTGGCCACGTTGCCGCCGATCCTGCCGAGCGCGCTCACCTTCGATCACTACCGGGCGCTCTTCGCGGAGCGGCCGTTCTACCGCTACATCATCAACAGCACCATCGTGGCCCTGGCCACGACGCTCGTCTGCCTGCTGATCGGCTCGCTGGCGGGGTACGCCTTCGGCCGGCTCAGATTTCCGGGGCGGATGCCGCTCCTGCTCGCGGTGCTGGTGGTGAGCATGTTTCCGCAGATCTCGATTGTCGCCCCCATCTATCGCATCTTTCAGCAGCGCGGCCTGCTGAACAGCTACGAGGGGTTGATCATCCCCTACAACGCCTTTGCCCTGCCGCTGGCCATCTGGATTCTGACCAGCTTCTTCCGCTCCATTCCGGGCGAGCTGGAGGACGCCTCGCGCATCGATGGCAGTTCGCGGCTGGGGGCGTTGTTCCGGGTGATCCTGCCGCTGTCGGCGCCGGGGCTCTTCACGGCGGCGATTCTGGTCTTCATCGCCGCCTGGAATGAATTCCTCTTCGCCCTGACCTTTACGAACACCATCGATCATCAGACGATTCCGGTCGGCATCGCGCTGCTGCCGGCGATGTACCACGTGCCGTGGGGGAACATCGCCGCCGCCTCGACGCTAGTGACGTTGCCGCTGGTGATCATGGTGCTGATCCTGCAGCGCTGGATCGTGCGCGGCATCGTGGCCGGAGCGCTAAAAGGGTGATGGGTGATAGGGTGTTAGGGTCATGGGGTCATAGGACGATTGGTTGTCGGCCGTTCGGGAACGATGTCCGTCCTCCGTCTTCCGTCCTCCCTATGACCCATCACCCATCACCCAACACCGATTGGCAACGGCGCTTCGAGCAGGCGCTGCTGCAGGCGGAGACGCGGGCCGAGGAGGCGCGGGCGGAGCATCGGCTGTTCGCCTGCGGGTTCAGCTCGAATGTCGATCGGGTGGCCACCCTCGATCGGGTGTTGCTCGATCGGCTCTATGGCGGGCGGATCGTGGATGGCAGCGGGCCGCGCATCATGGAGGCGGCCAGCGTCGACGAGCTGCTGATCGGCATCGCCCAATGCGTGGCCGCTGGCGATGGCGCCGATCTGGTCAGTCGTGACCCCGCGGTGCAGGAGTGGCTGCTGCAGCGGATGCATGGCCGCCAGCAGATAGGAGGCACTGGGGTGCAGGCGGGCTCGACGCTGGCCGCGCTCGGCTTCCCGGTGATCGTGCATCTGACAGGGCGCTCGCCGGAACAGATCGCCGCGCTGGCGCATCGGGAGTTGATCTGGGTCGGCTCGCCGGACGGATTGCAGCCGGTCGATGAGGCGATCGACCCAAACGATGCGACGATGTGGCATCCGGTGCTGGAGTTCGCCGAAGGGTTGCGCGCGCCGTTGCCGGGCTGGCCCGCGGCGCCGGCCGCGAACCGGATCCTCTTTGGCTACGATCCGGTCAACGCCGCCTTCACGATCGACCCCGGCTTTTCGGCTGCCCTGGCCGAGCCTGGGGTGGCTATCGGGGCGCTGCTCGTCTCCGGATTCAGCCAGCTCCACGATGGGCCGACGCGGGGGCGGGTGCTGGGCGATGCCGTCGTTGCGCTCCAGGGGTGGCGCGCGGCGCGGCCGGAGCTGTTCATTCATCTGGAGTTGGGGGCCATGCCCGATTTCGCCGGGGTGGCGCAGGCCGTTGCGGCGCTGCAGCCGATGGTGAGCAGCATCGGCATGAACATCGACGAGCTGCGGGATCTGCTGGCCGTGCACGGCGTGACGATGGCCGCGCCCGGTCCCGACCTCGTGAGGCAACTGCGCGAGCTGAGGGAGCGCTACCCGGCGCCGCGTCTCTCTGTGCACACACGGGAGTTCTGCCTGACCCTCACTGATAACGATCCGGCACGGGAGCGCCATGCGCTCCTCTTCGCATCGCTGGTGGCCGCCACCCGCTCGCGGATCGCCAGGTTCCCGGAGATGACCGATCTGCAGGCGACGCTGCGCGCGGCCGAAGTGAACCCAGCCGGGCTCGAGCTCTTGCGCGCGCTGGGCCTCGGGTCGGATGGCTCCCAGGCGGACGACGTGGTGGCGACGCCGGGCCTCTGCTTCGCGGGACCGCCGGCCACGGTCGGCCTGGGGGACAGCTTCACGGGCGGTCTGCTGGCGATGCTGTGAAGGTCCGCATTGACCCGCGTGCAGTGGCCGCCGGGCGCTAAAGGCACCCGGCTAGTTCCACGAAGGCCCCCTGAACGGGGCTGATTTCCGGGTTCTCCGGCGGCATCGCGGTCTATTCAGCGCCCTTGAGGGTGCTTTCAGGGTGTAGCCGGATGGCTTTCTGCCTCCGGCGGCGCTCGCCGCGATGCTCGGCTGATTCTGCCCGGCCGCATGTGTCTCCCGAATGGCAGAAAGCTGCCATTCTCATTCCCTTCTCCCCCCGGTAGCCTTCTGAATCGCGATAACCCGACGTTCTCTTGAGGGATTTCTTTCACCATGACGGCACTGCTCACGAGCCCATTGCGACCAATCTTCATCCTTGATGCCGATCAGGCGGTTGGCATGACCGCGCGACGGGCCAAACAGCAGGCCGGGGCCTGGGTCGAGGCCAATGCCGGCCGCTGGCCAGAGCTCCGCGCCGCGCATCTGACCGGCGGGATTACGGCGATGCCGGACGAGGCGCCGTTCCCCGCCAGCAAAGACGTCGACATGCACCTCATCTTCGCCGACGAGAGCCCGATCCTGGTCGATGCGCCCCCGGGGCCGCGCATCCTCGAGGAGGAGTACCGCGGCATCGCCGTGGAAGCGGGCCTCAAGGCCGTCTCCGAGTACCGCTCGGCCGGCGTGGTGCTGAGCAACCCGGAGATCGCCTACCACCTGACCGTCGACAGCGTGCTCTACGACCCCGACGGCCTGCTCGGCGACCTGCAAGGTGAGGTGCGGCGCGACTACGTACGGCGGCGCTGGGTGCTGGCGCGGCTGGAGCACGAGCGGCGCGGGCGGGCCGGCGCGCTCGAGCTGCTGGCGCAGATGGGGGATGCCTGGGGAGCGTCGGGCGAGGTGAACATCCTTGGCTACACGATGCTCTTCCCCACCGCCGCGCTCTGGGTAGCCGCCCTGAAGCCGCCCAGGATGGGTGGCCGGTGGCTGATGAATGCGCGCGAGAACCTGGCGGCCTACGCCCGGCTCGACCTGTACGAGGAGCTCCTGGCGACTCTGGGCATGGCGAACCTGGGGCTGGAGCAGGTCGAGCAGTTCCTGAGCGAGGCGACGGAGGGGTTCGACGTGGCGCTCGCCCTGCGGGAAGCAGGCCGGATGCCGGCGAGCGGCGCCGCGCCCTTCGCGCACAAGCTGCACCGGCATCTGCGGCCCTACTTCGTCGAGACGTGCCAGGGGATGCTGGATGAGGGATACCACCGCGAAGCGATGGGGTGGATCCTGCCTTACCACCTGGCGACGGCCGACGTCGTCCTGGCGGTCGGACCCCAGGCGGTGAAGGGGACGTTCGCGGCGCGGCGGGCCGGGCTGCTGCGGGCGTTGGGGATGGAGACAGTCGAGGGGCGCGCCGCGGCCGTCGCGAATGCCACCCGGCTCAGCGACCGGATCTTCACGCTGGCGGACGAGATCGTGGCGAACCATCCCGGCGTGAAGGACTGATTTCACGGCGATAGGGGTCGCGGCGTCGAATTGATGCACGCGCCGTCGTCGCTGCCTGCCGCGCGCGCCGCGCCACAGGATGCAAGAAGCTGAACGGCGCACCGAAAAACGCACAACATCTCCTGATGGGGATGCCGGTAGTGGCGGTTCGTCCGTACCAGGTATCAGAAAGTGCGTTCGTGCTCCGGCATGCCGGAGCAACGCGTCCGGGTGGCAGAGCGCCATCGGACGTGGGCGAGGAGGCAAAGGCGGCGTGTCACGGTC
>JBBRVX010000306.1:0-4757 GCA_038246475.1 Thermomicrobiales bacterium | reverse complement strand
GTGTTTTTTTGGGGGGGGGGGGGGGCCCCCCCCACCACACTGCCCTGTGTTTGTTTTTTTTTTTTTTTTCGTTCCGCTTTTTTTTTTTGGGCCCCCCCCGCCGGGGGCGGGGGGCGCCCCCCCCCCCCCCCCCCCCCGCCAGGCTATGCCAGCCAGATGGCCTTTGTTGCCAGCGGCCTCATCCCCATCATGCTGCTATTCGGCATATTCGCGGTGGCCCCGGTGGGCATCGTGCTGTGGCTCAGCCTGCACAAATACAACCAACTGGCGCCGGTGGCCCCGTTCATCGGCGTGCGCAACTTCGAGTTCGCATTCACGAACGATGCTCTCTTCACCAACGCCCTCGTCGTGACGCTCAAGTACGCGTTGGTGGCGGTGCCGTTGAATCTGCTAATCGCCCTGCCGATCGCCATGGGCTTGAATCAGGTCACCCGTCTCCGAGCGGTCTTCCGCTCCGCCTTCTTCCTCCCCACGGTGGCCTCGGCGGTCGCCGTGTCATTAATCTGGCGTTATGTCTATGCTCCACAGACGGGGATTCTGAATAGTGTCCTGGCATCACTCGGTCTGCCGCAGCCGTCGTGGTTGAACGATCCGGCCACGGCGCTGTGGGCGATCCTGATAACGGCGGTCTGGCAGGACCTTGGCTACAACATTCTTATCCTGCTGGCCGGATTGCAGACGATCCCGGACGACTTCTACGATGCGGCAAAGGTTGACGGCGCCGGGGCCTGGCCACGTTTCGTTGACATGACGTTGCCGCTGCTGAAGCGCACATTGCTCTTTGTCTCGGTGCTGACCATGATTTCCTACCTGCAACAGTTCACCTACGTCCATGTGATGCCCACCAATCCAGGCGGGCCGATCAATTCGACGTCGACGTTGGTCTTCTACATCTACACCAAGGCCTTTTCGAACATGCAGCTTGGGTATGCGTCCGCCGTCTCGGTAGTCCTGATGGCGATCATCCTGGTCATCACGCTCATTCAATTCCGCTTGTTGCGCGCTCGTTGGGAGTACTAGCGATGGACGAGACTCTGGACGACAGAGTGCCGAACCGAGAGGGGGGGCGCATCGGCGAAAGTATCCTGATCGTCGTCTTCGCCGTCGTGACCATCATCTTTGTCATGCCGTTGGTGGTCATGGTCCTCAGTGCCTTCAAGCCTCAGGCGGAAATCCTGCGTATCCCACCCTCGTTCTGGCCGGAAGCCCCGACGCTCGACAACTTCTCAACCGTGCTCTCCGAGGCGCCATACGGCATCTGGTATCGCAACAGTCTGGTTGTGGCGACGGCGGTGACGGCGATCGCCGTCTTTTCGAGCGCGGTCGGGGGGTATATCTTCGCCAAGTTCGAGTTCCCCTTGAAGCAACCGCTCTTCGTCCTGATCCTGGCCACGCTGATGATTCCATTTCCGGTTTTGTTGATTCCGAACTACATCATCGCCAACCGGCTGGGCGTGCTGAATTCGCTTTGGGCCCTGATCTTGCCGGGAATGGTCAGTGCCTTCGGTATCTTCCTGATCCGGCAGTTTGCCGCTGGGATCCCGCGTGACCTCATCGAGGCGGCCAGGCTGGACGGCGCCAGCGAATGGGCCATTTTCGGCCGCATCGCCCTTCCGTTACTGCGACCCGCGCTGGCCGCGCTTGGCGTCTTCACCTTTCTTGCCTCGTGGAACGACTATCTTTGGCCGCTGGTCGCGATCAACGATCTCGACAAGAGCACGCTGCCGCTGGCCTTGACCTTCTTCAACTCTCTCCACTCCACGCGCTACGATCTGGTGATGGCCGCGGCGACGATGGCCGTGATCCCAGTGCTCATTGTCTTCCTGATATTCCAGCGTCATATCGTCAAGGCGCTGGTGCTGGCCGGTATGAGGTAGTCTGGAATCGGGATGAACCCTGCAACCGAGGCTCACGACGACGTTTTGAGGAGAACAGCAGTGCAGACCGCAACCGAAATAGATGTCGAGCGCTACGCGCGTGAGGGGTTTCTCACCGCTCCGACCGTCCTGACGCCCGAGGAGCTGGCGGTGTTACGGGCCGAGTCGGATCGGGTCCTCGCCGTCTGCGCTGGCGAGCCACAGCGCTATGCGCGGCGCATAGAATGGGAGGCCGATCATCTGGCCCCTGAGGAGCGGCGGGGCATGGACCGCGTCATCCGCAAGCTGGAACCCGTCTCCGACCTCAGCCCGACGTTCGCACGCTATGCCAATCACCCAGGGATTGTCGATCCGTTGCGTCAGATCTTTGACGACGATGTCGCGCTGTTTGAGGACAAGCTCAATCTCAAGCAGCCCGGAGGCTCGGCCTACCCTTGGCATCAAGACTGGGCCTGTTGCTGGCGGGCGCACACCGACGAACTTATTACCTGCTTCATCTACCTGGATGACGCCGATGAGGCGATGGGCTGTCTGCAAGTGGTGCCGGGCAGCCACCTCGGCAAGCCAATCCTCCCCTTCAAGCCGGGCAGCCGTTTCGAAATCGATCCATCGTGCGTGCCGCAGGACAAAATCGTGCCCGTGCCGCTGCCAGCGGGCGGGATGATCTACTTCGATCCTTACCTGCTGCATTTCTCTGACCTGAACCGCAGCACGAAGCCGCGGCGGACGATCATCTACACGTACAATCCGGCTCGGCTCGGCAGCATCAACGAGGGTCGCTTCCCTCCCGACGGCGCGGTCTAGCAATATCCTTGTCATCCTGCTGGGCCTGTTGTTCCGACATAGCGGCGATCCCCGCGCCATCGAACTCTCGTTCGTGGTGTGCTGAGATTCTTCGCTCGTCGCTCGGAATGACAGCCTGCTTGATGAGCGAGGTAGTCTAGCGACCCCGCGGCCAGGAAGGAGTCTTGTGAAGATCGTCATTATCGGGGCGGGAAGCACCGTCTTCACCCCGGGGCTCATCGCTGACCTGACGGGTTCGAAACACTTTTCCGATGCCACGGTCTCCCTGGTCGACATCAACCCGGTTGCCGCCGTCACCATGGCCCGCTACGCCGAACGGGTCGCCCGCGAGCGCGGTGTCAAGCTGCGCGTTGAACACGCGACGGATCGGCGCGACGTGCTGGCAGGTGCTGATTTCGTCACCGTCACGATCGCCGTGGGCGGCGCGCGCGCCTGGGAACGCGACGTGCGCATCCCGGAGGCGCATGGCGTCTGGCAGACGGTTGGCGATAGCGTGGGGCCGGGTGGCGTTTTCCGCGCGTTGCGACATGTGCCCGAGCTGGTGGCTATCGCCAGAGAAATGGAAGAGTTCTGCCCGGACGCCTGGTTGTTCAACTACACCAATCCTCTGACCCCGCTCGTGCGCGCCGTGCAAAAGACAAGCGCCATCAAATCCGCCGGGCTCTGCCACGGCGTGATGCATACCCGTGAAGCGATCGCGCACGATCTGGGGCTGGCCGCCGGCGATCTGAACGTGACCGTGGCTGGCCTGAACCATCTCTCATGGGTGCTCGACATGCGGCACGATGGCCAGGAAGTTTATCCTCGCTTTCGCGAACTGCTAGATGGCTGGCTGGCCTCGCCGCCTCCACCGGCAGACGATCCCTACGCTGGGTTTCAGGAAGTTAGTGCCCGCCTGATGGCCATCTATGGCTACTACCCTTCGCCAGGTGATCGCCATGTCGCTGAGTTTTTCCCCTTTTTCCTGCGCCAGACGGGAAATGGTCTCGGTTACGGCACACAGGCCGGACTGGATATGACGAACCGGATCCTGGCTACGCGTGACGAGCGCTGGGAGCGCATCACCGCGCAAGCGGAGGGACGTGCCGAAATCGATCGCGCGTTGTTCGACGAGGCGCGCGAGGGGGAGCGGGTTGTATCCATCATGGAGGCCATCATGACCGACCAACCACTGTTGGAATTGGCGGTCAATGTGCGCAACGATGGGCTGATTGCCAACCTGCCGCGTGACGCCGTGGTCGAAGTACCAGGACTCATTGACGGCCGGGGCGTGCATGGCGTCGCGGTTGGGCCTCTACCCGAGGGGATCGCCAACATCCTGGGTGCGCGCGCGCATCAGCAGGAACTGATGGTCGATGCCGCGCTCTCCGGCGAGCGCACTCTCGCCCTGCAGGCGTTGCTCGCCGACCCCCTGACTCCGACGATCGAGGCCGCTACGGCCATGCTGGATGACGCGCTCGCGGCGCACGCGCAATGGCTCACCATGAGTGCCGCTACCGCATAGGCGCTTGCACACGGGGAATGATCGCGTATGACTTCGGTCGACACCGACCTGCCGCTGCGCGAGTTCGCGCCACGGCCAATGCTGCAAACCGAAACGCACGAGGTCGCGCGTCCCCGGTTTGACGTCATAGATGCCCACAATCATCTGGGTGATGCCTTCCTGCTCTGGCGCGAAGACTGGCTGAGCAGACCCGTGAGTCAATTGATTGCCACCATGGACGCCGCTGGCGTGCGTGCCATCATCGATCTCGACGGCCGCTGGGGAGATCGATTGCGAAAGGAAATCGTCCGTTACCAGGAGCCATACCCTGATCACTTTGCCGTCTTCTCCGGCATCGACGATGAGAACGTCGCCAGTGATCCCTGCTTCGGTGAGACTGAGGCGCGGCGGTTGCGGGAGTCGGTGGGTCTTGGCGCGCGGGGCCTGAAGATCTGGAAGACGCTCGGACTGCGCCTGCGTGATACTCATGGTCACCTCATCCCGGTCGATGATCCCCGCCTCAATCCCTTGTGGGAGACGGCTGGTGATCTGGGAGTGCCGGTGATGATTCACGTGGCCGATCCCGTCGCCTT
>JBBRVX010000305.1:0-4800 GCA_038246475.1 Thermomicrobiales bacterium | reverse complement strand
TCACGATGAAACTCCGTCGTCGCCACGGCGCCGAGATTGACCCAGAGCGCGACAACAAAGACCAGGCCCGCGAGCAGGGCGTCCCAGCGGGAAAACATCGCCTGTCCCGTCCCGGCCGTTACGGGGTTACCGTGTCGAGCACGGCGAAGAAGTCGGGGAAGGTTTTGGCGACGCATCCGGGATCGAGCAAACGAATACCGGGTGCCCGCAACGCGGCAATGGCAAAGCTCATCGCCATGCGGTGATCGTCGTAGGTCTCGATATCGGCTGGTCGAATGGGCCGCGGCGTGATGCGCAAACCATCTGGCAGCTCATCGACCTCTTGCCCCAGCCGGCGCAGCTCGATCGCCAGCGCCGCGACCCGATCGGTCTCCTTGAGCCGCGCGTGCGCTACGCCGCGGATGGTTGTTGTTCCCCTCGCGAACGGGGCGATGGCGGCCAGCGTCTGGGCGGTGTCGGAGATCGGCCCCAGGTCGAGGTTGACGGCGCGCAGGTCGCCATCTGGCGGTCCCTGCACCTCGGTGAAGTCTTCGCCGATCTCTACGCACGCGCCCATGGCGCGCAGCACCTCCACGAAACCAAGGTCGCCTTGCGTCGAATTCCGGCCAAGCCCGTTGACCCGCACACGGCCGCCGGTGATTGCCGCGGCGGCGAAGAAGTAGGAGGCGTTCGAGGCGTCGGGCTCGATGTCGTAGACCCGCCCGCTGTAGCGCTGGCCGGGGCGGACGCCGAAGCAGGCCCAGGTGGCGGTATCCAGGTCCGCCGTGACGCCGAACGCCGCCATCACCGCGGTAGTCATCGGCAGATACGGTTTGGAGACCAGGTCGCCGAGGACATCGATCGTCACGCCATCCCGCGCGTAGGGCGCGGAGAGGAGGAGGGCGCTGAAGTATTGCGACGACAGATCGCCAGCCATGCGGGTCCGACCACCGGGCAGCCCATCGGCCTGGACCACGATCGGCGGGCAGCCGCTGTCGAGCTCGCTGCGAGCGTTCGCGCCCAGGTCGTTGAGGGCGGCGATCAGCGGCGAAATCGGCCGCTGGCGCATGCGGGGCACGCCATCGATGCGATAGCGCCCATGGCCCAGCGGCAATGCCGCGGTGAGGAACCGCATCGTGGTGCCCGAATTACCGACGAAGAGATCGGCTTCCGGCGCGGTAAATGTGCCGCTGCTCCCCTGCACGCGGAAGCAAGCATCGGCCTCGTCGCTCTCTACCTCGGCGCCAAGGGCGTTCAGCGCCCCGGCCATGTAGATGGTGTCGTCACTGGAGAGCGCGCCGCGCAGCTCGCTCTCGCCATCGGCCAGCGCGGCCACGAGGAGGGCCCGATTGGTGATGCTTTTGGACCCCGGCACGCGGACCACGGCATCAAGCGGGCCGGTGGCCTGGCGAGGGGCCGTTTCAGGGGGATAGCCGCGATCGATCGTCGTAGACATGGCGCAGCCTCGTCAAATTGAGGTCAGAACAGCGTTCAGATGGCAAGGGTACCAGCAACGTCCGGCGGGAGGTGGACCCCAAAACCGTCCGTCGTTCGTACCAATAGAGCGGGCGGGCGCGACTGTCGCCGCCGCGAGGCGGGTTCGCGGGAGAGCCGCCGCTATACTCGGGCAGGTTGCCGCCCCCGCGGGACGCGTCAGCCTGCTGCCAGTTCAGTACGAGGTCACCGTCGCGTATGGAACCACGACCGCCAAGGCCGCGCTCGTCACGCCAGTTCGAGACGCCGGAATCGCCCGCCACGCCTGGGATGGGAGAGCGCCTTTACCCGGCCCCGGCGGACGCCACGGTCTACCCCAGCGGTGAGGAGTATGCACCCGGTCTTGGCAGCGGGGCGCCGCTGCTGCCTCGCCAGCAACGGCGGCAGCGAAAAGCCCTGCGGGGGGTAGCGATCACGCTGCTCTTCGTCGGCCTCATCGCCGCGCTGGGCTGGTTCTTTCGCGATGCGTTCCGCGATCTCATCTCACCGCCGCCACCGGCGCCGACCGTCGTCGCCCAGACAGGCGACGAAAGCAATGCAAATGTCGCGGCGCCCGGCACCCCAGGGGCGCCAACCTCGGCCGCGCTTCCCAACGCCCTGGCAACGGTCACCCCGACGCCGCCAGCCGCCGCGACGGCCACCGCTGCACAGGACGCGGAGCTGGCGCTCGATGAGCAGCCGGCCGCCGATTCGCAACCGGCCGAGCCGGATCGCGACATCTCGGCGCAGACATTGCCACTGCTCGATTTTCTCCCAACCCAGGACCAGATTCCCGAAGGAATGTTCCTCTCTGACGAGGCAGAGCGCAGCAAGTCGGAAGTCGTCGATGCGCTGGGAGGCACAGAGGAAGCATCACAGCTTCTCGACGATTGGGGCTGGTCGGGAAATGCTTTCCGCAACTTTTCCAAGACTGATCCTGAGGTCCCTGGTGGAGCCTCATTTATCTACGTCAGTGTGCACCGGTTCAGTGACTCCGATTCTGCCGCAAAAGCATTAGTCTACTTTGCCGATCAAGGCGTGTTACTTCAAGGGCTAGAGGATGTCGGCACCCCGGCATTGGGCGAAAGCGCGCGACAGCTCCAGGGAGCGCCCGATGGGTATCCAGTGACCGTTCTCTACGCGCAAGAGGGCCCGATCATGTACCGCGTGTTCGGTTCATCGCAAAGTGCCGACACAGACCCCACCGACGACGTTCTCGCCACGGCCGCGGCGATCCTCCCCAGCCAGCCAGGGGCCTGAGCATGTTCAACCGGGAGAACGCCATCGGTATCGCCTTGCTGCTCATCTGCGCTGTGGTCGCGGTGGTGCTCCTCTTCAGCATTAGCACGGGGACCCGATTCCGCTTCAACGGACCTTCCTGGGTCGGCACGGCGCTGCTGATTTTCTTCATCGCGGCGACGATCTGGGGATTCGTCTCGCGGCCGGGACGACGCTGGCCCTGGGATCGCAACCGGCCTCCTGAGCGCGATGACTTTTCCGGTGACCGTTAGGCACATCTCGTTGCCTGGGGCATCTCCAACTACACTTTGAGCAACAGGCTCCCGCCCTGGTGTCCCGCGCGGACGATCGAGTTCAGGCAAAGGCGGGGAGCGATGATTGAAGCCCTTTCTCCGAGCGATCTCATGCATTCCCCCGCCATTCAGCACGAATGGCCATTTCAGTCGGCCGAGCCGGGCGTTGCCCTGCTGCGCGAGGAATCGACGCGCCATCCCTTTGCCCTCGCCGTGGCCGCCGCCTGGAGCTGTTACGGCGGCAAGCCAGCCAGGGTCGAGACGGTGCGCAAGCTCGTCTACGAGCCCGATCCGCCCGGCCTCAGCCCCGTGAAGGCGGCCGATCGGTCCCACCGCCGCGAGCGGGCCATGAAGCTCTACGCCGACCTCTTCGCCGCCGGGCACCACACCACGTTGCAGCACGCCAACTTCGTCTTCGTGATCGACAACGTTTCGCGGCTGGCCATCTGGTCCTTCTTCCACGGCCACCCGTTCTACAACTCCGAGCAGGTCTCGCAGCGCTATCGCGAAGTGACCGGCGATACGATGGTCACGCCCGCTCTGCCACCGGCCGAGCAAGCGATCTACGACGCGGCCATCCAACGCTCGTTGCAGGGCTACCGCGACCTCACGGAAATCCTGACTCCCGATATGGCCGCTCGCTACGGCGGGGTCTTCCCCGGCCGGGCCAAGGCTCGCGGCTCGGAGGCCGAACGCAAATTCGCCGACGCGGTCCAGAAGCGCTCCCAGGAAGTAGCCCGCTACGTGCTGCCGCTGGCCACCCCGGCGCATCTCTATCACACCGTCAACGGGTTGACCCTGCTCCGCTATCATGTCCTGGCCAGCCAGCCCGACGTGCCGGCCGAGGTGCGCGCCATCGTCGATCGCATGCTGGCGGAGGTGCTGGCGGTCGATCCCTATTTCCTGGGCGCGCCAGGACATCCCCTCGATCTGAAGCTACTGGACACCGGGGAGACGCTGGAGGCGAGCGCGCTCGACGCGTGGCGCATGGCGATCGATAGTCCCGAGGCGGAGACCGCCGCGGCCATGCGCGCCTTCGACGAGGCGCTCGGCCCCTACGACAGCCGCCTGGTCGGCTACGAGGCGGACGGCGAGGCGATCATGGCCGCGGCGGTGCGCACCGTGTTGGGGGTCACCGCGGAAACCCTGCCCGATGGGGATGCGTTGGCGCAGGTGCTCGATCCGACCCATAACCAGTATCTTGGCCATCCCCTTTTTCTCGGCATGCACTCCAAGCTGATGCAGACGATGAGCCACGTTCCCTTTACCTGGGCCAAGCGGATCAGCATGGCCGAGGACGCCCAGAACCAGCGCCATCGCGGCACAACCGGCTCGCGGCCGGCGCTGCTGGCCTGGAACAGCCGGGAATCGGACGTGATCGTGCCCTGGGCCATTCGCCAGAACCCCTCCGCCCTGGCGGAGTACGAGGCGACCATCGCCGCGCTGACCGAGGCGCGAAACGCTCTCGTTGACGCCGGAGCGCCAGCCGAAGCAGCCCTCTATCTGGCGCCGAATGCGCAACGCATCCGCTTCTACGAGAGCGGCACCCTGCTCGACTACTACTGGAAGTGGGTCAAGCGCCTCTGCTACGACGCCCAACGCGAGATCTTCGAAACCGCCGTCGATGAAGTGGCCCAGGTGCGCGAGGTGCTGCCATCCATTGGGCGCTATGTCGATGGCCCGCCCTGCGTGATGCGCTCGCGGGCGGGAACCACGCCGATCTGCCCGGAGGGGGAACGCTTCTGCGGCATTCCAGTTTGGCGCAACTACCGATTTGAAGAGCTCGAAGAGCGACGGGTGATATGAGCGAGCGCTC
>JBBRVX010000304.1:0-4815 GCA_038246475.1 Thermomicrobiales bacterium | reverse complement strand
GTCGGCGGTCACCAGCAGGGGCTCAAGAGCAGTGGCGTGCTCCTTCGGCTCGGTCTTGTCCTTCAGGAACGCGACCAGGATGTCGATCGCGGTCGTCGCCTGGGCTCCCGGGAACTGCTCGATGGTGGCGGCCATCTTGCCATCGCGGATGGCGACCAACGCTTCCGGCAGCGCGTCGAAGCCGACGATCGGCATCGTCAAGTTGTTGGCCTGGGCGACCTCGGAGACGCCGAAGGCCATGTCGTCGTTCGCGCAGACGACGGCAGCGGGCGCCGCGTTGCCGGCCAGCGCCGACTCGAAGACGGTCACGGCCTCGTCCCGCGCGAAGTTCGCGGTCTGGGAGACGATCACCTTGACCTTGTCCTGCCCGGCGATCACTTTGTCGAGTCCCTTGTGGCGATCGATCGCCGGCGACGCTCCCGGCTGCCCTTGCAGCTCGTAGATGTCGCCGCCATCCGGCAGCACTTTCAGGATGAACTCGCCCTGCAGCTCGCCGCCGCGGACGTTGTCGGCCCCGACATGGGCCAGCGTCTTGGCGTCCGTGACGTTGCGGTCAACGGTGACGACCGGAACACCGGCGTCGATAGCGGCCTGGATCGTCGGCGCCAGCGCGGCGACGTCGTTCGGCGAGATGACGATGCCGCTGACACCCTGGGCGACAACGGCCTCGATATCGGCGCTCTGCTTGGAAGATGACGGCGCGCCGTTCTCCTGACCGTCGAGCTGGATCATCTCGATGCCGAGCTCATCGGCGTGCTCCTGGGCCAGATTCATCATGTGCACGAAGAAGGGGAAATTCAACCCCGGCACGGAAAAGGCGATCTTGATCGTGTCCTGGGCGCCTACCGAGCGAAAGCCCGACGGCAACACCACCAGCGCGCCAGCGGCGGCAGCACCCAGCACCAGCGTGCGGCGGGAGAGGCCTTGGCCAGCAAGCATCACCATGTCACTCCTTACTGTTTCGGTCATTCCGGGAATCCTCCTCTTTGTATCAGCCCGCGAGCACCAGCGCCGGCGGGCGGCTTCGTGTCGGGCGCCACTCGGCGTCCAGAAGCGCGGGGTATTGTCGCGCACCCAGCGGCGGAATGCGCGACGGAATCGACGTTCTCGGCGCCGGTGACGACCGATCCATTTTCTATTCGATTGTCGACACATACACGCGTAGCAGGGGTCGTCCGGGGCGGGGACTCGCAACTCCTGCAATAGCAACAGGGAGCGCCATACGGATGGCGTGATGCACCGGGTCCGATGCAGTCGGAATAGACGCATCGTGGCCTTTGCGCTTCCGCGTTTTCATCGCCTCAATGTCTTCGGACGCGAATCTCAATCGAGCCGCCGCATGCGTGGCGTCCACGGCCAGCCAAAACCGCCGGCATCTCCACGGGTGAGAAGTCTCGCCGCGCCATCAATGATGGCGTGGCGACTCTTGCGGGGGCGTAAATCACTCGTCAGGGGTCCTGCGGGCAAACGTCCGTGTTCGGGTCATGGGCGCCATCCGGCACGTCGCCGGCGATGGTTTGATCGACTGACGTCATGCTCGCGGAGCCTCCATCGAGGTCGAAGACGTGCCAGCCAATTTGGCTATTGCCCGGGTTTGCCGGACTGCTCCAGGAGCGCACCACGCTGCCATTGGAGCGGCGCAACGTCACGGTCAGATCGCCCGCGGGGGAAGGGTCGTCCAACTCGATCCAGTACTCGTACTTTCCCGCGATCAACTTTCGCACCGTCGTGATTTCGTTCCCTGGTCCCTGCGCATCCTGGCTGACGCAGATGAAGGGGTAGAGAGCGGCCTCGCAATTGGAGTCAACCGGGTTGCAGCTGTAGTCGATGTAGGGCGAGGGCAGCCCCGCCACGGCCTGATTCGGCACGAAGACGTAGGTGTCGTGGTCCGTGTTGACGTTCGTCCAAACGGCCTCGATGGCGAACGGGAGACCGAGGCAGAAGTTGGCCTTACAACTGTCGCCTTTCTTCTTGCATTGTTGGCCGTTCTCGCGGCAACAATTCTTGCACTTCTTCTTTTTCTTCTTGGCCGTGACTTCGTCGGGGAGGGCCGCTCTGCCGACAGTGGCCGCACCAAGGAGCGCCGTCCCGCCCAGGAAGGAGCGACGTCCGGTGGCGGCAGCGAGCCGGCTGCCAAGCTCCGCGGACAGACGGTCGAAGCGGCGGGGATCCATGGCAGCCTCCTTCTTTGTCGAAAACGCGTATTGCCCGGTTGCTTTTCCGGCAGCTTATCAGCGGGGAAGCGTTTTCACAAGTTATGTTCTCTTCATGTTCCGCGATTCAGTGGCACAGATGCCCGGCTACGGGCGCCGGGGGAAGCTCACGTTCCGTGCCCTATACGCCCCGCGAGCGTTGTTTGGCGAGCTGATCGATGTAGACCGAAAGGACGATGATCGCGCCGATGACGATCTGCTGGTAGTAGGGCGAGACGTTCAGAATCACCAGCCCGTTGTTCAGCACGCCGATCAGCATCGCCCCGATCAACGTGCCGACCATGCCGCCCTGACCGCCGAAGAGGCTGGTGCCGCCGATGACCACCGCGGCGATGGCCTGCAGCTCATACCCCTGGCCGGCGACCTGTTCGGCGGAGTTAAGCCGGGAGGTAAGGAGAAATCCGGCCAACCCGGCGCAGAAGCCGCTGATGACGTAGACGCTGGTGGTCAGCGCCTTCACGTTGAGGCCGGAGAGGCGGGAGGCCTCGGCGTTGCCGCCCAGCGCGTAGATCCAGCGCCCATATTGGGTGTACTTGAGGATGATCTGGCCGATGACCACCATGGCCACGAAGAAAATCACTGGAACCGGCAATGGCCCGAGAAACCCCTGCCCCCAGAACTTGAAGTCTCCGGAGAAAGAGGAGATCGGCTGCCCGTCGGTCCAGAGCAGCGTCGCTCCCCGCCAGGCCCCAAGCCCACCGAGGGTCACGATGAAGGCCGGAATGCCCGCCCGCGCAATGAGCGTGCCCTGCAACATGCCGATCAGCAGTCCGACCAGGATGGCCGCTCCCGCCGCCAGCACGACTCGCGAGCCGCCCGGGTCAGTCACTCCCCCTTCGAGCAGGCTGCGCGAGCCCTTGGCCACCGTGGCGCAGACGATCCCCGAGAAGGCCAGCATTGACCCGACCGAGAGATCGATCCCGGCCGTCAGGATCACGAAGGTCATCCCCACGGCCAGAATGCCGATGAAGGAGATCTGGCGCATGACGTTGAAGAGGTTGAACGCCGACAGGAAATTCGGGCGCAGCACCGAGAGGATCACCACCAGGATGGCAAGAAAGATCAGCGGGGCGAATTTCCCCAGGGTGGAAACCAGATCCGGGCGCGACGACTCCCCGCGCTTGGCCACCGACTGACTCATGAACTCCCTTTCCCGCCCACCGCTGGGCCCATCAGGCGACCTGGGCGGCCATCGCCCCCTCCACACCCGTCGCGTAGCGCATGAGCGTTTCTTCCGAGGCGTCGGCGCGGTCGACGTCGGCGACGATGCGCCCCTCCCGCATCACCAGCACGCGATCGCTCATGCCGAGAATCTCCGGCAACTCCGAGGAGATCATCAACACGGCCACGCCCTGGCTGGCCAACTCGGCGATGAGGTGATGGACCTCCGCTTTGGCGCCCACGTCGATGCCGCGGGTCGGCTCGTCCAGGATGAGCAGCTTCGGCCGCAGGGCCAACCACTTGGCGATGACAACTTTCTGCTGGTTGCCGCCGGAAAGGTTGAGCACCTTCTGTTCGAAGCTCGGCGTGCGAATGCGCAGCGCGTCGACAAAGCGCTTGGCCACCTTCGCTTCCTCGGCCGCCTGCACGAACCCGAAGCGCACAATCGATCCAAGAGAAGGGAGGGTGATGTTCTCGCGCACGGCCAGGCTGAGCACCAGCCCTTGCAGCTTGCGATCTTCCGGCACCAGCCCGATGCCGTGCCGGATGGCGTCGCGCGGCGTGCGGATCGTGACCGGCTGGCCGTCGATCAGGATGTCGCCGCGGTCGAATCGATCGGCGCCGAAGATGGCGCGGGCCACCTCGGTGCGGCCCGATCCCACCAGGCCGGCCAGCCCGACGATCTCTCCCGCGCGCACGGTGAAGCTGACGTCGCTGAGCACGATCTGGGCGGCATCGCGCACGCTGCCGGTGCGGCTCAGGCCGCGCACCTCGAGCACCGGCAGCGCCGCTGGATCATAGGCCGGCGCGGTCTTCTCGTAGAGGTCGGCGATGTTGCGGCCGACCATCATGCGCACGATCGTCTCCGGCGTCGCGGAAGAGATCGGAATCTCACCGGCGTTCCTGCCGTCACGCAACACCGTCACCCAGTCGCAGATGTGATAGATCTCGTCCAGGCGGTGGGTAATGAAGATCACGCCGAGCCCGCGCGCCTTGAGGGTATTCACGATCTGCAAGAGACTCACCACCTCGCGATCGGTGAGGGCCGAGGTCGGCTCGTCCATGATCACGAGCTGGGCGTTGTAGGAAAGCGCCTTGGCGATCTCCACCATTTGCTGCTCGGCGACGCTCAGATCGCGCACGACCGCTTGCGGATCGAGCGATACACCAAGCGCGGTGAGGAGAGTCTGGGTGTCCACTTCCATCTGACGCCGGTTGACGAAGCCGCCCGAGTTCGGCTCGCGGCCGATGAAGACGTTCTCCGCCACCGTCAGGTTCGGCATCAGATTGAATTCCTGATAGATGATCGAGATGCCGTGCGCCTGCGCCTCGCGCGGACTGTGCATGGTGACCGGCTGCCCGGCAAAGATGATCTCCCCACCGTCAGGTTGGTAAACCCCGGAGAGGATCTTCATGAGCGTGCTCTTGCCGGCGCCGTTCT
>JBBRVX010000303.1:0-4838 GCA_038246475.1 Thermomicrobiales bacterium | reverse complement strand
GGTATGGTAGGGGGCATAACAGGGAAGGGGGCGGGACTCTGGCCCGGAGCTTTAGGCGGAGTCTCGGGGGGCATATTGGAGGGGGTTCACCGTCCAAGCTGCCCCCCTGGCCGCCATCCACGGGCGACTGGCTCATACAGAATGCGCGGGCCTCATCGCTACCGCCCGCCTCCCAGGGCGGATGCGAACGTGCCGGATGGACCAGACCTGATGACCCAGATTCCGTATGTCATCGACGCGGGGTGCGCCGCCAGTAGGACCGTTCCCATCCACGCTCCGGCCGCGCGATGGGTAGAGACGGAGCACCTGGAGTTGGCACAGCGTCATCGGCATGTATTGCTGCTTGACTTTCGGGTCCGACATAGAGACGAAAGCCCTGGCTACTGCTGCCGCCAGCAGCGATATCGATAAAGACATCGACGAGGTACAGACCGTGGGGCAGGTCGCCGGGAAGGCGAATGGGGCTCGTGGGATCGAGCAGGCGTTCCCGCCGGATCGGCAGCTCGGCCAATGCGTCGGTCCACCCCCAGCCGTCATCGACGACGACGATCTTCGATGGCCAGATCTCGTAGATCAATTCGGCAACAGGGCCGAGCTCGGCACAATGGAGCTCCGGGGCTTCGCCCAGGGAGACGTAGAGATTGCTGGTGGGAAAGGCTGGACCTGAATCGATGCAGCAGGCGCGCTCCGCATCGCCCCAACAATAGCCGCCGCGGGCGGCCCGCTGTCGCCGCCGGCCAACGCGCAACTCCATGCGCGGCGGCTTGGGGCAGGCCGCTGCCGACCGCGGCGCGGTGACACGCAAAGCGCCCGCGAGAAGGAGGAGGCAGAGGGAGCTCCGGTTCGCGCGTGCTGCCATGGGATGTGACCTCCTCCGCAAAGCGATGCCCGGGCTACATCTCCCCACATCCTTCCGTCTCACCACCCACCAACGGAGGAATCCGTTTGATCGGGTTGCAGCCGCGTGCCTTCGACCGGCAACTCGCCCCGAAAACCGGGAAGCGATGATAGAAACGTCGTTCTCGCCAGGTCTTGGTCGGCGCGCGTCGGCCTGCTGAATGGTCCCGCGGAGGGTCCCCTGGGAGCGCACACCAAGCGCGTCCGCCACGGCAGCGCACGGCCGCTCCTTTATGACGAGTCGCTCGCTTCGCAGCTACTTGCTATAAAGCTGAGTGTCGCATATGCTACAAATACCGAGCGTATGACGCGCCCCTTGACATTGCGCGACACCTCTTTGAGGAGGGTTCCATGGATGCCGTTTCCTTCGACGCCTTGACCCGCCGCGCGTCGCTTGCAGCCTTGGGCACAGCCGGATTGGCCGCCGTGGCTGGTCCCCTTGCCACCTCTGCCAAACAGAAAAAGAAAGGGGACGTCAACAAGAAGTGCAAGCAGCAGGTTGCCCCTTGCACATCGATCATAACCAACGCGTGCGAGCTAAGCCCAGCGCAGTGTGCGGCTGCCGCTTCCTGCTGCTCGTCCTTCGGGAAATGTGATCCTATCGGGTTTTTCAACTGCCTGACCCTGGCGACGAGTCCCTAGCGTCTGCGCCAGTGCCGGGTTGCGATCGGGGTTAGACGGATTCCGGCGCATTCTTCAGCACGTGGCACGATGGGTTCTTGCCGGTCCTCGCGTTCGTACCCGAACAGATGCAGGGAGAACATCATGAACGACGTATCCTTTGACGCTGTCACCCGCCGCGGGTCGCTCGTGGCGCTCGGCGCCGCGGGGCTAGCGGCGGCGTTCGGGGGTCCCATGGCCGCCGATGCCAAGCAAAGCACCAGCAAGAAGGCCAAGAAGAAGTGCAAGCAGCAGGTGGGAAAGTGCACTACCGCCATTACCACGCTCTGCGCGGGCGATCCCGACTGCGTAGTAAGCGTGTCGTGTTGCTCGTTGCTCGCCACCTGTGACGTCAGCGCGTTTCTCTTGTGCATAATCTGAGGAACAAACACAGGTTGTCATGGATCAACCGGCGAGCCCGGCATTGCTTCCATAGCGCGTTCCGGCCCGAGAATGCCGTGTGACGCGGCGATGCTCACGGTTTAGGCAACAGGGCTCAGATGGTCCCCAAGTGAGGCATCGTCCCCCCAAGCGCACGCTTTCTACGCATCACCGGGATGGTCCTCGGAGTTCGCGATAGGCACGCCATCAATCATGAGGTCAACCTGCACGTTGCCGCGGGTGGCATTGGAGTAGGGACAGAGCCGATGGGCGCGCGCCATCAGCGAAGCGGCGTCATCCGCTGCGATTCCGGGCGCGGTGAGGTCGAGCGCCACGGTCAAGCCGAAACCGCCATGGCCCGTTGGTCCCAGGCCGACCCGGGCCGTCAGGCGCGATTCGCTGAGGTCCGGCCGCGGCTCCGGGCGGCCGCGGACGACGCCGAAGAGTGCCGATTGAAAACAGGCGGCGTACCCGGCCGCGAAAAGCTGCTCGGGGTTGGCGCCATTGCCGCCGCTCCCGCCGAGCTCCGTGGGCACGGCCAGATCGAGATCGATCTGCCCATCGGAGCTGCGCACATGGCCATCGCGGCCGCCAGTGGCGGTCGCTTCAGCCGTATAGAGAACGTTGATCTGATCCATTGTCACTCCTAAGCATCTACCGGATCACCCGCCGTGACCCTGCACGTCCCTGCAATTGATGTTGACGTCAGACGAGCGGAGCGAGAGCCGTGGCCAACGGCGCCAGCACCGCCGGACTGAGCGGCGGGAAGAGACGGATGATGGCCAAATCGAGCCCTTCTTCCGCCATCGCGGCGACCTCCTCGACCACCTGCCCAATCTCCCGATCGGGGGTCAGCCGAATGTGGCTGGACAACGTGATCTCCTCTGGATCGCGGCCGATAGCCTGGCAATGGGCAAACAACACATCCCGTTTGTGCGCGAACTCTTCTGGCGTGCCTCCCACGAAGTTCCAGTGTTGCGCAAAGCGGGCAACCGTGCGCAGCGTGCGCTGCTCACCGCTGCCGCCGATGCAAATGGGAGGATGCGGCCGCTGCGGCCCTTTTGGCTCGCAACGCGCGTCCGTCAGGTGGTAATACGTGCCGCGGAAATTCGTCGTTTCCTGGGAGAGCAAGCTGACCAGCACCTGACACGCTTCCTCGAAGCGGTCGCTGCGCTCCCGCCGGGAACCAAGTTCAATGCCATATGCGCCCGATTCCTCTTCGTTCCAACCGGCGCCAATACCGAGCTCGAGGCGGCCTTGAGAAATGATGTCGAGGGTGGCGGCCATCTTGGCCAGCACCGCCGGATGGCGATAGTGAATGCCGGTGACGAGTGTGCCCAACCGCAGCCGTCGCGTGGCCTGCGCCAGACTGGCTAACGTCATCCAGCCCTCCAGGCAGGGGCCGGCCGAATCGTCAAAGATCGGATAGAAGTGATCGTTAGTCCAGCCAGACTCGAATAGTGCGATATCGTCAGCCTCTTGCCAGACGGCCAGCATATCGGCCCAGGTGGTGTTCTGCGGTGCGGTCTTGAAGGCAAAACGCACGTTTGGACTCCTCGCGCTCAGTGATCCAGAAACGCATCGAGGGCATCAAACCACGCTTGCGGCTGCTCCAAATGGAGATCGTGCCCAGCGTGCTCGATGGTGACGTGATGCGTCGACGGGCGCATCGCCAGCATCCGCTCCACCCGACCGGGCTCAATGCTGCCCTTCTGCCCCAGGACGAGGAGCGTTGGCTGGGTCAGCGAAGCCCATTCGTGCCAGCATTCACGGGCAAAGACCGGCGCCATCGTGCGCATCATGACCTCGACCTCCCAGCGCGGCCAAAGGCCGTCCGCTCGCTGCTCGAAGCCATCGGCCCACAAGCGCCCGCGCTCATTGTCACCGCCAAAGAAGTGCATGGCGCTATCATAATCCGGAAACGGGATGGGCCAGGACTCCAGAGCATTCCCAAGCGCGGCCAATTGATCGGTCCCACCGCCGCCGACATCACCCTCGATCATCACGAGGTGGCTCATCAGAGCTGGATAGCGTGCGGCCGCGATGAGAGCCGTGTGCGCTCCCATCGATTGCCCGATAAGCACCACCCGGCGGTCGAGCGCCGAATCTTTGATCACCGCGGCGACATCGTCCGCAAACGCTTGGCGCGAGAGATCGTTTGGCGTCCGGGTGCTGCGACCGTGGCCGCGCTGGTCGAGCGCCAGGGTGCGCCACTGCGGGTGAAGGTGACGCATTGTGCCGAGCCACTCGCCGGCATGGCCGGCAAGCCCATGCAGCAGGATCATCGACCGTCCAGCGCCACCTGAATCGAGGTAATGAATGGAGGCATCAGCCCGTTTTGCCTCATGCCACGTTGGTTTGAAATCGCGGTCTCGCTCAGGAGCACTCGTTCCAGACATTGCCCTTAAGCGCTAACCGCCTCGCGTTGCAGCACCTGCAGCACCTCGGCGGCGACCTCATAGCGGCCGAACGAGGGCATCAGGTAGACGCCCTGCACGAGCGGCTTCAGCTCCAGCAACAACTCCTGCGCCATCGCGATCCCCTCGCGGCGGCCGTCCGGCCCGGCAAGGCGCATGCGCTCGCGCGCCTCGTCGCTCAGGGTGATGCCGGGCACCTCGTTGTGCAGGAACTCGGCGTGGCGGCTGCTCTGCAGCGGCAGGATGCCGGCCAGCACCGGCACGGGGAGACGCTCGACGCCATAGACGCGCAAGAACCCCTTCCAGGTCTCCGGGTCGTAGATCGGTTGGGTCATCACCAGGTGCGCGCCGGCCTCGAGCTTGGCGCGCAGCCGTTCCGCCTCCAGCTCCAGATCGGCGCGGGTGGGGTCGATGGCGCAGGCGATGGTGAAGCCGGCCGGCCGCCCGATCGAGGCCCCGGCCGAATCCGCGCCCTGGTTGAGC
>JBBRVX010000302.1:0-4853 GCA_038246475.1 Thermomicrobiales bacterium | reverse complement strand
TCGAGGACCCGCTCTTCTGGAAGGCGATGCGCAACACCCTGTACTACACCGTCGCCAGTGTCGGACTCAGCGTCGTTCTCGGGCTGATTCTGGCGTTGGCGCTGTATCAAGCCATCAAGGGCGCGCGCTTTTTTCGCAGCGTCTATTTCCTGCCGGTGATCGCCTCGACGGCGGCGGTCTCGCTCGTCTGGGGCTTGCTGCTGGAGCCGAACTTCGGGCTAGTGAACTTCCTGCTGGAAACGGTCGGCATCGCCGGACCCGGTTGGACGCAGAGCCTGCAGTGGGCGATGCCGTCGCTGATCCTGGTCACGGTCTGGAAGACCGTCGGCTACAACATGGTGATCTTCCTGGCCGGGTTGCAGGACATCCCGCGGGAAGTGCGGGAAGCGGCCCGCATCGATGGCGCGGACGGCTGGCGGGAAACGCTCAATATCGTCCTGCCGCTCCTCTCGCCGACCACGTTTTTCGTGGTGGTGATTTCGCTGATCACCTCGTTCCAGGTCTTCGATTACATCTACATCATGACCCAGGGCAACCCGGCTTACGAAACGCTGACACTCTCCTATTACATCTATCAAATCGGCTTTCAGTATTTCCGCATGGGGGAGGCATCGTCGCTCTCCTACATCCTCTTCACTGTGGTCTTCATGCTGACGCTGCTGCAATTCGGCTTGCAGCGGCGCTGGGTGCAGTACCAGTAGCGGGCATGGAGGCGCGGAAAAGGGAAGGGATTCGCCCGATGGCGGGAATGGCTAATCGTGGGAGATCAGGCCAGAGAAGACCGAACGTGCTGATTGGCCGCGCGGCTCTCTATGCACTCCTCGTCGCTGGCGCCCTCTTTATGTTGATGCCGTTCATCTGGATGCTCTCATCGTCGTTGAAGGACCAGGGCGCCATCTTTGCGTATCCACCCGCGCTCTTCCCCGAGGAGGCGCGCTGGGGGAATTTCCGCGACGTGCTGAACGTCGTCCCGTTCGGCCGCTACTTCGGCAATAGCACCCTCATCGCCGTCCTCTCCGTGATCGGTCAGCTCCTGAGCTGCTCGATGGCCGCCTTCGCCTGGGCGCGGATCTCGTTCGCGGGGCGGAACGTCTTCTTCATGACGCTGATGGCCGCCCTGATCATCCCGCCGCAAGTGACGCTGGTGCCCCTCTTTATCATGATGAACGGCGTCGGCTGGATCGATACGTACTATCCGCTGATCCTGCCCTTCTGGCTGGGCGGCGCGTTCGGTACGTTTCTGCTGCGGCAGTTCTTCCTCTCCATCCCACGCGACCTGGAAGATGCCGCGAAGATCGACGGCGCCGGCGCCTGGCGCATCTACTGGACGATCTACCTGCCCCTCTGTAAACCCGCCCTCGCCACGGTCGCCATTTTCACCTTCCTGCTGCAGTGGAACGAGCTGCTGCGGCCACTGATCTTTCTCTCCAGCCCGGAGAAGCTGCCATTGACGGTGGGGTTGGCCGCGTTGCGCTCGCAGTACTCCACCTCGTGGAATCTGATCATGGCCGGGGCGCTGATCAGCATCGTGCCGGTGCTGGTCCTGTTCATCTTTGCCCAGCGCTACTTCGTGCGTGGCGTCACCTCCAGCGGCTTGAAGGGGTGACAGGTAACGGGCTATCGGCTATTGGCCACCCCGTCCTCCCTATCACCCCATCACCCACCACCGTCACCCGTGCGTACCCGGCAAAGCTCGACACCCAGCCGCAACCGCCGTGCGCGGGGCCCGGCAGCAGTTGCTCGGTGCTCTGCTGCCCGACGGTGGGGATTTCGTGGGCAATGCAGGGTGACGTGCCCACTGAACTGGTTAGTCAGTTGCCAGCTCTACGCTCGCCCTTGGCTCGTTACGCATCACTCCGTTTCCGGAGGAAAGGGTCGGCTGTGCTCCACGCGATCGGAGCGGCGTATTCGCGCGTTGCAGCAACGACCGCACACGCCCAATGGAATAGGTCGTTTCATTCGCGATGTCCCGGATCGAGCGCCCGGTCTCATAGCGCTGCCGCAGTTCTCCTCCAAGGTGTTCGGCTGTTTGATCGTCGAGACGCATATGCATTTGGAGTTGCGGGACCACGATTGAGCCGCCCGCGTAGCCTTTATGCACCTTTCCGCGGGGAACGACCGCCTGATCCGCCTCGTCTCCCCATCCCGTCCAGCCGGGTCGTGGATGGCGGGCGAAGAGCTCCAGATATGGACCGGGCGAACACGCTTCAATCAGTTCATACTGTTCGTCGGGTTTGCGAGAGTGCTCCCGTTTCCGCGTTTCGATCATGTTCACTTGAGACCGGGCCGGCTGCAGCGTTCGCATGCTGCCGTGAACGCCAAAAAGCAGCATTTCGGTGACGTTCCGAAAGTAGAAGCCCACCCCTCGCCCATCTGGGCCGCCATCTTTGCGACGCTTTGCCCAGATGATGTTGGAGACATAGCGGAATCCCCAGGCCTCCATCACCTTCAGTCCTTCGGGAAGGAGCGCGTTCGGTGCCCAGAGGTAGAGATGGGCATTCGGGCCTGCAACTTCAGCCACGGGAAGGGCGCAGATCTCCTCAAGCTCCATGGTCGAGTAGCGGTCCAAGCGGCGATGCTCTGGCGCGACCTTGCCCGTCCGGTTGCTGAACCGCCAAGGGGGGTCGGCCAAAATGGTCTTGAAGCCTTCCTCGACTGGAGGCAGGGGAGCAATCGTCTGGGATTCGCGCAGTGGAGTCGCCCGCTGTGCCATGCACCCTCCAAATAGATCTCTATTTACCTCTCCAATTAGATCTTATCACATGACGTGTACGTACACAAGCGTTACCAGAGGATCTGGTGAGTGTCGAACGCGTCCCTGACCATATCAAATCCTTCGATGCGCTCTGGCTCGATCCCTACCACGAAGAGTGGACATTCACCGCCACCGCCCAGATTGATCCTGGGAATGATCTTGTCCCAGTGCGTTGTGGAGGTTCCGTACTTCTTGCTCCCCGTCTTCGGGCCGGTCGTAATCACCGGACCTATGTATCTCTGCAGGGTCGGTCCGCGAGTCACGATGATCCCCACGGCAAGCGCGCCTTCGCGGTGAAGCGCCGCGAAATTGATAAGATCGCGATCGAAGAAGGGATCCTTGTTGTTCCACTCCATTTCGACCGCCACCCCCGGGTATGGATCGTCAGGAGAACCCGGGCCAAACATATCGATCTCATGGCCCCTGGTGGAATGGATCATCCTGTCGTCGATGAGCTTCGCGATCGTGATATTGCGTTTCCCCCAACCCCGCCTGTGCAATAGAGCATCGAACCGGATGGTTTGCGTGGCGCGGCTTCCTCCACCCCGGGTGAGCTCGTCGATATCGATCCTGAACTCGGAGAGAACTGACAGCACGTCGCTATACCGCTCGGGCAGCGCCTCGCGAAGAATGATGTCCGCGTACCGTGTCACCCCGTAGCGATACCCGCTGGGCAGGTCTTGAACGTTGGGCAGGCCCACCATTCCGGGCGGTTCCGGTAACCCCTCCGAAGGAACTTCTTCAGAGTCCGCTGCACTCCTTCGCCAGCTTTCAAGCTCACATGGTTCCCCACTGTCGATTGTCCCACATAGCTGGATCCAGCCCAGGTAGCGGCGATAAGTCCGAGGCCGGCAAGATCCGTTCAGTGCGCCTTGCCGTTTTCCGAGCGGCGGCGCCCTACAGCGGCAGGGAGCCCAGCTCGCGCACGTAGCGAATGCCGCTCCCGCATTCCCCCGGCTCGACGCGGAATCCAACGGTGGCGAAGATCGGATTGCCGTCTTCGCCGATGATCTCGACCTGCTCTCCTCTGCCGATGGGACGCTCGATGCAGACCGCCTCGGTTGGCCCAAATGTCACGCCGATGCCATAGTCGCGCGCCAGCATTTCCATGACGACCTCCTTTTGCACCTCGCCAAAAAGACGGAGCAAGATCTCCCCCTCATCGTTGCGCTGGCGCAGCGAGATGACCGGGTCCTGTTCCGCGAGCTGCTCCAGCGCCGCGCGCAACCGGGTCGTCTGCCCCGGATCAACCGGGCGCACGATGCTTTCCAGGGCCGGAGCGGGAAACGCGGGGGCGATTTCTCGGGTGCTGGGGCTGCCAGCACCGAGGCGATCGCCGATACGGGCCGCGCGCAACCCGTGCAGGACGACGATCTCTCCAGCGCTCGCGGCCTCGGCCAGCGCGGTCGTTGCCGACGCGAAGCGATCGATGCCGGTAATGCGCTCCGCGAATTGCTCCAGCTCGCCCAGCGCGTCGCGGCGATGCACCACGACGCGCTGGCGAACCCTCAAGCTTCCCGCGAAGAGCCGGGTATAGACCACCCTTTCCCCTGACGGGCGGCGGGCGATCTTGAACACTTCGCCATGGAGGGGGGCATCTGGCGTCTCCTCGGCCGGTGGCAGCCACTCCGCGACCCCGGCCAGAAGCTCACGCACCCCGGCGCCGGTGATCGCCGATCCGAAGCAGACCGGGACGATGGCGCCCGCCGCGATCTGCCGGCGGAGCTCCTCCTCGAGGAAGGGAGTGCTCAACTCGCCTCCGGCGGAATCGAACACCTCGATCACGCGTTCGTCTCAGCCAGGAGATCGATCACCATGTCGCGCCAGGCCGGATCGTCCCGATCGCACACCGTGACCTCGGCTGCCCGGTCGCCTACGCCGGTCGCGCGGCTCATCGCCACCACGCCGAGTCGCAGCGTGCGGCGAAGATCCACCAGCAGGTTCTCGCCGCGAGCGCCGAGACGATCGACCTTGTTGACGAAGATGAGCAAGGGGAGGCCGGCAGCCCGCACGGCCCGCGCGAGGCGACGGGGCAGGGGTTGCACCCCTTCGACGGCCGAGACAACCAGCACCACTCTGTCGAGCACGCGCAGCGAGC
>JBBRVX010000301.1:0-4867 GCA_038246475.1 Thermomicrobiales bacterium | reverse complement strand
ATGGCCAGCGCGGACGGCTCAAGCTGCTGGCGACCCGGTTCCGGAGCCGTGGCGCGGTGTGCCGTGCCGCGGGCGACGCAGGCGTCGCGCCCTACAGTCGTGTCGGGCGAGGCACGATGTTTCAGGCGGCGGTGTCCACCCACGGCGCCCTTCACGGGAGTGGCTGATCCCGGCTGACGATGAACGTCCGCGATGGCCAGCGCGGGCGTCAGGGTCAGATGGGGGTGAAGGGGGTGGGCAGCGGCAGGCGTCCCTGCTGTCATGCCCGCTGGCGGGGGGGGTGACGTGGTCTCGAGTGCCACGCCGAACTCCGGCCGCCAGTGGGGTTTACTTGAAACCCCTCTATCTCTATAGACGCGACTTGCGAGAAAAAGTGCGCCATATCTGGGTAAAACTAGGTACGAAATCGGTCGAGCAGTGCATATTGCACAACGCGAGGAGCGGTGCTGCTCGCGATGGTTCCGCACGGAAGCATCTGACCGGGGGGGTCCGCGGGAACAGGCCGCTCCGATCGCGACCAGCCCTCACCCCTAACCGCCACCCGCAAGCAGGCGCCCGGCCCGTCGGGTCGGGAGAGGGGCGTATTGTCGCGTGAGATGACCAGGGGGTGTGGCGTGGGGAGGGCCCGGGGGCAAACTGTCATCCGCAAGGGGCGCCAATTCCAGTGCGCGGGGAGAGGCGCCGAACGAATTAGCCGAAGACGCGTTCTCGATCGGCCGGCACGAGGGAAAAGACGAAGCTGTCACGCGGGCCGCCGTCTGATGCCGGGAGGGCGTTGCGGAGGCGACCTTCGAGCAGGCACCCGGACCGCTCGGCGACACGGCGGCTGGCATCATTTGTCACATCGCAGTAAATCTCGACCCGGTTCGCCTGAAGATCGTCGAGGGCAAACTTCGCGAGCAATCCCACCGTCTCGGTCATGAATCCCTGGCCGGTAGCCGACGCGCGTAGCCAGTAGCCGATCTCGAATGAGCGCAGCTGCCAGTTCGGATTGTGCAAACCCGTGCCGCCGAGGAGCCGGTCGCCCGCAGCGGTGAAGATGCCGATTGTGAGATCGGAGCGCAGGATCCAGCTCGCCGCGCAGCGGGCGCAGTAATCACGAGTGTCGTCGACGTTGGCATGGCTTTCGACCCATGGCATCCAGGGCCGGAGATGCTCGCGCGATTCGTCGATGGCCGTGAAGAGGGCCTCGGCATCGTCGACGCGGTAAGGACGCAGGAGGACGCGCTCCCCGTGCAGGGCATCGGGGAGCGCGATGAGCGTTGGTGTGACTGGCGTCGACATCGGCGATTCTCCGGTGGGAGATGAAGGCTGGACGCGGGTATCGAGCATAGTATCTGCGCGGGGGCTCGAATCGGCACATCCTCCGGTCAGTGCGTTACCATGAAGCACCGCGTCCTGGAGAGGTGGCCGAGCGGTTGAAGGCAGCTGTCTTGAAAACAGCCGAACGCAAGTTCCGTGGGTTCGAATCCCACCCTCTCCGCCGAATTCGCCGCACAATGATCCGCCGGACGCGGTCGGTGCGTAAGGTTGTCGGGATGGTTGTGGCGCCATAGCGAATCAGGGCGATTCCCGCAACGCCGTACGGATTGGATCGAGGGGCGGGGCGGTGACCAGTATCGATCGCAGAGCATTCGTCGCGGGCGCGGCCGGAGCGGTGGCCGGGTTCCTGGGGCGGCAGCGTCCAACGGCCGCGCAGGTGACGCCGGCTGGAGCGGCGGGACCACATCGCCCGCTCGACTTTCGGCCTTTTGAAGAGGCGCTGGCCGAGCTGGGCGCGGACGAGCGCAGCCGGCTTGATGGGTTCATTCCAGAGGCAACCGCGCCTGAGCTCCAGGCCGACCTCGATGCCGGGCGTTACAGCGGGCGAGATTTGGTTACGTACTACGTCGATCGCATACAGCGTATCGATGCGAATCGTCTCCGCTCGGTGATCGAACTCAATCCGGACGCCCTGGAGATCGCCGCGACGCTCGATGCCGAGCGCGCCGCCGGGCGATCGCGCGGGCCGTTGCACGGCGTGCCGATCCTGCTCAAGGACAACATTGGCTCGGGAGAACAGTTGCGGACGACCGCTGGCGCGGCCGCCCTCGGCGGCGCCCGCTGTGATCGCGACGCCCATCTCGTGAGCGGCCTGCGCGACGGCGGGGCGATCGTCCTGGGCAAGGCCAATCTCTCCGAGTGGGCCTACTGGATGTCGTATGTCGCTCCCAGCGGCTTCAGTGCCCTGGGGGGGCAGGTCGTCAGTCCGTATGGGGATCTGATTGACCCGATCGGGTCGAGCACCGGCTCGGCGGTGGCAGTCACGGCGAATCTGGCGGCGATCAGCGTCGGCACCGAGACGGCGGGATCGATCGTGGCGCCCTCTTCGCGCGCCTCGGTGGTCGGTATGCGGCCGACACTGGGACTGATCAGCCGTGACCGGGTGCTGCCGATCTCCGATGAATGCGACAGCGCGGGGCCGATCGGGCGGACGGTCACTGACGTGGCGTTGATGATGACCGCGATGGCGGCCAGGCGCGATCCACGCGACCGCCAGTCGCACCGGGCGGAAGGGATTCACGGCACGGAGTTTGCTTCGTTCCTCGACCGAGACGCGCTGCGTGGCAAGCGGATCGGGGTGATCGGCATCGAGGCAACTGGCCCAGCGGATGACGACTGGATCATCGCCAACTCCGGGCTGTTTGATGCCGTGCAGGCCATGAAGAGGGCCGGCGCCAGGGTGATCGTCGTGCGGCCGGAGCCGTTCGACTTCAGCGGACCTGGCTTCGTGCCGGAGTTCAACTGGGGGCTGCGAGAAGGGGTAAACGCCTACCTGGCGGCGACGGATGCGCCGCTGCGCTCGCTAGCGGATATCATCGACTTCAATGACGAGGACCTGAGCCGCTACGCTCCCTGGGGGCAGGATCGGCTTCGCGACTGTTTGGCGAGCCCGATCGGCGAGGAGGAAGCGCGACAGATCGCTCGAGCCAATCGCCAGCAGGCCAGGGAATATCTCTCGGAGCTGCTCAATGCGGACGATCTCGATCTCCTGGTCGGCGTCGACACGCTGCAATCGTTGATCTATCCGTTCGCCGGCTTTCCGGCCATCGCCCTACCGGCTGGATTGACCGCCGGGGGCGTCCCATTCGCGGTGACCTTCATCGGCCGGCCGCGCAGCGATCCCCAGCTTCTGGGCATGGCGTATGCCTTCGAACAGGCCTCGAAGTTCCGGGTTCCGCCAGCCCTCCCGCCGTCTGCCGCGGCATGATCGCCATCGCGGGCCGTAAGCCTGCCATGCCGCGATGCTTGATGTGCGCCAGTCGCCGCCCCCAGGAAACGGCCCGGCCGCACTGCCGTGGTAAACTTGGAGGGTTGGCGCGCTCTGCCTGCATTGCTCAAGCGCAATGCGGCGTGGAGCACCCTGGGGAGGTGCCAGAGTGGTCGATCGGGGCCGCCTGCTAAGCGGTTAAGGGCCTTAAACGTCCTTCGAGGGTTCGAATCCCTCCCTTCCCGCCACCGCGTGATCCGTCATGAGGCATGGCGGCGACATCGGTGTAAACTTGACGAAGCGCGCGCCTGTAGCTCAGGGGATAGAGCGTTGGGTTGCGGACCCAAAGGCCGCAGGTTCGAATCCTGCCAGGCGTACCTCGACTGACCGCCCGGTTTGCGCCGGGCGGTTCGCTTTTGTCGGCCCGATGGGAGGTTGCCACCAGGATGGGAATCCCGCATCTCCCTTCACGCTCAAATCAGAACCGCGAACGGCGTGCTCGGCGGCTCCGCTAGAACGACCCTGCAATGCCCCGGCGCCTCGGATCAGGATCCTTAAATGGTTGATTCGATGACGTGTATGTCGCAGGGCATGCAGGCGCACGCTCAGCTCAAGCTTGCAATTCAACCAGCAGTTCTGCGAGCAATTCCATACCAGCCGCCCAGCCCTTGTCAGCGCCGTCTAGCGCGCCGGCAAAACAGGCTATTTCAGCCTCACTCGCTCCATTCGGCGTCCAGGACAGGTGCATGGTTGTTTGACTGCCATCGTCCTCAAACGTTACCGTCGTCAGCAGCGAGCGGGGCCAGTCCGCCATCATGGGGGAGGGAATAATGTTCCATTCGGCATCCGACGAAGAGTGCAACCAGACCAACCGCTCCGGTGGCGTCACTTCAGATGAAAGTAGGAATTGTCGCCCCATCGCATTTCGATGAGCCACAGACCGCCGGGCTTCAGCTCAAGTCGGTGGATAATCGTCTCCACCCCCGGCCCATACCACCGCGGCAATAGCTCCCGATCGGTCCAGGTCTTCCACACCAGCTCACGCGGAGCGTCAAATACTCGCTCCAGCTCATATGTCGGCAGATCACGCATGCTCGGTCCCCTTCTCTTCAACGTTTTTCAACTCTTCCAACAGTTCATCGAGTTGATCGAAACTCGACGACCAGAACTGTTTGAACGCTTCGAGCCAACGTACCGCGGCCGCCATTGGCTCAGCCTTCAGCCGCGCTGGCCTACGCTGTTTGTCGACATTTCGCTCGATCAACCCCGCCCTTTCCAGCACTTTCAGATGCTTAGACACTGCCGGCTGGCTCATCGCAAACGGCGCGGCAAGTTCATTCACCGATGCTTCGCCAGCCGCCAGCCGCGATAGGATCGCCCGCCGCGTCGGATCGGCGAGCGCGGCAAAGACCGCGTCGAGGTTCTGAGATTGAGATGAATAACCAAATGGTTCCATAACCGATAGGGTATATGGATGGAGTAGCCCTGTCAAGCCATGGCACGAACCGGGCGACTCGAGAACGAAGGAAAGCCAGGCCAGGATCGAGATTGTCCGGCTATACTTCGTAGGCTGGAGAGGTGTCCGAGTGGTTGAAGGTGCCGCTCTCGAAAAGCGGT
>JBBRVX010000300.1:0-4889 GCA_038246475.1 Thermomicrobiales bacterium | reverse complement strand
TCGAACAGATACGAGGTGGTCTGGTAGATGGGCACGGCGCGGGACTTGGTGACCGGATCGACGTCCTGCCCGGCGTGCAGGGCCAAGGTCTCGAACCCCTGCGGCGGGGTGCTTTCCGTGTCGCTCATGCGTCATTGCTCCCTTTCGTCAAATGCACGCTGTCTCTATGGCGAAAGCGACATGCTCCGCGCCAACCGGTTCATCATGCCAGCGGCATGCATACCGGACATCCCTTGATATATGTAGATGGTCTATGTAATTCCCCCGGGACGAGGCCCCAGTTGCCCCGGGCCCGCATGGTCTCGTGTTGATTGACGCGCCTCGGGACCGATGGCCCGCTCAATTACTCCGCTTGACAGCCGAGATCGTCAGGGCTGCCGCGCATCGTGCCGCCGAAGTCAGCACAGCCTGTGCATTGCAGGCAGGCAGCGCGCGGGCCGCGGACCGGCTGGCATTCGGCGTCAGTCGCGCAGGGGACACAGACGCTGCTTGCCAGGCAGAAGCCGGCATTGCCGGTCGTCGTGTTGAAATGCAGCACCGTGGCCTGGCCCGCGACCCGGCGGCCGAACGCGTCGACCACCGCCGTCTTGCCGACGCCAGCCTCGCCGTAAAGAATGACGATGCGGCCATGCCCGAAGACGGCCTGACGATAGTGGTCTTCAAGGCGCTCATGGACCGATGCTCGCTCGAATAGCTTCATGACCTGCATCTCCTCGACGCCAGCATACGGCTCTTGGGCGATGAGGGATAGGGAGGACGAGAGCCGGCCGGATGACCAGAGAAGTCGAGGAGTCGAGACGCCGGGGGTTGGAGCAGCTTGTTCAAAGACGCCCGCGAGCGGGATGAGTTCCGTGGGTCACTCTCCAAAGCCGGCAGCTGCAGGGCGATGGCCGGTAGCCATCGCGGCCAGGTCCAGAGCGTGGCGACGACCTCAAGAATTCAACCTATCCCGCGAGCCGTTGCATCACATCCGGTTCGGGGAGCATCAGCCCGGTGGCGGCGATCAGCAAGTCTGCCCGCCCAATCGTTGAGATGAGCGAAAGCGAATTGAGCTTCGACGCCGGGCGCGACTCTTCGACATCGTAGGCAGCATTCAGGGCGTTCTTGATCGAGCGCGCCGCGGTCGAAGCCTCCCATAGGACAGTGAGGATGCTGAAGGAGCGCAAACCGCCACGGGACTATCCAAAAATCTCGATAATGACCTGCTCCACGAGCTCGAGCGCATCCTCGTGGAGCGTGATCTGGTCGTGCTCGGTCGTCCCGGTGATCGCTCCCTGCGCTTTCTCGCGCTACGGGCGCCGCTCGGAATCCGCACTGGTGACATCGCGACCCCGGTCGTGATGACGAACGACGCGGCAGTGGCGGAGACCGTTGTTCCCCGCACGCTTGAGGATGAGGACGAGGCGCCCCAACCCCAACGGGCTGATTCACGGGCTATCGATGGCGCGCGGTACTCACGGACCTCCGTGAGTACCGCGCACATCTCGTGATGATGTCAATTGTTGGGTCGTGGTTCTCGGTTCGATTTCCAGAGACGGAGGGGAGGTGTTGCGACTCAGTTCGATTGTCATCCGGAGCGTTGCGATCTCCTGTCGCAGTGCCGCCTGCTCACTCCGGATAGCCGTCAGATGCTCCTCGAGAGCCGGGTCGTTTCCCTTCGCCGGCGCATGCTCTGCCGCTTGCCTCCCAATCAGGTAGCTGGCGATCGAAGCAGTAATGAATCCGAACACACTGACAGCGAAGACTCGCATGAGGATGGCTATTATCCGTGCTTCGGGAGTCACCGCGTACTTCTCGTTGTTGATGGTCGTGATCATCGCGGATGACCACCACAACGCATCGCCGAACGTTCGGATTGTTGCGCCCTCCGCGTTGCGATCGAAGGAGAGCCCTCCGACCGCTCCCAGGAGCGTGACTAGCACGGTCAGGGCCCCAACATAGGCAAGCGTGCGGCCCGCGGTGACGCGCTGTAGCACGCGCATGCCACGATTAGCGCCCCCAAGTAAGCGGACGAGGCTGAGAGAGCGGACGGCGCGGACCGCGCGCAAGGCACGGAATGGCCGCAGAAACGGCAGCGCCAGCGATGCGGCGGAGAGCCAGTTGGCACGCAAGAACGAGGACTTGGAAGGAGCGATCACGAGCCGTACCAGGAAGTCCACGATGAAGGCGACCCAGATCGCCGTCAGCGCCCAATCGAGCCAGACCCGCTGCTCCGCCGAAAGGTCGATACCTGAAAAATCGATGAGGAGGAGGGCGAGAAAGGCGAGCCCCAGCGCGACCATCACCGGTTCGAGCAGGCGCTGCAGGTGGTCGAGCAGCTCCCAGCGCTCGGCTTGCTCGTCGGTAGGCTGGTCCTCGTGCGTCGCTATCAGCTCACTCTGCTTGTCGTCCGGCATCCACATCAGTCCTTCAAGGGATAGGGTTGTCCCGCGGGAACCATTAGCTGTCCCGCGGGGGACCATTCGTGGAAGGAACGCAGGGAGTGCGCCAGGGCGGAGACCGTCGTGCCACGCATTGGTGAGCGTGACCGGTCTCCTTCCCCGATCCGGTGAATCACGAGGCGGGCAACCTTCCTGTACGATGCGGCGGGCGTGGACTACTCGCTTGACCTGGTCGTTAACTGGCCGAGGACCGCCCTGATCGAATGGGTCAGACTTCGGTCAACGTCAGCGGCGCGGCCCGGCGTGGGGTTTTTTGAACAGGCCGAGAGTAGTACTCCCTATAACCCCACACCCACGAAGGGCTTGACAACACACGGGTGTTCGTATAGAGTGTACGTACAGTCCCGAGGAGCCCGGTCAAAGCGGGTCTCCCCACCGGAAGCGGCAACCGATGGTCGGCGAATCGCGGGGTACGCTGGTCAAACGGGCCGTGAATGGGATCGGAAGGCAAGGCCACGTCCGTTGCGGGGCGTCGATGTGGCGGAGCGTCCAATCGCGGGGGGTCCAACTGGCGCTCGACTCGTCGGGACTGTTTCTTCTCCCCGGAAGCGCTCCCCCACTCCCTGACAACACTGTTCACGCCGAATCCTAGGTTCCCACTGTGCGATAGTAGCGGAAGCGATTCCGATGCCGGGCCGGTGCATGCGTGAGCCGAGCACCCGGTTTTGCGCAGAATCAGGGGGCAGTGGAGCAGGAATGGCCGACAATGGCGCCTACACGATCATCGTGACCTCCGATCGATACGGGAACGAGACGCGGGGTCTTGAGCTGGAATTGGAGCTCATCGCGGCGGTGACCGATATGGATGTCAGGCTGCTGAGCCGCGCCGCCACGTCCGAGGATGACCTGATCCTGGTCGCGCGGGAGGCTGACGCCGCTGCCATGCTGGTGAGCACCCGCGAGGCAATCACGCGGCGCGTGCTGGAGAACATTCCCAGCGTGAAGGTGATCGCCCGCTATGGCGTCGGCCTCGACAACGTCGATCTCGACGCGGCCGCCGACGCCGGCATCGTGGTCACCCACTATCCCGGCTACTGCACCTCGGAAGTCGCCGATCACGCGCTGGCCATGATCCTGGCGCTCAACCGGCGCATCGTCGAGCAGGATCGCGCGCTGCGCGAAGGCGCCTGGGTCGAGCATGGCCCTGCCACCCGGCGCATTCTGCGCGGGCCGGTGCAGCCGCTGCGCGAGCAGACGCTGGGCATCATTGGCTTTGGCCGCATCGGGCAGGCGGTGGCGGCGCGCGCCAAAGCGTTCGGGGTGACGATCATCGCCGCTGACCCGTACATCGACGCGGAGATCGTCCGCGGCGCGGGAGCAGAACCGGTCACGCTGGAAGAGCTGCTGGCACGATCGGACATCGTCACCATCCATGCGCCGCTGACCCCCGGCACACGCGGGCTGATCGATGCGGCGGCCCTGGCCCGCATGAAGCCGACGGCGGTGCTGGTGAATACCGCGCGCGGCCCGATCATCGACCTGCCGGCGCTGGCTCAGGCGTTGCAGGAAGAGAGAATCGCGGGCGCGGCGCTAGACGTGGTCGATCCCGAACCTCTTGCGGCCAGTTCGCCGTTTTACGGGATGCCGAACGTGATCCTGACGCCGCACTCGGCGTACTACTCGGAACGATCGGTCGACGTGGTGCGGCGCCAGACGCTGCACGAGGCATTGCAGGTGTTGCGGGGGAAGCGCCCAGACACGGTGGCGAATCCGGCCGTGCTGAGCAAGGTGACGCTCGAGCCATAGACGCGGGAAGCCCCGACCGGGGCCAGGAGGTCTGGTGTTTCGCCGCCGCCGCGTAGCGCCAGCCGTGTTGCCGCCGCCAGCGCCAACGCTGGATGGCCGCGACACGCCGGAGCTGGCGGATGTTTTCGACAGCGCCGGGGAGCTTCCAGCTCCTGCGGCCACTCGCGACGACGAGGCGCTGGTGCGCGCCTCGCAGGCGGGTGATCTGGAGGCGTTCAACATCCTGGTGCAGCGGCATGAGCGGCCGGTGTTCAACGTGGCGCTGCGGCTGCTGCGGGACGTTGGTCTGGCCGAAGATGCCACGCAGGACGCCTTTATCCGGGCCTGGCAGAACATTGGGTCGTTCCAGGCCGGCTCGGTTCGCTCCTGGCTCTACAAGATTGCCACAAACCGTGCCTATGACATGCTGCGCGCCTCGGCCCGGCGCCCCGCTGGCTCGCTCGAGGCGGAGATGGTGGAGATCGAGCCGATCTGGACCACGGGCGGCTCCGGAGATGAATCGCCCGACGCGCACGCCCTGCGCCGGGAGCTTTCGATCTACCTCGAACGATCGCTGACCGCGCTGCCGGAAGACCAGCGGATGGTGGTCTTGATGGTCGATGTGCAGGGGCTCGATTACCACGAGGTGGCGGAGGTGATGGGGATTGCGCTGGGGACGGTGAAGTCGAGGCTCAGCCGGGCCCGCGCGAAGATCCGGCAATC
>JBBRVX010000299.1:0-4934 GCA_038246475.1 Thermomicrobiales bacterium | reverse complement strand
TTCATGTCGAGCAGGTCTTCCGAATTGCGGCGCTCACCCGCCCGGAAGGCAGGCGGGTTGGCCACCGGCACGATGACGAGCGTTCCCCGTAGATCGGCGGGATCGACTTCGTCCCAGACCTCCAACAGGGCGGTGATCCCCTCCGGCTCGTTGCCATGGATGCCAGCCACGCACACCAGTCGCGGCCCCGCGGCGGCTCCCGTCACGACCAGCACCGGCAACGCGACCTCGGCGCCATCCGCCATACCGCTCACGGGGAGCGTGAAGCGGCGACGGGTGTTGCGGGCCATCACCTCATCGGGAACAGCCCCAGTGATGACAATAGGGTGTAGCTCGCTCGCGGATGCCTCCCAAAGTTCATCGACTTCGAGGCGTCGATTCCGGCTTCCAACCAAAGATTGACCCTCCCCCTCTGTCACCACACCCATCGCCCCCTTTGCGGATCACACCTGCTTCGCCGTTCGTTCAGCGGCTTACCCGGCCCGATACCTTGTAGGGATCGAGGGCGTCGCGGAAGGCATCGCCGATGTAGTTGATGGCGATGACGGTGAGGAAAATCATCAGTCCTGGAAAGATGGCCAGCCACGGATAGAGACTGAGGGTGTCCTGGCCATCGGTCAGCATGTTGCCCCAGCTCGGGGTCGGCGGCTGGATGCCGAAACCGAGAAAGCTCAATCCGGACTCAATCAGAATGGCCCAGGCGACGCCCATCGTGGCGTTGACGATGATCGGACCAGCCGCGTTAGGGGCGATGTGCTGCAGAACGATGCGCGCATCCGATGCGCCATAGGAGCGCGCGGCACTGACGAACTCCTCTTCCTTCAATGAAAGAAAGGTGGCTCGCACCAGGCGCGCCACGCTCATCCAGGAGGTGGCGCCGATGACAAGCGCGATGCTGGCCACACCACCGCTTAACAACGGCAGACGGCTCTCCCGCAGCAGGAAGGAGAGGAGAATGAGCACAAAGAGGCTGGGAAACGCGAGAAAGGCATCGGTGAAGCGCATCAGGACGTTGTCGACGAACCCGCCATAGTAGCCAGCCAGCGCGCCGACCAGGGAGCCGACACTCACTGCCGTGATGACCGCCGCGACGCCGACCGCGAGAGAAACGCGGCCACCAAAGAGGATGCGCGTGGCGACATCGCGGCCGCTGCGATCGGTCCCGAGGGGATGCTGCCAGGATGGCGGGGAAAAACGATTGGCGACATCAACCGACTCGGGGTCGTATGGCGAGAGGAAGGCGCAGGCCGAGAGCAGAACGATCGCCGCGAGGATGGCCACGCCGACGAGGGCCATCGGATGGCGGCGAAAATCGCGCCAGACGATGCCGAGCATGGTTTGCTCGCGGTAGAGACGGGGGTGGTGGATGGGTGCGGGGGTGAGGGGGTGATGGGGTGATGGGGTGATCGGACGATCGGCTCCCGGCAGATCCTCGTCCCGGCCTTCTTGCCGTCTGCCGTCCTCCGTCTCCCGTCCTCCGTCTTCCCTATCACCCAATGACCCTATCACCCTATCACCCATCACCCGTCGTTCAATCATATCGAATGCGCGGGTTGAGATACGCGTAGGCCACGTCGGCAATGATGTTGGCCAGTACCACGACCACCGCGGCCAGCATGGTGACCGCCATCAGAATCGGATAGTCGCGCCGCGTCGCCGCCCGGTAGAAGAGCTGCCCCATGCCTGGCCAGGAAAAGATGATCTCGACGTAGAGCGCGCCGGTGACCAGCGTCGCCAGGTCGAGCGCGATCACGGTAATCAGGGGAATCGCCGCGTTCTTGAACGCGTGGCGCCGCAACACGACCCGTTCCGAAAGCCCTTTTGCCCGCGCCGTGCGCACGTAGCCCTGGTGCAACACGTCGAGCATGCTGGAGCGGAGGTACCGCGCGTACCAGGAGACCCAGCCCAACGCCAGCGCGGTCACCGGCAGGATGAGGTGCACGATGCGATCGCTGAAGCTGAAATCCTCGCCCAACGTGGCCATGCCCCGGGCCGGCAGGAGCGGATCACCCGTAAACGGATTTCGCGCCCAGCCGTAGAAGATCATGATCAGCATCAACCCCACCCAGAAGACAGGCAGCGCCTGACCCGCGAACGTGAGCGTGCTGATGGCGGTATCGAGCCAGGAATATTGCTTCACGGCGCAGAGAATGCCGACCGGAATGGCGATTGCCAGGACCACCACGAAGGTGACTCCCATGAGATAGATCGTCGCCGGCAAACGGTCTTCGATCTCGGCGGTGACCGGCCGCTTCGTGTCATAGGAAAAGCCGAAGTCGCCCTTCACCACCTGGCCGAGCCAGTTCAGATACTGCACGTGGAGCGGCTGGTTGAGCCCGAGCTTCGCTTCCAGCCGCGCCAGGTCCTCCTGGGTGAGATTCGGGTTCTTCCCGTACACCCCCATCGGCCCACCCGGCACGAGCTGGATGAGCGCGAAAACGGCCACGCTGATCAGCAGGATCAGGGGAATGGCTTGTAGCAGACGACGTATCACGTATGCGGTCATGACGCTCTCAGTTGGTGACGGGTGACGGGTGACGGGTGACGGGACGGTTGGCCGTTGGCGAACGCGGGCCGTCCTCCGTCCTCCCTATCACCCCATGACCCATCACCCATCACCCGTCACCCGTCACCCCTCGTTGATCCACCAGTTCTCAACGTCCCAGCCGAAAATGGCGTATGGCACGAAGGCCTCGTTCATTTCCCAGCCTTGCAGCCGGGCCGACGAGGCCGAGAACTGCATCCCCGTGCCCACCACCCATTCATTGACGATGTCGTTGTAAATCTTGGTGGCGATATTGCAATACGCCTCCTGGCGCACGGCGATGTCGGTGGTCGATCCCGCGGTCGTGAGCCACGCATCGATCTCGGGATCATTGACCCGCGTGCAGTTGAATCCGCCGGGATTCTCTTCACTCGGAATGCGCCAGGAAGCGTAGAAATCCTCGGCCTTCACCTGCGGGTCGAGACCGAGTTCGTAGTCCCACCACATGATGTCGTAGTTGCCGAGCCGGGCTGGCGACCCCTCCCCCCAGGTGCCGTAGAGCACGGTTGCCTCGGAGTTCTCGATGCGAGCTTCGATGCCGACATTCTTGAGTTGATCGACGATGACGACCTGCTCGTCTTCACGGCCCCAGCCTGAGTAGCTGGAAAGCCTCACGCTGAACTTCGTCCCCTCTTTTTCGAGAATGCCATCGCCATCCGCGTCAACCCAACCAGCCTCGGCCAGGAGCGCCTTTGCCCCTGCGACGTCCTGGACGTATGGGGGGAGGTCGCACGCGAAGTCACCGCGGAACAACGACTGCATGAACTCGACCGCCTTCCAGTTGGAGACGATCTCCTCGCGATTGAGTGCCATGCCGATGGCGCGGCGAACGTTGACATCACCGAGGATGGGATGCGGCTTCGAGAGATCGCCGTTGTCCGTCAGGTTGTACTGGACGCGATACCAGTAGGGCGCTGGCCCACTCTTGACGGTGGCGTTCTCCCAACTGGAAACCTCATCGACAAAATTGTCTTCCAGCCAGTGGTGGGCGTCGTTTTCCCCGGTCTTCAGCATCTGCCGCATCACTTCCAGCTCGAGCGTGATCGGGTAGAGGATGCGATCGAGGTACGGCTTACCCTCCTCGTGCCAGTGCTCGTTGCGGGCGAAGATCATCGAATCGGCGGCATTCCAGGCTTCCAGGATGAACGGGCCGTTCGTGGGATTCATGGTCCGGTTCCATTCCCATGTCCCCATGCTCGCGGGATCACCAGTGCCGTGGCGGGGCAGGATGCCGAGGCCGAATTGGGTTGCCCACGGCGTCCAGAACTCGGAGTAGTTGACGACAGCCGTCACCTCGTCCGGGGTTTCGATGCTCTCGATAAGATTGAAGCCCTGCGTCTGCGTCGCTGTGCTTTCCGGGTTGGAAACTGCCTCCCAGGTAAACTTGATGTCGTCCGAGGTCAACGGTTCCCCGTCCGACCAGAGCAGCCCCGGCGTCAGCTTCCAGGTGATCGTCTTGCCATCATTCGTGATCCCGCCGTTCTCGGCGGACGGGATCTCAACGGCGAAGACCGGCACGACCCCGCCCTCGACGCTGACCCCAGTCAGCCCGCGGTTGACCACCGCGATCGCGCTGCGGGCGATGGCCTCGGAGGCGATGTACGGGTTCATCGTATTCGGCTCGTAGTCGGCCCAGGTAATCGTGCCGCCTTGCACCGGCGCGTCCTGTGCCGCCGCGCTGGCCCCGCCGCGTGCGCCCGGCAATCCGCCGAGCATCGGCATGGCGATGCCCACCGCACCGGTGCCGGCGATCAGCCTGCGCCGGCTCAGCGATTCTCTCAGCAGGCGATTGATGTCGGTTTCCGCACCTGATTTGGCACTCGTCGTGGTCATCGGATTTCATCTCCATTGCTGTCAATGCCAGTGCATGCCATGTGCCGAACGACGATTCCACCTCCTTGCTCTAGCCTGAACGCATCAGGCCAACGCGATGGTGGCCAACTCCCGGGGCGCGTGCGAGAGGAGCTCGTGCCCTTGCTCCGTGACCAGCACGTTTTCCTCGACGTGAAATGTCCCGAATGTGGTCGCCACTCCCGGCTCGATGGTCAGAATCATCCCGGGTTCGAGCACGGTCTCGTCGTCTTCAGCCAGATGCGGCAACTCGGTCGTCACCAGCCCCAGGCCATGCCCAACGCGGGACGCAAGGTCGGAGATACACGAGGTAATCGGAACGTCGAGGCGGGCAAGCGTCTCGTTGCAGCGACGAGCGACATCGCCGGTGGTGATTCCGGGCGCGATCATCTCGACACCGAGCACGGTGATCTCGTGGATACGAGCCTGAGCATCGCGCTGTTGCGGAGTCGGTCCTCCGACCACGCCGGCGCGACCGAAGTCGGACCAGTAGCCGCCAAAAGTGCACCCGGCATCCATCCAGACGAAGTCGCCCGGC
>JBBRVX010000298.1:0-4934 GCA_038246475.1 Thermomicrobiales bacterium | reverse complement strand
TGAAGACCCGCACCCCCGCCTGATGGGCGCGGGCCAGGATCAGGTTCGGCTAACCGGGGATCGAGGGGAGCATGGCTGCCGGAATGCCGATGGTCTGCTCCCGGCATCGCTCCGGAAGCGTCCCGGTGAAGAGCATGCGAATGAGGAAATCGCCCAGGCAGGCCTCGATCTCGCGCCGATTGAAGAGGTAAGGATCGACCTCCGGCACGACGGCGTGCAGCGCGGCGAACTGGCTGCCGCCCGAGTAGCTGATCCGTGCCCGCTGCTCCGCGGGCACGGTCACGAGGAACTCGGCCAGCAGCCGCCTCGTTGCTTCGCTGCCATCCTTGTCATCGATGACGAATCGCTTGTCCGGAAACGTGGCAAGAATCTCCGGCAGGGACTTCATCATGCCGAACCCGGTTCCCCGTGGCGGAAACGTCTTCCCGCCATCCGCGGTGTAGCCATGGCCGACATCGAGGCTTTGCAGATAGGCCAGCGTCTGCTCATTCGTGACGCCCGTCCCATTCGTCCGGCAGTCGAGGGTCCAGTCGTGAAAGACCACGATCTGATCGTCGGCGGTGCGGTGGATATCGAGCTCGACCGCGGTCGCGCCGTGGGCGAACGCTTCGCGCATCGAGGGAATCGTGTTCTCGATGAAGTCATGCGCCGGGGGATAGATGATTCGCGCGGTGCAGGTCTCGTTCGTCAGTCCAGCCGAGGGAAAGGTCTGATGCACACCGCGATGGGCCACCAGCGCGAATGATGGCGCGGGCGGCATCGGCCAGGGGAAAAGGACATAGACGACGAGGACGATGGCCAGCAAAAGGAGAGCGACAGAAACCTTCTTGAGCGTGCGCTTCATGGTTCTCAGGATACGTCAGACGTTGGGGACGCTATTCCCGCACCCGCGCGTTGCGCCCATAAACGAAGAGCATCAGCAGGATGATCAGGCCGTAGAGGATCTGCTGCCCGGCCGGCTTGATGCCCACAATCTGGAGCACATTCTGCAGCAGCACGACGGTGATCGCCCCGGCGATGGTCCCGGTGTAGCCGCCGGAGCCGCCGAGGATCGACGTCCCCCCGATGACCACCGCGGCAATAGCTGGCAGGACATAAAACTCACCCATGCCGAGGTAGCTCTGCTGGGAGTAGCCGGTCAGCATCAGGCCTCCCAGCCCGGCGCACAGCCCGCAGAGCGTGTACGTCGCGACCAGGACGCGGCGCACCGGAACGCCGGAAAGATAGGCGGCCTTGACGTTGTTGCCGATCGCATAGAGCCGCTTGCCATAGACGGTGCGCCGCAGGAGAAAGACGAGCGCAACGCTGAAGATGGCCCAGAAGATCAGTGCCCAGGGCAGGGCGCCGCCCAGGCGGCCGACCGCCAGATCGCGCGAGAATTGCGGCGCGTCGCCCTGTGGCGAGCCATTGGTGTAGACGAGCGTCACTCCCGCCAGCACGGCGTTCATGCCCAGCGTCATCACCAGTGATGGAATGCGCAGGTAGGCGATGCCCAGCCCGTTGATCAGGCCGACCAGCGCGGCGCTGCCCAGCGCGATGAGCGCCGCCCAGTGGACCGGCATGATCTCGCTCAGTTGCGTCAACAGAATGGCGGAGAGGTTCAGATTCCAGGCGACAGACAGATCGATGCCGCCGGTCAGGATGACGATCGTCTGCCCGCCGGCAATGATGCCCAGGTACGAAGCGAGCACGAGCTGCTGGGTCAGGTTCGGCGCCGACACAAATCCCGGCGCCCGGATCGCCGCCGCGGCCAGCAGGATGGCGATCAGCAGGTAGGGAATCAGGAACGCGCGATTGCGCCCCAGCCAGGACCCGGCGGCAAGAGCCCCATGCGGCCGCGGGTCAGGAGCGGGGCCGCCCGTCGCTTCGATGCGAGCAGGGTGATCCTGAACCTGGCTCACAGGCGATCCAGTCGGTTGCGGACCCGCAGCAGGCCCAAGGCGCCCAGGCCCACCGCGAAGAGCAGAATCGACCCCTGCACCAGATCCTTGTAGAAGCTGCTCACGCCGTAGAACTGAAGTACGCTCGGGATCACGGCGATCACGTACGCCCCGGCCAGCGTGCCGAGATACGACCCCGCGCCACCGGCAAGCGCGGCCCCGCCCAGGACGACGGCGGCGATCGAGTTCAGGGTGAAAATCGTTCCGGAAAGCGCATTCCCGGTTGAGGTCTGCGCGCTATTGACCAGCCCGGCGAACCCTGCCGCCAGCCCGGCCAAGGTGTAGGCGGCCAGTTTGGCGCGCTGCACGTTGACGCCGGAAAGATAGGCGGCGCCTTCGCTGCTGCCGACCGCGTAAATGCGCGTCGCCAGCGGCGTACGCCGGAAGAGGAGCCAGAACACCACCAATCCCGCGATTACAAACGCCGCTTTGGGGATCGGCAGATTCCAGGTCAGGCCGAAGGGGAGCGCCACCGGTTCGGCGAAGGCGGTTCCGGAAAGGAGATTGCTGAATTCGAGCGGAATGAAGCCCCCCGGCGAGGGCCGGATGTAGAGGGCGATGCCGGTCCAGATCGACCCCGTGGCCAGCGTGACGATGATCGGCTGCAGTCGGCCATAGGCCACCAGCGCGCCATTGATCAGCCCCCCCAGCGCCCCGACTCCGAGCGCGGCAACGGCGGCCACGATCATGCTGTCTCGCGGCGACTCTTTTCTGGTGACGGTCGCGGCAATGCTGTTCGTCAGGCTGACCATCGGTCCCAGCGAAAGATCGATGCCGCCGGTAAGCACCACCAGGGTTTGACCCATGCCCGCCGCCGCGAGCGTCAGGCCGGAGTTGGCGATGGTCCGCTGCTCGCGCGGGCGAAACTGTGGCACGACCAGGATGTACGCGGTGAGCAGCGCGATCAGCAGCGCCCAGGCAAACAGGAACCGGCCATTGCGCATGACAAACGGCCGCGGGCGGACCGTGCGGTCTTGTGGCGTGGGTGGGACGGGCGCCCGCGCGTCGATGCTGGCCATTAACGAACCATCCGGCTTCGGACGTGGCGACTTTGGTGCTTCTCCGCGAACGTGTTGCCCTCGTCGCCAGAGGATGAAAGCCCCTGGCCAAATCCACGAAAGCCCCGTAAACGGCGCTGGGATCGTAGTTTCACCCACCTATGCATCTCAGCGCCCTTCAGGGTGCTTTCGGCATCTAGCCAGAGGCTTTTAGCCTCTGGCGTTGCCTCTGGCGACGGGCGCGAGCCGCCCGATGGGACCACGCGCGTGCACTCCTTGGCCGTGGTCCCAAACCGGAACGGCCCGCGGAAACGTGTCTTGAGTTGCCTGCTCATGCCGAAACCGCCTGGCGCTGCTGGCCTTGCGCCTCCGCGATGCCAACCGCCGCGCTGACCAGGTTCGCCTCCGTTAACGCCGGGCCGCTAAGCTCGCGCGCGATCGCCCCTTCGTACATCACCAACGCGCGGTCGCACAGCCCGACGATCTCGGCGATATCGGTCGAGAAGAAGAGGATGCCATGCCCATTGCTGGCCAGATTGCGCATCAACTCGTAGATCTCCTGCTTGGCGCCGACGTCGATGCCGCGCGTCGGATCGTACAGGAGATAGACGGCGGCGTCAGTCAGCAGCCATTTGGCGATCGCCACTTTCTGCTGGTTGCCGCCGCTGAGGAACCGCACCGGAGACTCCGGCCCCGCCATGCGGATCGCCAGCCGATCGCGCATCGTCGTCGTCGCCGCGGCGACCGCTCCGGACGAGACAACGCCATTGCGCGATACCTCCGGCAGCGTCGGCAGGGTCATGTTCTCTTCGACCGATAAAGGCAGAATCAGCCCCTGCGTTTTGCGGTCCTCCGGCACCAGGGCGAGGCCCGCCGCCATCGCCGCACGTGGACTGTTGAGGCGAATCGGCCGCTTGGCCAGGGCGACATCGCCGGTGACGCCCATGTAGATCCCGAAGAGGGCGAACAGCAGGTCGCCCTGACCTTGGCCTTCCAATCCGGAGAGACCCAGAATTTCCCCTTTGTGCACCACGAAGGAGATGTCGCGCAGCCGCTCTTCCCAGCTCAATGCGCGCACCTCCAGGAGCGGCTGGTCGAGAGGCGGGCGGGGAGGAGGGGGCGGAAAGGCCTCGCGCAGCGGCCGCCCGATCATCATCCGTACGATCTCGTCATCGCTCGCCTTCGTCACGTCGACCGTGCCCACGTTAACCCCGTCGCGGAAGATGGTGGCCCGGTCGCAGAGCGCGCGCACCTCATCCATGCGATGAGAGATGAAGACCACGGCCACCCCTTCATCGCGCAACCGCCGCACGACTGAGAAGACCTGCTCCACCTGGCGGCGGTTCAGCGCCGAAGTGGCCTCGTCCAGAATCAGCACCCGTGGCGACCGGCGCAGCGCCTTGGCGATCTCGATGAGTTGGCGATCGGCCAGCGAAAGATCGCGCACCACGGCGCCCGGATGGATGCCGGTGAAACCGAGGCGGGACAGCAGCGCGGACGACTCGCGCCGCATCCGCGTGCCGTCGACCAGACCGAAGCGATTGCGTGGTTCCTCGCCAAGGAAAAGATTCTCGGCGACGGTCAGGTCGGGAACCAGTGACAGCTCCTGGAACACCGGCACGATGCCCGCCGCAACGGCGTCCGACGGGCCGTGAAAGGCGACCGCTTCCCCACTGTAGGCCAGCGCTCCAGCATCCGGGGGATGCACCCCGCACAGCACCTTCACCATCGTGCTCTTGCCGGCGCCGTTCTCGCCCAGCAGCGCGTGGATTTCTCCCGCGGCGCACGCGAAATCGGCTCCGGTGAGCGCGGCCACACCGCCGAAGCGCTTATCGATACCCGTGGCGTTGAGAAGCGGCATCTCTCGTTGGGGTGATAGGGTCATAGGGTAATGGGTGATTGGATGACGGGCGATCGGACATGAGCTTTCGTCGTCCGTCCTCCCTATCACCCTATGACCCCATCACCCTATCACCCTCGCTCACACTTGCTGCGC
>JBBRVX010000297.1:0-5011 GCA_038246475.1 Thermomicrobiales bacterium | reverse complement strand
TGAGCGCCGCCGCGGCGCGCGAAACCGCCGCGCTGATGGTTGCCGCGGTGGAGACCGGCGGGTTGGGCAACGCCTTCGTGCCCGGCTACACCATCGGCGGCAAGACGGGAACCGCCGAAACGGGCAGCGGCGATCCGCACGCCTGGTTCATCGGCTTCATTGGCCTGCCGGGCGAAGCGCCGCGCTATGCCGTGGCCGTGGTCATCGAAGCGGGCGGCGGCGGCGGCCAGGTGGCGCTGCCGATCGGGCGGGACTTGCTGGTGGCGGCGATGGGCGGGTGACGGTGGGTGATAGGGTCATAGGGTGGTGGGGCGGACGGGGTTGGTTCGCTTCCGACTCCCGACTCCCCTTGCCGTCTCGCCGTCTTGCCGTCTCCCTATCACCCTATCACCCACCGTCACCCACCGTCACTCCCCTTCCACCTCTTCCAACACCGCTTCGGCGCCGGCTCCGGCGTGGACGGCCTCGCCGCGCAGGGCGGCGGCGAGGGCATCTGGCATCAACGCGGGAACGTTGACGCGGGGCACGAGGCGATCGACCAGCTCGGCGCTGCCCGCCACCCCCAGGCGCTGCATGAGGAGGTTGAACGATTCCTCCAGAGTGGCGGCGATGCGGTCGCGGGCCTCGGCCGGGATGTCCCACATCTGCCGCTTGAACGTGCCCAGGCCTCGCTTGCGGGCGCTGTAGAAGAACTGGGCGTCGGTTTGGCCTTCCTTCCGCTCATCGGCGTGGTTCGCGGTGAGGTAGGCGTAGATCTCGTCGCGCAGCGCGGCGGGGAAGGCGGGATGCTCGAAGATGAGGTTCTGGAACGCGGTCGCCAGGTGGACTTCGATGGCGCTGGCCTCGGCGAAGTTGCCGAAGGCCTCCTCGGGCAGCGTCGAGGCGCCATGCTGCACCGCGCCGCCGAGACCGTAGTCGATGCGGGCCGCCTCCGAGAGTTTGCGCAGGGTCTCGAAATCGACTGCTACGTCCGCCAAGGCGCCGTCCGGCAGGATGACGCCGCCATGCGAGGTGCCGGTCTGGACGCTGATCTTGGAGATGCCGGCCAGATCGTGCCCGAGCAACCGCTCCCGATCCTGGACCTCGGTCAGATAGGCGGTCATGAAGGCGTGGAGATCCTGTACGGTCGAATTGCGCAGCCCAACCTCGCCGATCTCGCCGCCAATCGAAATCGTGACCCCCTCCGGCTCCAGCCCGCGAATGTATTCGGTGAAGAGCGCGGTCAGGTGGGCGTTGATCTGCTGCTGCTCGGCAAGGGTTGGCAGCGAAAGATCGACGACGGTCGAGGCGTCGATGTCGATGTTGAAGTAGCCGGCGGCAATCGCCTCGGCGGTCAGCTCGCGCAGCGCAGCGAGCTCGCCGTCCGGATCGCTGGCCCACTTCTTGACGCTGACCTGATAGTGATCGCCCTGGATGAAGACCGGTCCCTGATGCCCTTCCTTGACCGCGGCGGCGAGGGCGTTGCTGGCGTACTCCCCGGGCCGCTGGCGGGTGTAGGCGGTTTCCGAGCGAGCGAGCTCGAAGAGCATGATCGTGTTGTCGTTGGCCCGCGCCGCGCGAAAGACGGCGCGCATGGTGTCATACGCCAGGCCGCGCACGTTGATGGCGGGCGCGGTCCGATTCGCGTACTCGCCCCGGCCGGCGGCCATGTAGAGCGGGTGGATGGAGGCCGGCCAGGCGCCCAACGCCGCCGCCGCCGCGCGGATGATCCAGCGGGAGGCGTCGCGCTCGGGTCCCTCGGCGAAGGCCGACGTGGCAACGAGACGATCGATGGGGCCATCGCGGAAGGCGTTAGCATCGAGAATCTCGATCGCCCGCGCTTCCTGATCAATGTGGGCAATGCCATCGAGGGCTTCGAGCATCTCGGCGACTGACGCATACGGGTTGGTGGGATGGGTGGTGGACACGGGCTGCCTCCTTCGTTCTTGTGCAAACCGACACGGCCGATACTGCGCTCATTCTCCCAAACTGGAGCGCCCCGTGGCGGGCGGTCCACCAGAACCGTGCCACGGGGCGCTCGTCTCGTCGCGAGAACGAATGGGAGGGCGCTATTCGACGGTCAGCGTCCCCACCATACCCGCGGCCTTATGGCCAGGCACGTTGCAGTAGTACTCGTACGTGCCTGCCGGGGCGTTGATGACCTCCTCCTCGGTGGCGCCCGGTTGGATATCGACGCTGATGTCGAGCGCGTCGATGGCGAAGTTGTGCAGGGTCACCCCCTCGTTGGGGAGACTGAAGGTAACGTCGGTGTCCGCCGGAATGGTCAGCGCCTTCGGCTCGAAGGCGATGTCGAGCGAGACCACCTCGACCGGCTCAGCCGCGGCCGTTGATGCTGGCGCGGTCGCTTCGCCCGCGGCCGGAGCCGCCGCGCCGGGTGCAGGAGTCGCCGCATCTGGCGCGGGCGAAGCTTCCTGCGCCGCGACCGCGGGAGCGGCGCCTTCGGTCACCGTCAGCGTGCCGACCATGCCGGCGGCCTTGTGGCCGGGGACATTGCAGTAGTACTCGTACGTCCCGGCGGGGGCGTTGATGACCGCTTCTCCCGTCGCGCCGGGGGCGATATCGACGCTGATGCCGAGGGCATCAATGGTGAAGTTGTGGGCCGTGACGCCCTCATTGGGGATCTTCACGGTGACGTTGGTATTCGCGGGAATAGTGATCTCCTTCGGGTCGAAGAAGATATCGTGCGCCACCACTTCGAGCTCGGAAGCGGCTGGAGCGGCCGCTTGCGGCGTTGCCTCTGCGGGGGCGAGCGGGGTCGCCGCGCCTCCTGGGGTGGCCACGCCAGCCGGGGTAGCCGCGCCCGCTGGCGCCGCCACGGCGGCATCCTCGGAGACGATCAGCTTGCCGATCATGCCGGCTTCCTTGTGGCCAGGGACGTTGCAGTAATACTCGTATTCGCCCGGCTGGGCGTTGACAACGATCTCCTTTGTCGCGCCGGGCGCCATATCGACGCTTACGTCAAGCGCATCGATGGAGAAGTTGTGAGCGGCGGCGCCCTTGTTCGGCAGGACGAACTTCACATCCGTATTCGCCGGGATCGTGATCTCCTTCGGCTCGAAATAGATATCGAAGGAGTCGACTTCGACCGACATGGCCGCGGCCGCGGCGTTTTCATTTGGCGCCGCAGCCGCGCCGGACGCGGCCTCCTCCGTCGCCTTGGCCGCCGCATCGCTCATGATAGGGACGCGGGTCACGTCTTCGATCTTGACCTGGGCGGCCTCGTTCCTCCCGCAGGCGACAAGCACAACCAGCGCGAGCGAGGCGACTGCCGCCATCGCGCCGGAGCGCCGTACCCTTACTCGATCCAACTGGTCCTCCGCATCTACACACGGCCCGCGGCTGCCCGTGTGTCAGCGTCCGGAGCCCATGTGTTTCCATTCCTACGGCGCGAGCCAGGTCATTCCCGCCGCGCAAATTCCAACCCGATATTCTACTGTGTTGAGGGATTGCGGGCGGTAGCGTGACGGGAGTCGTGGGTCGTGAGTCGTGGGTCGTGAGTCGTGAGGCGAGAGGTCGAGAAGGCGAGAAGGCGAGAAGGCGTGAGGAAACGACTTGAGTGTCCCGTGTCCCGAAATGCGACCCACGACTTACGACTCACGACTCCCGACCCACGACTCACGACCACGGAGAATGCAAGTGACAAACAGCCCACGAGCGGGATCGCGGGAACGATCGTTTGATGCGAACGGCGTGCAGATTGTGGTGACCGAGTTTCCGAATCCGGGCCGGCCGCCGGTGCTGCTGCTGCACGGCATCGGCAGCCGGGGGAACTCATGGTGGCCGGTGATCGATCCGCTGGCCGGGCGGTTTCATCTCTACCAGCTCGATCTGCGTGGCCATGGCGCCTCCGGCAAGCCGGAGCGGGGCTACGGCATCGAGCAGTACGCCGCCGATCTGGACGCCGTGCTCGACGCGCTCGATCTCGCGGAGCCCCGCATCATGGGGCATTCGTTGGGCGCGCTGGTGACTCTCCTCTGGGCAAGCGATCGCTCGCCGCGAGCAGCCGCGTTCGTGCTGGAGGACCCACCGCTGGCAACCCCTCGGGATATCCTCCGCGCCTTCGATGGCTGGCAACAGCTCGCGGCATTGACCCCGGCGGCGGCGGCGGCCTGGTACAAACAGGAATATCCCGACTGGAGCGAGGAGGACTGCCTCCGCCGCGCGGAAACGATCACCGCGACCGCGCCCGGGGTCTTCAGCGAAATGCGCGCCATGGCCGAGGAAGCCCTGGCCGCCGGCACGACCGACCGCACGCATCTGCTGGAAGGCGTGCAGACGCCGACGTTGCTCCTGCGGGGCAATCCGGAGCTGGGCGGGGTGGTCACGCCGTCTGACGCGGCGCGGTTCAGGGAGGTGATGCCGCATGCGCGCGATGTCTACCTGCCCGAGGTCGGGCATGGCATTCATCGCGATGCGACTGAGGCGTTTCTGGCGGCGGTCATGCCGTTTCTGGAGCTGCCGGGGGAGTAGGGCTATCGGCTATCGGCTATCGGCTATCGGCTATCGGCGTGGAACGCTTGCCGGCAACATCCCGGATTGGTGATCACGTCAGGGCTGGCCGTTCGGGGCGGAAGGGGTCGAGCAGGGGGTCGAGCGGGTGTCCCAGGATTTCGTTCGCGAGGGAGCGGCCGATGAGTGGGGCGAGGGTGACGCCGGAGTGGGTGACGGCCTCGAAGTAGCCGGGGATCGTCGCCACCGCGCCGACACTTGGAAAGCCGTCGGCGGGAATCGCCCGCATGGCGACCAACGCCTCGGTTGGCCGCGCCAACGCCAGCGCGGGGATCAGCTCCTCGCCCCAGGCCATGATCCGGGCAACGAGCGGATCGACGAGCGAACGCGGCCCGAGCGGGCCATCGGCCAACTCCGGGATGTCGTCAACGTCAACCGCCAGCAAGACCCGACCGGGACCATCCGGACGAACGGCGAAGTGGTCGGTTTCAACCGGGCGGCGAAGAGGGTTGCTTCCGTCCGGCATCTCCGCGCGAATGACCATCCCGGGGGAAGGCGCCAT
>JBBRVX010000296.1:0-5033 GCA_038246475.1 Thermomicrobiales bacterium | reverse complement strand
GGCGATCAGGTCATATCCAGCCCGCTCCGCCACGTCCTGAATGCCCCGCTCGAAGGCCGGATAGAAGGGATTGGTAATGTCCGGGATGACGCCAGCGATGGTAAAGGTCCGCCGATTGCGCAAGCTGCGCGCCGCATGATCGGGCACGTAGCCGAGGTGCGCGATGGCGTCCAGCACCCGCTGCCGGGTGCCCTCCGCCACCGGGGCATCTGGATCACCACTGAGCACATAGGAAACGACCGGCTGGGAGACAGACGCCAATCTGGCCACATCCATCTGCGTTGGCCGCTTCAGTTGACGTGATCGCTCGCTCACGGCGTGCGTCTCCCGCTCGGTCTTCTGCTTTCCCTCGTTCTGATACGTATAAGTACCGCGAATCAACTCCCGCCGTCAAGAGGTCGTGGTCACTTGTGCGCGAGTCATCATCGTCCGTTGGGAGCGTCTTGACATTGAAAGCGGGCCTCACTACGATCCCGGTATACCGTATACCGTTCAGTCGCTCAGGCGCGCGGCGCCCAATTCCCCCGCCGAGCGTCACCCGTCGATCTGGAGGCCGTGTGCCCGTAGCCCCGGTTCAGGAGCGGTCCGTCATGCCGGATGCCCGGCCGCTCAACCACACCACGCTGGCCGAGCAGGTCTATCGGCATCTCCGCCAGGAGATCCTGAACGATGCCTTTTCTCCCAACGATCCGCTGCCCGAGAAAGCCCTTGCCGATCAGCTCAACGTCAGCCGCGTGCCCGTGCGCGAAGCGCTGCATCGCCTGGCAGCCGATGGCCTCGTGACTTTGCGGCCGCGGCAGGGCGCGTTCGTCAGCACCCTCTCGCCGCGGCAATTCCTCGATGCCTACCGGGTGCGCGAAGCCCTCGAAGAGCTTGCCATCACCCTGGCGCTGCCGCATCTCACCGCCGCGGACCTTGATGAACTCACGCGCCTCCAGACTGAGATGCGCCTCCACGCGGCAAATGACGATAGCGACGCCTTCTTCGCCGCCAATCGCCGCTTCCACGCGCTGTTCGTCGAGCGCTCCGAAAACGACTATCTCAAGGGAATCTACTTTCCATTGATTGATCAGATGCGGCGCCACATCTCATCGTCGCTCGGCCTCCGCGGCGGCCTCGATCGCTCCATCGACGAGCATCAGGCAATTCTCGACGCCGTCCGCTCCGGAGATGCCACTGAGGCTGCCCGCTTGCTCCGCGAGCATATCCATGTCCCCCAGCGGGCCCTCCAAGCAGGCGTCCCGGTCAACGAGGCGAAAGGGAAGTGATGAACGCCAGGCCAGTTAAGTTCGGAGTCAATCTCAATAACCGCGAGCCGCTGATCGCGCCCGACTATTCGCTGACCGATTTGCTGGCGATGGCCGAACGCGCCGAAGCGCTCGGCTTCGATTCGGTCTGGGTCGGCGATAGCCTTTTCTCCAAGCCCCGCTGGGAGCCGATCAATCTCCTCTCCGCCATTTCGCAACGCACCAGGAACGTCAAACTCGGCACGGCCTGCATGGTCTCCGGCACTCGGCATCCGCTCTACCTGGCGCTTGAATGGGCGACGCTCGACCAGCTCTCCCATGGCCGAACCATTTTGGGAACCGGCATGGGCAACCCGGAAGATGGCGTCCGCCGCGAGTACGCCGCCGTTGGCCTCGATTTCGACAAGCGCGCCAAGATCTTCGAGGAAGGTCTGGCCGTCCTGCGCGACCTCTGGACGCAAGGGGAAACGAGCTTTCAAGGCGATCACTACCACTTTGACAAGGTCGCCTTCAACTCGGGCACCGAGATGGGCCCGCTCATGCCGGTGCAGACGCCGCCTCCCATCTGGGTCGTCAGCAATCCGCGCCTGACCGTTGGCACGAAGCAGGAAGACAAGACCGAGCGCGTGGTCAGCCGGGCCGCCCGCCGCATCGCCACTTATGGCGACGGCTGGATGACCTGCTGCCGGGCGCGTCATCCGGACGAGTTTCGCGAGCAGCTTGCCCAGGTCGACCAGGCCATCGCCGAAGCGGGCCGCTCCCGCGCCGAATTCGTGATGTCCTATCAGGTGACCATGAACATCGCCGACACGCGCGAGGAAGCGGAGGCGGGCATCAACTCCTACATCAGCCAGTACTACCCCGAGCTGAGCAAGGCGATGGACATCGGCGAATGGGGACCGGTCGGCACGCCGGACAACATCGCCGAGTGGTTGCACACGTTCGCCGATGCCGGCGTCGATTACTTTATTTGCCGCTTCGGCTCCCTCGACCAGTTCGGGCAGATCGAACGGCTGGCCCAGGATGTGGTGCCGGCGTACACGGCCAGGACGGTTGCGCTCGCCTCGACCTGATTCAACGAGCGGCGCGCGGCGCCAGAGGAGGTTGCCATCATGCCCCAATCCAACATGTCCCCCGGATTGCGCCGCGACGCGGAGCTGGTCGCCGCGGTCTGCATGTCTGTCGAAGCTAACGATGTGGTGACGATCATTACGGATGACGCCCACCTCGACGAGGCCAGCGCCCTGGCCCAGGTGGTGGTCGAGCGCGGCGGCTATCCAGTGATCGCCAACAACGAGCACCAGGTGAAGCGCGCCATCGCCGATATGACGTTCCCGATGGCGCCGCCGCGCAATCTGCACGAGGCGATGACGCATTCGGACGAGATCATCATCATCACGAACCTGGAATGGGCCAATCGCTTTGCCCACGTCTCCGCCGTCCGCGAGTCGTGCGACAACAACGCCAAGATCGCCTCCGTCGAGGAAGGGATCGGCTCCTGGGACCTGACCGAGGCCGACATCCGCGACGCCACCGATCGCGCCAGGGCGGCCATGACCGCCCTGGAAGGGGCAAAGTGGTGCCGGGTCACCTCCCCGGCCGGCACCGATGTTCGCGTCTCGATCGAGGGGCGCCCGGCGCTGGAAGTCACCCCCATCAAGAAGCGGGGCCAGATGATGGGTCCCGTGCCCCTTTGGGCGGAGGTCGCCTTCGCCGCGGTCGAGGACCGCACCGAGGGGGTCATCGTCGTCGACGGCATCATGCTCGGCATCGGCCTCCCCGGCCAGACGCCCAACCCGATCACCTGGAAGGTCGAGCGGGGCCGGGTGACGGAGATCACTGGCGGGATCGAGGCGGAAAAGCTGAAGAGCGTGATCACCGGGGTGCCCGGCTCCGACGTCATCGGCGAGTTCGCCTTCGGCACGAGCGAGAAGTCGCCCACCGGGTCCCCCTCGGAAAAGGGCCTCCTCGGCACGGTGCACTTCGCGCTCGGCGACAACCACAACGCCTACCCCGGGGGCCAGAACGTCAGCACCCTGCACCTCGACGGCAACTGCCTGAACGCCTCCCTCCTGATCGAGGATAGCGGCGTTTACATCGTCAAGGACGGCAAGTGGGCACTCTGAGCAAGCAAGCGATTACCGTCGTCACGCGTGATGAGGTCGATGCCATCCCCTTGCCTAACGGCAGTTGGAGCCGGATGCTCCTTACTGGCGCGACGGTTCCCGCTATCGCCAGCTCACTCGGCTACTCCGTCTTCACGCCCGGCACGGTGACCGGCATGGTCTCCCATGAGGTGGAAGAGGTGGCGTATGTCCTCGCCGGGAGCGGCGAGCTGCGCACCGATGGCGATGCCGTGCCGTTCGGCGCCCATCAGGCGCTGCACATCCCAGCGGGGCTGTGGCACGCCGTCGCCAATACCGGGGACGACGATGTGATCATGGTGTTTGGTTTTCCCCATCCTGGGTACCCGCCCACGGAGCGGCGATGACGTCGGCTGGAAAGCCCTCCGTGAGCGACGAGGTGCGTTGTGAGCAGGTTGCCTGGGCCTGCCGCATTCTGGCCATGGGCGAGCATGGCGACTACACGCTCGGGCATGTTAGTGCCCGTTCGGCCGACGGTCGTCACGTTCTGATGAAGCGCTATGGGCTCGGGTTAGAAGAGGTCACGCCCGATGACGTGCTCCGCATCGACCTCGACGGCGCGTTGCTGGCCGGCGACGGGCGGGTGCACCTGGAGTACGTGCTGCACACCGAAATCTACCGGGTGCGGCCGGACGTCGCTTCGGTGATTCACACCCACCCGCCGTACACCACCGCGCTTGGCGCCACGGATGCGACGCTTGAGCTGCTCAACCACGACGCCGTCCTCTTTCGCGACGGTCTGGCCTATTTCGATGACACCGCCGAGTTGATCGTTCGACCGGAACAGGGCGCGCTGGTCGCCGCCGCACTGGGCGATCGCCGGGTGATCCTGCTGCGCGGTCATGGCGTGATCGTCACCGGCGACTCCGTGCCCTGGGCGACGTATGCCGCGCTTACGCTTGAACGTGTGATCCGCATCCAGTCGATCGCCCGCACGCTCGGCAATCTGGCCCCGATGTCGGCCGAAATGGCCGATCGCGTCTACCCCGACAAATATCGCGACGTGCACGTCGCGGCGCACTGGGACTACCTCGTGCGCCAGGTGCGTAAGGCCGGCCTTGCCCACGATATGCCGGAGCGCCAAGCGTCGATGGAGCACCGAGATGCTTGATCCCTTTACCTTGCATCAACCAGCATCGGTGCCGGAAGCATCGGAGATGCTGACAAGCTTCGGTCCCGATGCTGCCATCTATGCGGGGGGAACCGAGCTCCTTATCGTGATGAAAGAGCGCCTGGCCCACGTCCCCCACCTGGTCGACATCAAACGCATTCCCGGACTCAGGGGTATCGCCTTCGCCGCGGAGCGTGAGGAGCTGCACATTGGCGCGCTCTCGACCCATCGCGACATCGAGCAGTCGCAAATTGTGCAGCAGCATGTTCCAGCGCTCGCCGTGCTCGAAGCAGAGGTGGCGAATGTCCGGGTGCGAAACGCCGGGACGATCGGCGGCAACCTCTGCTTCGCCGATCCGCACAGTGACCCGGCCACGCTGCTGGCGGCGCTCGGCGCGCGGTTTACTCTCGCCTCGGCAGCCTCATCGCGGGATGTTCCCGCCGAGTCGTTCATCTCGGGGTTCATGGAGACCGTTCGCCGGCACAACGAGCTCCTCGTCGCCATTACTATCCCCCTGCCAGCAGAAAATGC
>JBBRVX010000295.1:0-5068 GCA_038246475.1 Thermomicrobiales bacterium | reverse complement strand
GGCTATCGCGTTCGCGAGGGCGAGGGCCCGGCGCGTCTTGCCAACCCCGGCCGGGCCGGTCAGCGTCACCAAGCGGTGGTTCGCCAGCAACCGCCGCAGCTCGGCGACTGCCCTCGCCCGTCCAATCAGCTCGCCCAGGGGCGCGGGCAGGCTTCCGGGTGGCGCGGATGATGGGGCATCCGACCGCACCTCAATCGGTTGCCGCGGGGGGTGTGAGGCCAACGGTGGGGCGTCCGGAGCGAAGCGCCCCTCGCGAATGGCGATTATCAGTTCGCGCGTGGCCGGTTCCGGCTCGGCGCCCAGCTCGCGGTCGAGCAGCGCCGCCAACCGCTCGTACTGCAACTCCGCCTGCCGACTATCTCCCGTGCGGGCAAAGAGGCGGATCTGCATCGCATGAGCGGCTTCGTCGAGGGGCTCAGCCGCGGTCAACCGCTGCATCGCGGCAAGAGCTCGGTCTAGCTCACCGCGCTGTTCATGCAGTTGGGCGAGACGGCTCAGGAGCGTTAGGTAGCTGGTGCGCAGCTCCGCTCGCCGGTCGGCTGCCCAATCCTCATAGAGATCCTCGAGCAGCAGATCGCCGGGGTAAAGATCGAGCGCTTCCCGCGACGCGGCCGGTTCCTCCGTCATCCAGGCCCGCCCGAGCGCCCCGGTGAAGGCAGTGACATCGATCCAGACGACATCAGCCGGGGCCAAAATCAGGACATCGCCATCCCGCAGAAGAAACGAGCTGTCCGGTGCTCCCTCCGCCTCCAGTCGCCGCCGGGCACGGTGGATGGCCACCCGCAGGTTATTGGCGGCCGCCTCGGGGTCCAGCTCCGGCCAGAGGGTTTCCAGCAGTTGATCGCGGTGCAGACGATGCGCAGGGGCGAGGGCCAACAGCTTGACGATTGCCGCCGCCCGCCGCTGGCGCCAGGCATCGGCAGGCACAACCCGGCCCTGAACGGCGACGCGGAAACCGCCGAGAAGGTGAATCGCGAGGGGCGCTGGCGCATCCAACGTGGCCTCTCCGCGGCCCGGGCAGGCATTCGAGGACGCCGGATCGCGCCCCGTTGCTGGCGCGGCCAGCGTAGGTTCCCTTCCCGGCAGCGTCAAGCACGCCATTACCGCCGCACCCGATTCCCGGTAATGACCGGGCAATGCCGCCTTCCTAGAGTGGCATCCACGGTCGACGGCACAGAAGGCTCGATCGACCAGCGAGCACGTCGCGGAGACAAGGAGGACACGATGGTAGGGAGCCGTTTCGAACCGTTCAGCAGGTGGCTGGCGACCCACAATACGCGCCGCACGACGCTCCGGGCCCTGGCCGCCGGAGCCCTGGCGGCGGGGCTGGGCAACCTTGGCCCGCGGGAGTCGTCGGCGAAGAAGGGGAAGAAGAAAAAGATTCTCGGCGCGCGCTGCAAGAAGAGCGCCGACTGCAAGGGCTCGCTGCTGTGCACGCCCTCGAACAGCCAGAACTCCTGCTACGACCTGACCGAGAAGCGCTGCTGCAAGAAGGAAGGCGAGCGCTGCGACGACGGGTGCGAATGCTGCGGCATCGACGTCATCTGCAACGGGCACTTCTGCCAATCGGCGTAGGCGATCTGGTTGCTGAGTCTGAGCGATCTACCTGAAGCCGGCATCTGGAGAAACGCGCAACGTTCAAGGAGGAGCACGATGGACGGATCACGATTCGACGCTATCAGCAAGCGATTGGCAGGCTCCAACTCCCGCCGTGCCACCCTGCGATCCCTGGCCGCAGGCGCCCTTGCCACGGGGCTGAGCGCGCTGGGCCTGCACGAGGCGGCGGCGAAATGCACCAAGGAAGGCAAGAAGTGCAAGAAGGCGAAGGAGTGTTGCAGCAAGAAATGCAAGGGCGGCACGTGCCGCTGTCACTCGCTGCGAGAAAAGTGCACCGGCACATCCAGCACCGCGGGAAATAGCTGCTGCGGCGACGCCTACTGCACCACGAACGCCTGCGGCGAGCCGACACGGTGCTGTCAAACCGTTGGCAACACCTGCAATTCCAAGTGCGATTGCTGTCTCGCCGGCGCGGAGTGCCAAAGCGGGGCGTGCTGCCTCGGTGAAGGGGCCGTGTGTGCCTTTGTCGGCAGTGACGCCTGCTGTGCCGGCCTGTTCTGTGACGCCAAGAGCGGGGTCACCTGCCAGCCGATCCCCTGAGTTCCCGGCTGCGCTCTGGTCACCGCACACACGATGTGGCCGGGACGGCTTTTTCGATCCCGGTCACATCGTCCATGGCGCACGTTCAGCTTCGATCTTACGCCATCTTGCCTATCAGGGAGAAAAAGACCATGTCCACAAGAAAGCCGTTCTCCGTTTCGCTACGCCGTGCCGTGCTCATCGCGCAGAGCGTTCTGGTGCTGGCGCTCGGCATGAGCCTGATCACACCGCCTTCACCGGCAGCCGCGCAGGACGAGTCGGAATCCGGGGCCGATCCGCTAGACGCCGCGACGTTGACGGTCAATGTCGAGCTGATCCTCGATAGCTCCGGCTCGATGTCCGAGCCGATGCCTGGCATGGAGAACCAGTCGCGCATGGATGCCGCCCAGGCCGCCATGCGCGAGGTGATCGAGCGCATCCCCGAGCGCGATGGCCTCAATGTCGGCCTCCGCGTCTACGGCCACAGGGGCGGCAACAGCGAGGAGGATCGCCCGCGGAGCTGCCGCTCCACGGAGCTCCTGGTTCCCATGCAGGGCGTTGCCAAAGAGGCGCTGCTGGCGCGGGTGGAGAGCACCACGCCGACCGGCTGGACTCCGCTGGCATTGGCCCTTGACGCGGCCACTGCCGACTTTGCGGCGGGCGGCGAGAGCGTCACCAACGCCATCATCATGGTCACCGACGGCGAAGAAACCTGTGGCGGCAACCCTTGCCAGGTGGCCGGGGCGTTGCACGCCGCGGAGATCGAAGTGACAACACATGTGGTTGGCTTTGCGCTGACAAGCGACCAGCAAGACGCCGTGCGCTGCATCGCCGAGGAAGGAGGCGGTCAGCTTTTCGCCGCGGACGACGCGGCCACGCTGAGCGAGGCCGTCTTCGCCGCGCTCGCCCACGTGGAAACCGCGCCCCCGGCCACCGCCGTTGCGGCCGCGACGGAAACGGAAGTCGGCGGCTACGTTGGCGGCAACGCCTTCGGAATGCTGGACCAGGGCGTCGACGGCGAGTTGTCGGTCGTGGCCGCGGGGTCGTTCTTCGAAGGCGATCTGCCGATCGTCGTTCGCAATAATACAGGCTCCGCGGTCGAAGCCCTCGATGTCTCGATCGTGGCCCGCTTGGACGGCAAACTCGTGGGCACAGGGGAGGATCTCGGCGTGGCGCCCTTCATTATCGCGGATGGCGCGGTGGCGCTCGTGCGCGGCTACTTCGGCAACACCGATATTCCCGAGAACGCCGAGTTCGAGTTTTCCCTGAGCGCCGATCCCGCCGGCAGCGAAGAGATCAATTCCTCACGCGACATGGTCGTCGCGGAGATCGCCAGCGTCGACAATGGCATCTCCGGCATCCTTTCCAACCCGCACGAGGAGTCCCTGGCCGGTATGGTCATCCTCGCCATGATCTGTTTCGACGAGAGCGGCACGCCCACGGCATGGCTCGAGTCGACGGACAGCGCCGACGGGCTGGAGACGGGGCAAACGCTGCCCTTCACCTGGTCGACGGGGTTCGACCTGGCAGCGTGCTCCGGTTACCTGCTCGCCGCGAGCGGCACGGTTTCCTGATCCAGCATCGATCGCCGTCGCCTCAATCATCGGCCGAGCCGCAATCCCCGACCGATGATTGCCCCGCCAGCCGAGGTCGCGCCATCGACCACGGAGCCCGCGCATCACCGCTTTCGTTTCCATCGGGAAAGGACACGGGTCATGGATACAACACGTTTCGACGCGTTCACCCGCTCCCTCGCCGCCCCCGCGTCCCGTCGCGCGCTCACCGGTGGCCTCCTCGCCGCGTTTGGGCTCGGGCGTGAGACCCTCCTCCCCTACGCGACCAGTGCCAGGAAGAACACCAGCAAGTCGAAGAAGAAGCCGCTCGTGTTCAACGCTCTTGGCTGCGTGAACGTCGGCAACGCGTGCCGCGGCAACAGCGCCAATTGCTGTTCCGGCATCTGCCAGGGCAAAAAACCGAAGAAGGGGACGAAGGACAAAAGCCGCTGCGTTGCCCACAATGTCGGGAGCTGTCTCCCCGGTCAGGATGTGTTTCCCCCGACTCCGTGCGGAACGAACGGAGTGTGCGCGGCGACCACTGGCAAGGCCATGTTCTGCGGCGACCTGGTCGGCCTCTGCGCAGACTGCACGAAGGACGCGGATTGTGTCGAGACTGCCGGGCCGGGAGCCGCCTGCATCATTGTGCCAGGTCAATGCGTGAGCACTGGCGGCCGCTCCTGCTACGGCCCGGCGGCATGAGGCGCATGGAAGCTGACGGCAGCTGCTCCGGCATCACCCCGGCCCCGCATCCGACGTGATGCGCGTTTGCCAGAGATGCGCCAGCACGCCTCCCGCCTCGCGCAGGACGTAGGAGAACTCGCCGCCGCCGCCGACCCGGATCGGGCTGGCGGTGGCGGGCGATCCCGTGGCGTTCAGCCCAACATCGCGGGCCATCATGCGCGCGCGGAAGAGATGAAACCCGTCGCTGACCAGAATCACCTGGTCGATGCCCATAGGCTTCAATAGCGCCGCCACTCCTTGCATGCTCTCCCAGGTGTCGGTCGCCGCGTTCTCGGCGATGATCGCCTCGGCCGGCACCCCCGCGTTCGTGAGATACGCCCAGGCGGCCTCGGCCTCGGTGTAGCCATCGCCGGGCATCTTGCCGCCGGTCACCACGATCAGCGGCGCGTACCCCTCCCGCCACAGCTCCAGCGCACGGTCGAGCCGAGACTGAAACACCGGCCCCGGCCAGCCGTTGAACTGGGCGGTGCCGAGCACCACGATGGCCTGCGCCGGCCGCGCGCTATCGGTACGCGCCTGGCGATAAATGGCGGCAACGAGCACGATCCCGGCGATGGCGGACGCGGCCACGCTGAACCAGAGCAAGGTCAAGAACCATCGCCACAGCTCGCCCCACGGGGAGCGCCGCCGTCGTC
>JBBRVX010000294.1:0-5070 GCA_038246475.1 Thermomicrobiales bacterium | reverse complement strand
CCATCAAATTGTTGATCGCCGCCGCGCCGGTCCCCAGGAGCCAGGAGTTGATGTACTGCAGGGCAACGCTAACATTGGCGCGCAATCCGGCTTCGGTGATCCGGCTATCGGGAATGGTCAGATCAGTAAGATCGGCGGCGGCGACCAGCACGTCGTCCCGCTGTCGCTCCTTTTGATTTGGCCGGTCGCCGAGCGCCGCGTCGAAGATTTCGAGGGCGACCGGCACAAGGCCGGGATGGGCCACCCAGGTGCCGTCAAACCCGTCCCCGGCTTCGCGCTCCTTGTCCTCCCGCACCTTGGCGAAGGCGATCGCGTTCGCCTCCGCGTCGCGGCGGGAAGGGATGAAGGCGGCCATGCCGCCGATGGCGTGGGCGCCCCGCTTGTGGCACGTTTTCACCAGGAGCTGGCTGTAGTTCCGCATGAAGGGCACGGTCATCGTGATCTGGGCACGATCGGGCAGCGAGTCGTCGCGGGTGCGCAAGGTCTTGATGGCGCTGAAGATGTAGTCCCAGCGGCCGGCATTGAGCCCCGCGGCATGATCGCGTAGCTCGTAGAGGATCTCCTCCATCTCGAAGGCCGCGGGAAACGTCTCCACCAGAACCGTGGCCCGGATCGAGCCGTGGGGAATCCCGAGCGCATCCTGCGCGAAGGTGAAGACATCGTTCCAGAGGCGTGCTTCGAGATGACTTTGCAGCTTCGGCAGGTAGAAATAGGGACCCGAGCCCCGCTCCATCAGCTCCTTGCCGTTGTGGAAGATGTACAGCCCAAAGTCGAAGAGGCTTCCCGACATCGGCTCGCCATCGACGCTCATATGGCGCTCATCGAGGTGCCAGCCTCGCGGCCGGACCAGGATCGTGGCGGTTTCAGCATTGAGCTGGTACGCACGGCCATCCGGATTCTGGAACGAAATCGTGCGCCGCACGGCATCGTACAGGTTCTGCTGGCCATCGACGACATTGTGCCAGGTCGGCGACGAGGCATCTTCCAGGTCGGCCATGAAGACCCTGGCGCCGGAGTTGAGGGCGTTGATCACCATCTTGCGGTCACACGGGCCGGTGATTTCGACCCGCCGATCGAGCAGATCGTCAGGCGCGGGAGCCACCTGCCAGGCCCCGTCACGGATGGCGGCAGTTTCCGGGAGGAATCCGAGCTCCGCGCCCGCGTCAATCGCTGCCTGGCGCGTTTCTCGGGCCTCCAGAAGTTCAAGCCGGCGAGAATTGAAGCGGCGATGAAGATCGGCAAGGAAGGCCAGTGCATCTGAACTGAGGATCGGCGCGAGCGTGGGAACGACCGGACCGTGAACCTCGATACCGGAAACCATGATCAACTCCGAAGGAACATCGCGCCGCCGCGATTGCAGGTCTGCAATGCGAAACCGTCGATCTCCCACGAACGGCGCGGACCGGCATCCCCGTTGGAGGTGAAGAACGCAAAGAGGGAAGCCACGCCATCATAGCGTATCGTGCCCGCCTGCAAGGCGCCTGTTCAGGTGTTCGAGGCCGCCCGCACAAACGGAAGGGCGGGACCGAAGCCCCGCCCTTCACGATGCGTTTCATGGCCGGTAACGGCGGCTCGTTCAGGGAAGGTAGGCGAGAGGATCCTGCGCGATACCGTCGTACTGAACGATGAAGTGGACGTGTGGACCGGTGGACATCCCGGTGCTTCCCACGGGACCGATCACGTCGCCTTTGGCCACGGCCTGACCAGCAGCGACCCATGGCTCCTCGGCCATGTGCCCATACAGGGTCTTTAGGCCGTTGCCATGATCGATTTTGACATAGTACCCGAGGCCGCAGTCACACCATCCGGCATATTCGACCGTACCGCCATCGGCAGCCAGCAGTGGCGTGTAGGACGGCGCCGCGAGATCGATGCCGTTGTGGAAGTTGCAGCCCACCGTGGAATCCCATGGCTCGAAATAGTAGGGGCTGCAGCCGAATGGCTGGGTGAACGTCCAGGACTCGACGGGGTACTCAAGCGATCCAGTGGCGACGCCAGGCGCCGTTACTTTGGATGGGATATCGGCCGTGGCCAAATCCTCACCGGGTTGGTCGGCCCGGCTGAGATACGATCCATTCACGAATCCCGTAACTTCGCCGTCGGTGATCAAATACCACGGATTTCCGATCGGATCATAGGTCGGTCCCTCCATCACCTGAACCACATCGCTTTCAGGGACGATGCCGATGCGCTCGGCGTCCGGCGCTCCGTCTGCCCGGATATTCAAGCCGGTTCCGTCGTCGGTGACCGCCGCCACATAGGAACCAGCCGCGAAGAGACCATCGAGTTTGCCGGGCACAGCCGCATCCTGCTCTTCACTGACCCAGGAGTCCACGACCTGCTCATCGCTCGCAACGGGATCGGCCCAGCTTTCAACCGGGGCCAGATAGGTGCCGGAGACCCAGCCGACGAGTCCGTCGCTGCGTACGGGCCACCACCGGCTTCCCTCCGTGTAAACCGTATCAAGCTCATCAACGCGAAGCTCGACGACAGTCTGAAACGAAAGAGCCTTCACGGTCGGGCTGCGAGCACCGGGATCCTGGCGCATATTGACGCCTTCCGGCTCGGCGACTTCCGCCGCGGCGTTTGCCAGGTCCCATGTGGCCAGCGCCTGCTCTGCCGCGGAAGGCTCATCATCTTCGCCGCCGAGGGCAGGGTTGATGGCTGAGGTCGCTGTCTCCTCGGCCACCGCGGAATCCTCCGCGGTGCGCTCCATCCCTTCAATTTCGAGATAGAACCCGGCGATCCAGCCTTCATAACCATCAATGGTGATCGGCCACCATTGTGTTGCGCCGTCGGGATCGTAAACCGTGTCCAGCATGTCGGTGCGGACCCCGACATTCGCGCCTTCAGGTAACGTGGTGAGAACTTCGGCGCCAAAACCAGGCTCGGCGCGGAGCAGGACGCCATCCGCGCTATGGACAACCGTTCCCGAGATGCCTTGCGCCCGGGCCACTCCGGTCGGACCAGGCGCAATAGGCGCCACTGCCGCGCCCAGCACGGCGAGCGCCAGGGCAATGGCCACCGCTCGCCGTCGGGCGAGCGAGGCGGCTCGTCCGCGTTTCATGTCCCATCCCTCCTGACGGCTCGACCTGATCGCACCCCCTGCCTGCATTGGAACTGGAGCAGCGAGGAGGGACGAGGGCTCTTCCGCCTGGCCCGTGTGCAGCTCGATCATCAATCGACGAGCCGCCGAATGTTTCCGATGCGGGGAGCAACACGGGGGAGTGGAACCCGGCGAGTATTTCGTCGCGTCCTCACTTTTGCTTGGTCTGCACCTTACAACGGTCGAAGACGCTTCGCAACGAAAGGAAATGTGTGACAAACTGTCACAAAATGAGGTGTTCGTTGCCACCGTGGCAGCACAATGCCAATGTCTGCATCAGCAGTCAGGGGAGGCGGGATCGACTTTTCGGCGCTGTCCGTACACTCTCGGTGCGGAGCCCGGTTCGCTGGACGTCAGGGTGAGAGCCCGGGTCGTGACAAGGCGGCGCTAGTGGCGCCACCCAGGGAGCCCCTGATTCAGAAGACGGCGGGGTCTGATCGCGCGATTTAGGACTCAGGTACCCTCTGCTATACTCGCCGGTTGGCAATCCGCCCCGCGGGGACGCGGGGCATGAGGCCATGGCCTCGTACGACTTTTGGGTCGCGGGGAATGGTCGCTGCAGACGATCTGCCGACGTGACAGTCCGCCATGCATAAGGGGACGCGCAAGCGTGAAGTTGACGATAGAGCGGCTGCCTGAAAGCCGCGTCCAGCTTGAGATCACCGCTGAAGAAGAAGAGACCGCCGAGGCCATGCAGCGCGCCGTGCGCAAGGTTGGCAATCAGATCACGCTGCCAGGCTTTCGCAAGGGCAAAGCGCCGCGCGCGATGATCGAAAGAGCATACGGCCCGGATGTCTTTGAGGAAGAGGCCAATCGCTTTCTGATGACCGATCTCTACCGGCGGGCACTGGAGAAAGAAGACCTGGCCCCTGTCGGCGAGCCGGAAGTCGACATCACCTCGACCGCTCCCCTGACCTACACCGTAATTGTGCCGGTCTATCCGACGATTAAACCCGGCGACTATCGCTCCGTCCGATTCGATCCGATCGATGCCTCGGTCGACGATGAGGCGGTCGATACGCTCATGGAAGCCCTCCGCAAGTCGCACAGTCCCTGGATCGATCCTGAAGGGGACGGGTTGCAGGTGGGGGCTGATCTGGCGCTGACGCCAAAATCGCGGCATCCGCGCGACGGTGACCAGATCACGATCGATTACACCGTTCTTGATGGTGAGGAAGACGCGGAAGAGCCAGTTTCGGACGCGGTCTTCGTGCTGGGCGAGAGCGGACTTCTCCAGGCCGTCGAGGATGCCATCAAAGGTATTCGCGTCGGAGAAACGACGGGATTCTCCTTGCCCTTCGCCGAAGATGATGAAACAGTTGACGCCAGCGTACGAGGGAAGACGCTGAGCTACAACGTAACGCTCAAGGGGCTCAAGGAACGCGATCTGCTTCCCCTCGATGACGACTTTGCCAAGACGGTCGGGGATGTCGACACCATAGAAGAGCTGCGCAAGGACCTGCGCGAGGATCTCCATCAGCGGCGTACCGGAGAAGCGCGAGCGCAAGCTCTGGCGGGCATCGTCGAGAAAATCGCCGAGGGCGCCACGATCGATCTCCCCGCGCCGATGATCGATCAGGCCGTGGAAGACGAGATTCGCCGTCTGCGCGGTACCCTCGCGCATCAGGGCGTTTCCCTCGAAGCGTACCTGCGGGCCTCGGATGAGACGGACGAAGGATTGCGAGCGGAGCTGCGCCCGGCCGCTCAGGAACGGCTCACGAACTCGTTGCTCATGCGCGCCATCGCCGAGAAAGAGGAGATTGCCGTTGCCGATGATGTGGTCGATGCCGCGGTGGAGCGGATGGCGCGCGTCGCTTATGACTCGCAGCAGCCTCAACAAGCCGAGGCCTTTGCCCGGAGCGACTATCTGCGCAACATGGTGCAGACGGAACTCTTCGAGCGCCAGCTGACCGATCGTATCATTGAACTGGCGACCGAGGGACGAGGCGCGGTCATCAATGGCT
>JBBRVX010000293.1:0-5106 GCA_038246475.1 Thermomicrobiales bacterium | reverse complement strand
GCCCAGGCCACGACCCATCGTCGACAGATACAGATAGAGAAAGGACAAGGAGATCGTCATGCATCGTTGGTTCACGCCCATCATCGCGTTCGCGCTCACCTTCATCACGCTCATCGCCACCCCGCCGGCGGCGCCGGTCGCCGCTGAGGAGAATGCACCCGTGTCCATTACCACCCAGGATCTCAGTCTCGCGCAAGCGCAAGTGGTCGTTGCCGCCGCCGTGGCCGCGGCCGAGGAGCAGGGCACCCTGATGGACATCGCCGTCGTCGACGCCGGCGGCAACCTCAAGGCCTTCGCCCGCATGGACGGCGCCTGGCGCGGCAGCATCGACATCGCCCAGAGGAAGGCCTTCACCGCCCGCGCCTTCGATCTGCCCACCGAGGCGCTGGGCGAGCTGTCCCAGCCAGGGGGACCGCTCTACGGCATCGAGGTCTCCAACGGCGGCCTGATCACCTTCCCCGGCGGGCTGCCGCTGAAGGCCGAGGATGGCACGGTGATCGGGGCCATCGGCGTCTCCGGCTCGACGGTGGAGGACGACCGCGCGGTCGCCGCGGCCGGCGCGGCGGCGCTGGGGGGCCCGAACGTCGACTCGCTCGCGGCGCTGCCGGCGCTCTTCGCCGAGAAATCGGGCGGAGGCGGCGCATCAGGCGGCGTCCTTAACCACTAGCGGCAGGCAACCATCCCGGCGCCGTGGTCAACCGACCACGGCGCCAATGGGGCAAGACCAGCCCTTGTCTCCGCCAGGGCTGGTCTTGCCGCGACCTCTTGACAACACCTGGCCCAATCCGTAGTCTGCTCTTCAGATCGGAAACCGGTTCCCTATTTTCTCGACCTTGCGTGCGTCTCGGCACGTGGGATGTTCTCTGTCCTGGCCCGATGAGGGGGACCAGATCCTCTTCCCCAACGCCGGAGGGGTGATGTGATGGAATCGGCCCACCTCCATATCGCGGCCATTTCAACCCCGCTTGTAGGGGCGGGGCCTGCCTCGCTCGCCTTCCCAACCACCAAACGCCGGTGTTGCCAACATGGTCGCCAACCGCGAACGTACGCGGGGGATCAGACCGGGCGACGCCCGCGTCGCCCCTACAGTCCCGAGCGTAGGCAACATTCACCCCGTGAATGCAACCAGACATCAGGAGACCCATGCGCAAGCCGATCCTGAGCGCCGTCGAGGCCGCCGACTTCATCCACGACAACGCCACCCTGGTGGTGGAAGGCTCTGGCGGTGGATTGCTGGAACCCGATCTTCTCCTGCGCGGGCTGCGCGAGCGCTTCCTCCAAAGCGGGCATCCGCGCGGCCTGACCCTCATCCACTGCACCGGCATCGGTGACAAGGCCGATGGCGGCCTTGGCATGCTCGCCCACGACGGCCTGATCAAGCGGGTGGTGGCCGGCAACTGGGCCATGGCTCCCGCGATGGGGCAGATGGCGCTGGAAGGTCGCGTCGAGGCCTACAACTTCCCGCAGGGCGTCATGGCCCAGCTCTTCCGCGAGATCGCCGCCGGCCGCCCCGGCCTGATCACCCACGTCGGCCTGCACACCTTCATCGACCCGCGTTACCAGGGCGGCAAGCTGAACGACGCCACGGTCGAGGATCTGGTCGAGCTGATCACCATCCACGACCGCGAGTGGCTCCTCTACAAGCCCTTCCCCATCGACGTCGCCTTCATCCGCGGCACGACCATCGACGAGGAAGGGAACCTCAGCATCGAGGAAGAAGGCGCCCGCCTGGAACTCCTCGCCGTGGCCCAGGCCGCCCACAACGCCGGCGGTAAGGTGATCGCCCAGGCCAAGCGGCTGGCCGTGGCCGGCAGCCTCCCCGCCCAGAGTGTCGTCGTGCCCGGCTTTCTGGTCGACGCCATCGTCGTCCATCCCACTCAGTGGCAGACCGTCGAAGGGGAGTACAACCCCTCCTTCAGCGGCCAGGTAAACGTGCCCATGCACCGGGTCGAGCCGCTGGCCCTCACCGAGCGCAAAGTCATTGCCCGTCGCGCCTTTCAGGAGCTTTATCCCGGGGCCATCGTCAATCTCGGCGTCGGCATGGCCGATGGCGTCGCCGCCGTCGCCGCCGAGGAGGGGTTCGACAAGGAGATCACCCTCACCGTCGAGCAGGGGGTCATCGGCGGCATCCCGGCCAAGGGCGTCATTTTTGGCGTTTCGCACAACCCGACTGCCTTCGTCGATCAGCCCTACCAGTTCGACTTCTACGACGGCGGCGGGCTCGATGTCTCCTGCCTCGGCTGCGGCGAGATCGACGCCGCGGGGAATGTCAACGTCAGCAAGCTCGGCGACAAGCTGATCGGCACCGGCGGCTTCGTCAACATCTCGCAGAACGCCAAGCGCCTCGTCTTCTGCTCTACCTTCACCGCCGGCGGCCTGCGGGTCGAGGTGGCCGATGGGCAGATCCGCATCATCCGCGAGGGGCGGCACCGGAAATTCCGTAACACGATCGAGCAGGTCACCTACAACGCCCAGTACGGGCTCAGCCGCGGCCAGGATATCCAGTACGTCACCGAGCGCGCCGTCTTCCGCGCCACCCCGGACGGCCTCCTGCTCACCGAGATCGCCCCCGGCGCCGACCTGCAACGCGACATCCTCGACCAGATGGAGTTCGCCCCGATTCTGCCGGTGGGCGCGCCGAAGTTGATGGACGCGCGGTTGTTTCGCGAGGAACTGCTGTCGGCGCCGGGGTTGGCTCAGATCGAGGTGGCGGGATGACGGGTGTGCAAGAGGGAACTGAGGTGCATCCCAGCGCAAACCCTCACCCCCAGCCCCTCTCCCTGTGCGCAGGGAGAGGGGAGTGCCTCCGCGAAGCGTCTGTACCTCATGGAACCATGTCGGTGCTCAACACACCCTTCTCCCATCGGGATGGGAGAAGGGCCGGGGATGAGGGCCAACGCCCAGCCGCAATCCTGCTCCATCGCGGAGCTATCTCCCTATGACCCCATCACCCCATCACCCTATCACCCGCGTCCCCCTCCTCTTCTTCACCGAAGCGGACGCGGAGACGATCCAGGCCGCCACGGCGCGCATCTTCCCCAGCGATGAGCTCGGCCCGGGCGCCATCGAGGCCAGCGTCGTCATCTATCTCGATCGCGCCCTGGCCGGGCCGTACGCCCACCTCCAGGATGCCTATCGCATCGGCATTCGCGGCCTGGATGCTGCCAGCGAGTTCTTCAACAAGTCGTCCTTCGCGGCGCTGACAGAAGATGCCCAGGATGCGCTGCTGACCGCCGTCGAACATGGCAGCCTGACGAACTTCGGCCTGGAACCGGCCTTCATGGCGCTCCTCATTCGCCACACGCGCGAGGGGATCTTCTGCGACCCCGCCCACGGCGGCAACCGCGACCTGGTCGGCTGGAAGCTCCTCGGCTACCCCGGCGTGCATCGCGTCTGGCGCCAGGACGAGGAGCAGATCGGGGCCGTGATCCATCCCCGCCCGTTGACCACGATGGCGGACGACCGCTTCGGCATCGGGCCGCGCGAGGAAGCGGGGAACCGATGAGCGGGCCGAGGCGCCTCAGCCGCCCCGATGTCTGCATCGTCGGCCTCGGCGCCGCCGGCGGGGTCGCCGCCCACGTCTTCACCGAAGCGGGGCTCGACGTCGTCGGCCTGGAGGCCGGTCCGCACTGGACGAACGCCGACTTCCCGCCGGACGAGCTGACGATGTACAACCGCCGCAACACGCTCGGCGCCAAGTTCAACCGCGAGTTGCAGACGCTGCGCGACGATGAGCACTCTCCGACCCGCCCGGCCGACTACTCGCTCGGCATGATGATGAACGGCGTCGGCGGCGGCTCGGTGCACTGGGGGGCCTGGGCGCGCCGCTTCTTCGCCACCGACTTCACCATCCGCACGTCAACCATCGCCCGCTACGGCGAGGAAGCCATCCCCGCCGACGCCAGTGTGGTCGACTGGCCCTTCACCTACGCCGATCTGGAGCCGTATTACACGAAGGCCGAGTACGCGCTCGGTGTGGCCGGCGCCGCCTACCGGGTGGACGGCGTCATTGCCGATCCGGAGCGCGGCAACGCCCTCGAAGAGGAGCGCAGCGCCCCTTTCCCGATGCCGCCGTTGCGCTCCTTCGGTTGGGGGGAGCGCTTCCGCGAGGCCGGCCGCCGCCTCGGGCTGCACCCCTTCATCGTTCCCGCCGGGGTCAACTCCGTCCCCTACGACGGCCGCCCGGCCTGCACCTACTGCGGCTTCTGCAGCGGCTACGGCTGTTACAACGGGGCCAAGGCCAGCACGCTGGTCACCACGATTCCCAAGGCGATCGCCACCGGGCGGCTCGATCTGCGCCCCTATGCCCGCGCCATCCGCGTCAATACGGACGCCTCGGGCCAGGCCGCCAGCGTAGATTATGTCGGCCCGGACGGCGCCCGCCAGCGTGTCGAGGCGCGCGTCTTTCTCCTCTCGGCCTACAGCACCGAGAACATCCGGCTGATGTTTCTGTCTACCTCCGATACGTTCCCGCGTGGTCTTGGCAACAATCACGGGCTGCTCGGCAAATACTTCATGACCCATCAGTACATCGAGACGATGGGCCTCTTCGCCGAAGATCTCAACCGGTTTGCCGGCCCGGTGCCGCAAGCCGTCGCCCTCGACGACTACAACGCCGACTTCTTCGACCACAGCAACCTCGGCTTCATCCGCGGCGGCGCGATCGGCACGGAGAACCAGACCCAGCCGATCGGCGCTTCCGAGAACATCCCGCCCACCTACCCCGCCTGGGGTCGCGACTACAAGAAATGGATGCTGGCCAACTGGAACAAGGTCACCTATCTGCGCGCCCAGCCGGAAGCGCTCGCCTACGCCGGCATCTGCATGGATCTCGACCCCTACGTGCGGGATACGAGCGGACTCGGCCTGCCCGTGATTCGCTTCACCTATCGCCAGCGCCAGAACGAGCTACGCATGATCGACTTCCTGCAAACGCGCATGGTCGAGATCATGACCGAGATGGGCGCGCTGGAGGTCTGGCCCGGCCGGACCTGGACCGGCGTCGGCAGCTCCCACGACTACGGCGGCTGCCGCATGGGCAACGACTCCACCACCTCCGTCTGCGACAGCCACGGCCGCCTGCACGACACCCCCAACTGCTTCGTC
>JBBRVX010000292.1:0-5140 GCA_038246475.1 Thermomicrobiales bacterium | reverse complement strand
GTCGCCTTGAGCACGATTTCAGGCGGTGCGAATCCCTTGCGGCTGAAGATCCGCCAGTCGATATGGAATTGCGACGCCAAAGTCAGTGACCAGACTGACACCCAGAAGAACGCCGACTGATGCTCGTTGAGTTGGCCATTCGCAACTTTGCCATCATTGAAGCTGCCGAAATCCAGTTCGGACCTGGATTGAATGCGCTGACCGGGGAAACAGGCGCCGGCAAGTCGATCTTGATTGACGCACTAGGCGCAGTTCTGGGCGACCGAACAAGCGCGGATATGGTGCGAAGCGGCGCGAAGTCGTCGACGATCGACGCGACTTTCGATATCGCCAATACCCCCAACGAAGATGCACTCGCGCGGCTACTCTCTGACCTGCAAATCCAGCCTGAGGATGACAGCCTCATTCTAAGCCGGGAAATTCAGAGCGGCGGCCGCAGCAGCGCCCGCCTGAATGGTCGTCCCACGACCGTTTCGGTGCTGGCCCAAGTCGGTGCATTGCTGGTTGATGTGCACGGGCAGAGCGACCACTTATCGCTTCTGCGGCCCGCGGTGCAACTCGAGTTGCTCGATCGATTTGCCCAGTCGGGAGATCTGCGCGAGACCTTTTCGCGCACGTTGGGCGATCTGCGCGACGTGCAGGCGGCGCTGGATGCTGTGCGCTCCGGCGCCCGTGAGCGAATCCAGCGAATCGACTTGCTTCGATTTCAAATCGATGAAATCCGACAGGCTAACTTGCGGGAAGGGGAGGAGGAGGAACTGGTCAGCGAGCGGGCGCGACTGTCGAACGCCGATCGTCTGGCGCGCGACGCGGCGACAGTGTATGAAGCGTTGGCTGGTGGCGACGATGTCATCGCGGCGCCCGCGGCGACGACATCGTTGCGCCAGACAGTACGAGTTCTGGAAGAGATGGCGACCCTGGATTCTCAAACGAGCCCGTTTCGGGAGCGCCTGAACGAAGTGCTTTTTTCGATCGAAGACCTTTCCACTGAAATTCGCGGATATCGAGACGAGTTGGAGGCGGACCCCGCGAGGTTGGAGATCGTCGAAGAGCGGTTGGACGGTCTACGTCAGCTCCAACGCAAATATGGGGCAGATGCCGGGGAAATACTCCGCCATGCCGAAGCTGGCGAGGCCGAACTGGAGCGCCTCACCGGATCTGACACGGATGCGGAATCGCTTGCGCGACGTGAAGATGCGTTGGCCAATGACGCGGGAGCACTTGCCAAGGAGCTTTCTCGAAACCGAGCTGCCGCGGCTGCAGACCTGGCATCTGGGGTCGAACGGTCGATTTCTGAGTTAAGGATGGGCTCGGCGGAGTTCGCGGTGAGCCTCGATCGAGTTGAAGACGCGAGCGGCATTCCAGTGCTTAACGACGATGGCGCCGCCACCCGGTACGCGGCTGATGCGACTGGCATCGACAAGGTCACCTTCATGATCGCCTCGAATACTGGTGAGTCGTTAAGACCACTAGGCAGAGTGGCTTCGGGCGGAGAAACGGCGCGGCTGATGCTCGCTCTGAAATCGATTCTTGCCGACGCCGATCAGACGCCGACGCTGGTCTTTGACGAGATCGACGTGGGTGTCGGTGGAAGATCGGGACAGGTCGTGGGTGAAAAACTCGCGGAGCTGGTCAGGTCCCACCAAGTGATCGTGATCACGCATCTGCCGCAAGTTGCCGCATTCGCGGACACGCACTTTCGAATTGCCAAGGAAGAGCGGAAAGGAAGAGTCGTTTCGATGATCGAACAGCTCGACGAGTCATCTCGACATGAAGAACTCGCGGTAATGCTCAATGGAACGCCAGTTACCGAGAGTTCGCTGCAAAGCGCTGCGGAGATGCTGCGTCGGGCCGCCAGCAGGCTTGAGGCACTGCAGCGGTCGCCTCGGTAACGGAGGGGCCGGGGGAGAACGTTATACTCTCTGGACCGCACTGATTCCCGGACACTTCATATTCAACAAAGGAGGGTTGCACCATGGGCGTGAACATGAAGATGATCCAGCAGATGCAGAACCGGCTTGAATCGATGCAGCGTGAATTGGCCGAGACGATCGTTGATGGATCGGCGGGTGGGGGAGTCGTCAAGGCCCAGGTGACCGGGGCTCGAGAATTTCGTAGCATCACTATTGATCCGAGCGTGGTTGACCCCGACGATGTAGAAGTCCTCGAAGACTTGATCACGGTGGCAATTCAGGATGCGATGAATCGGGCCAACGCGCTCACCGAGGAAAAGATGGGCGCGGTCACCGGCGGACTGCGAATCCCTGGTCTGATGTAGGGTCGATCTGGCATATTTCCGGACTAAGTTCCCAACACGGAGACTCAAGGGTGGCGTCCTCGGAGCCGGTTCCGTTTGCAATCGGCGACGTGGTGAGGCTGCGAAAGCCTCATCCTTGTGGGCACTACGATTGGACAATTGTGCGCCTTGGAGCCGACATCGGATTGAAATGTCATGGATGCGGACGACGAGTGCTTTTATCTCGTCGCGAAGCCGAACGCCGGGTAAAGCAATTTCTTTATCGGTCGGCTGAATCCGAAGAGGACGGCGGGACAGACGCTGACCCAGCAAACCAAATCAACGTATCAGGGCGCCGCCGATGATCGAGCTTGACTCGCATTCGGCGCCGCAGGTCAAGCCTCCCGAACCTCAGGCAGATCCCGCCGCCAAACGCGCTCGACGTGTTTTGCGCCCCCAGAAGCATGGTTCATTCCGGGCGGTGCTAGGCAATTTTCCCTTCCTTCGATTGTGGCTTGCACAAGCCGTTTCCCAGACCGCAAACAGCATGGTCGATTTCTCGTTGCTCCTTAGCGTTGGCGAAGTTGTTGAGATCCATAAGGTGGCCCAGGCAAACACCGCCGTCAGCTTTGTCATTCTGGCATTCTCGCTTCCTTCGGTGGTGTTTGGCCCTATAGCGGGCGCCGTATCCGATAGGGTCAGCCGGCGAAACGTGATGATTGCCGTGAACATCATCCGCGCCGTGCTGGTGGTGTTCTTTTTGCTGCTCCAGCCCACCTGGCCGGTCCAGATTTCGCTGGCCGCGTTCTACTCACTTGCCTTTCTGTTCGGGGCCGCCGGCCAGTTTTTCATGCCCGCGCAAGGGGCGTCCATTCCCGCACTGGTCCCGCGCGAGCAGCTCACGGCTGCCAATGCGCTCTTCAATTTGACCTTCACCGCCACACAGCTCCTGGGGTTTGCTCTCCTGGGACCATTGCTTTCCCAGGCGCTCGGTTTAGACATGCTTTTTATTGTGACCATGATCGGTTTTGCGATCTCGGCGGTGCTCACATTCTGGCTGCCGGCGATGCCTGTCCCTCATCGAGTGAGTAGCGGGCAGGCCGTGAACCCAATGCGGCGGATCTGGATCGACATCCGAGAAGGCCTGGTCTTCATCGCCCAAGACAAAATTCTGATGAAGGTGATCGCCTATATGACATTTGCTACAACAATTTTCATGCTCATCGCCGCGCTCGCGCCAAACTTCGTGGCAACAGTCGTTGGCCTTGCACCCAAGGACATTGGGTATATCGTCGCGCCAGCCGGGCTCGGTGTGATCGTCGGGGTGATCCTAGTGCCCCGATTCGCACGACGCTTTCCTCGAGAGGCGCTGATCGACTGGGCGGTGGTCGCCGGTGGGCTCGCTCTCTTTCTATTGGCTTTGAGCCGAGAGATTCTGACCGCGGTCCTGGCTCCGAACCCTGTGCCGCCAATGCTGGAAGTGGCAGTCGCCGGCGGTTTAGCGGCGTTGCTTGGTGTCTGCAATGCGCTCGTGCTGGTGCCCTCGCAGACGATCCTCCAGGAGCGTTCTCACGAGAACATCAGAGCGCGCGTCTACGCAACGTTTTTCACCATTACAAGCGTCGTTTCATTCGTACCGATCTTCTTTGCCGCTGCCGCCGCGGATTTCTTTGGCGTTGTTCGCGTCCTGGCCGCCGTAGCTGTCCTCCTGATGCTGGTGGGCAGTTTGAGCCTTTGGCAAGCCAGACGACGGCAGCGCCTTCGACATGAACGTGTGCGCACCCGGCATCGCCAGGGCCCTGAAGCGATTCAACCGCCGAACTAAACCAGCATGAGCTCGGGGGTGGAGCCTGGCCGAACGGCCGTGAAGTTCGATTTGCGGTTCAATCGAGAGGAACAAGTAAGGCGAATGCACGGTGGCGGGGGGCTAAAAGCTACCGACCGCGGCCGGGCCTTCGGTCTCAATGCCGCTCATTTTTCCGATGAGCCGTCTCAACAGATTGCCGGCTGCCCAAAGTCGAGAAATCAGTCGAAAAAAATTCTCCTGGATTGGCCGATGCCTGTTTAGTAGCCTCGCGCTTCGGCATATGCCAGGGCAAGGGTCAAAAACTGACGCAACCGGACCGCATCTTCAGGGGCGGTCGCAGGATCCGACAGAAGTCGTGCCAGCTGCGATAACTGCTCGTCGAGCAAGAATCGCGCCGCGTCTTCGGTGAGAAACCCCGCCGCGACAAGAACATTCAACTCTTCGCGGCGGTCAAGCTCAAGGACGCTGCAGATGCGATCAAGGACTTCTTTGCTCACGCCCCGATCGCCTGATTCGAGCCGGCTGAGCGTGCTGCCGTCGATGTTCGCAAGCCGGGCAACCTGTTTTTGGGCCAGGCCGCGTTCGGTGCGCAGACGAGTCAGGAGAAGACCCAGATTGGCTTCACCCGATAAGGAAGCAGAAGGGTCGTTAGCAACCATGCAACGCGGTCCCGAGGTTGAATTGCATCGGTGTAAACAGAAAGAATGCGCCACCAGGAGCGGCGCAGGGATCGAGAATGCCAGGGGTGAGCCGCGAAGGACTCGAACCTTCAACCCACTGATTAAGAGTCTCGGGCTGGCCCGTCCAGGCTAGTCTACCACTGTCTAGATTCCGCATGATTGCGTGTATTTCCCCTTGCCAGTGTCTAGGGCCGTCTAGGGGAGTCTAGCGGTTTTGGGGTAGTAATTGGGGTAGATAACTCCGGCCACGGATTGCCGAATGAGCCGACCATCCCACCCGGCGTTTCGTCCGACAAGAGGCGGATGGAAACAAAGAGGCTGCGCAACTGGTCGCCGGTGTGCTGCTCCAGCGTCAGCAAGAGGCCAGTGAACCATGCCGCGCGCTCTGGGCTCTCCCAAGGTCTCGCTGAAAGCGCC
>JBBRVX010000291.1:0-5187 GCA_038246475.1 Thermomicrobiales bacterium | reverse complement strand
CGGCGGCGAAGCGCTGGAGATGACCCGCAAGATCGACACCATCGTGCTCGACAAGACAGGAACGCTAACCCGCGGGAAGCCAGCGGTGACGGCTATCGTGCCGGCGGAGGGGATCGCGGAGCTGGAGCTGCTGCGGTTGGCGGCGGCAGCGGAGGTTGGCTCCGAGCACCCCCTGGGCGAGTCGATCGTCCTGCGGGCACGCGAACTGGGCATCGAGCTGCCGCCGGCGCTCACGTTCAGCTCGGTTACCGGCAAGGGGATCGCGGCTGAAATCGAGGGGCGCACCGTGGCCGTCGGCAACCGCGCCCTGATGGAGCAAACCGGAATCTCCCTCGACGGCCTGAGCACCCGCGCCGAGGAGCTGGCCCGGGCGGGCGCGACACCGATGTACGTCGCCGTCGCCGGGAGTTTTGCCGGTCTCATCGCCGTGGCAGATACCTTGAAGCCGGAGTCACGGGAGGCGATCGAGGAACTTTCGGCACTCGGCCTCGAGGTCTGGATGCTGACCGGGGACAACCGGGCGACGGCGGAGACCATTGCGCGAGACGTCGGCATCGAGCCCCATCACGTCCTGGCGGAAGTGCTGCCCGAGGAGAAGGCGGCAAAGGTCACCGCGTTGCAGGCTCAGGGCAAGACGGTGGCCATGGTCGGCGACGGCATCAATGATGCTCCGGCGCTGGCCCAGGCCGACCTTGGCATCGCCATCGGCACCGGAACCGACGTGGCCATTGCGGCGTCCGACATCACCCTCATTGGTGGCGACTTGCGCACGATCGTGACTGCAATTGCTCTGTCGCGCAAGACGGTCGGCACGATCAAGCAGGGGTTGTTCTGGGCCTTCGGCTACAACATCCTGTTGATTCCGGTGGCGATGGGCGTGCTCTGGCCTTTCTTTGGAATCCTGCTCAATCCGGTCCTGGCAGCAGCCGCCATGGCCATGAGCAGCGTCAGCGTGGTGACGAACGCGCTGCGGCTGCGCGGGTTCCGTCCCGCGGCGAGCGCGCAGGAGATTCTCCACCCGCCGTTGCGGGCGCGCATCGCCGACTGGGGCTACCTGACGGCGATCGCGATTCTGGCCCTGGCCATCGGCGCCGGCGCGCTGTGGTTGAGCGAGCGGGGTGGGATGGGCATCAGCGACGCGACGGAGGGCCACAGTGCGCCGATGGAAGAGATGGCTCCTGGCGAGTCGTCGCGTGTGGTCGCCCCGGATGCGGTGCGCCCGGCGTTCACCATGGCGACTGAACAGGCGACATGATGATGCGGAGGCACGTTTGCCTTGCGACTTGCACTGTGCGGCTCCGCGGAGGAGAGATGCAGGTGGCACGGGTGGTTGACCACGTAACGGTCATTCCATGAGAAGCTTCGCGCGGTGATCACGTGGCGACCGCGTACGTTTTGCATTCGCGAACTGGCGCGAATTCGGTACGGCAATGGAGGAAAAGACAATGAGCATTGCGCTGAATGAGGTCACGTTCGTCGCGCCCGATATCTCGTGCGGCCATTGTGTGGCGACCGTGCAGAGTGCGGTGGGCGCTTTGTCAGGGGTGGCCCGGGTCGAGGCTAATCCGGACACCAAGCAGGTTGAGGTGAGCTTCGATCCCAGCAGGGTTTCGATCGATCAGATCGAGGCGGCGCTCGACGAAGCGGGATATCCAGTTCAGACGTAGCCCCGGACGGAAGCGCCTGTCGATCCTCTCGATAGGCGCTTCCGTGCGACGGGATCATGGTTAAAGGAAGCCAAGGCCAGTTTGCCAGACGATCGATGGCGCTCAGACTCGGATTTCGGGCGAGTTGCGACGAACCGACGTGAAGAGCGGTGGCCGCGATTCCGCGAACACCAGACGCCCGTCTTCCCTGTTGGTACAAGCCGATTCAAGGAGATTCAGGACTGCTGGCGCTTGACTTTCCGTGGCCCGGGAAGCATCGTCATGATGGGCACGGATGGGCATTTACGCGCGGAGAGTTCGGTCGCGAAACCCTCCGAGCGCCCACGCGTTTGAGAACATGGTGATGACCGTTCCATTTCGCGAGTGTTAACGGCAATCGCGACGCGTGGAACGAAACATGCTGAGGGAGTGTGAGGTAAGGGGCGCCGCAGCGCCGCGAACCAGGTGACCGCCGGTCGAGGGAGGAAGAAACCATGCGATTCGTTCAGGGGAATTCCGCTATCACCCGCCGCGCCACGTTGGCACAGGCCGCGAGGTTGGCGGGCGGCGTCGCGCTGACCGTGGCGCTTCTGGGCGCTGGTGGCGTGCAGACCGTCGGCGCACAAGATGACACGATCGTTCTCTCTGCCGGCGGCTCGGAGTTGGTGGTAACTCCTGGCGGCGACGTGCAGGCCAATTCGGCCGTTGCCGAGGCCCATGCCGCGCCAGGGTTCGCGGAGACGATTGCCGCCGGCGCGCGCGCGGTTGCCGATAGCGATTGCGGCGCGTTTACCGAAGCGTCGGCCGCGTCGGCCGTCGCCATTCCGGATGCAGGCGCCGCGACCGAAGCCGAAGGCGGCGCGGAGCTCGGCGCACACGGAATCGGTCTCGATGACGGCTCCGTTGATGAGTCGCTCGCGGTCAGCGATCCGGCGGCGTTCGCCGAACAGTTGCAGGCCCAGATCATGTCCGAGAACGAGGCCTTGCAGATGATCGAAGGCGACGGCAGCGCCGACAATGCGGGCGAACCAGTGCGGGCCGAAGCCAAGAACCAGAAGGACGGCAGGGAAATCAGTATTCGCAAGGTCGAGGAGTGCATCGCCGGGAACGATAAGGAAGCACCTCCGGTCTATGCGCCGCCGGTCTACGAGGCGCCCGCTCCTGAAGTACCGGTTGTGTACGAGGTGCCGTCGACGGGTTCTGGCGCCGCCGCCTCGCCGCTTTCGGCGCTGCTTGCCGCTGCCGCTGCCGCCGCTGCCTTTGGCGCCGTGGTTTTGCGCAAGCAGGATGAGCAGGGTCAGATCGCGACCGCGTCGATCGGTCGGTAGGGTTGGCGCCATCCGCCGGCTTTCTGGCGCCGATGCGGGGCTCGAAAGCGTGCGACATGGTGACGCGGTAATGCATGAGAGGGGCGGCCTATGGCCGCCCCTCTCGCGTATATCCCTGCAATTGCATGTGGGGCCTCGTGCCTCCACACGCGTTCTTCGGTTCATGAAGGCCGGCCAAACCCAGACGACGGTTGCGCGAATCTGGCAGGCGCCTTGGCGCTCGACATACGACACCTCGTGCGCACGTGGCGCCCATCTGGCGAAATGGATCTGGTCGCGACAGGGCCATGCCCGCCATGCACCTGTGGCGCGCCATGACGAAGGAATGCGCCAGGAACAGGAGGCCGCGTGAACAACCGGGAGCAGCAACAGGAAGAAACGCCGGATGATCAGTCGCTGAGCAAACGCGTGCGGCGCCTCGTGGCCGAGGTGGTGAGCGAAGGGGGCGACGAGCTTGGTCGGGCCCTGAGCAGCGTTAGCGCCACCGTCGGCCAGGAGATCGAACGACGCGTCGATCTAGTCAAATCTAAATTGGGCAAGGATGACGATGCCGCGGATTCCAGGGTCATGCCTGGCGATGCCCGCATCGTGAAACCGGCCAAGCGCGGTGACTCATGGCTGGCCTGGCACGAGAGCCATTGGATTCCAGTCCAGCGCGTCGCGAACGTCGGTTGGGTGCGCTCGGAAAAGTAACGCGTCCCCACCGCGCGAGAACTCTCTCGCAATTGTTGAAATGGCTCAGGTCGCAACTCGCACCGGGTGCGCCAGGATGCTGCATGCTCTTTGAGCGGTCAGAGATCCCTGGATCGCCCGTTGACGTCCGCCACGGCAGCAGAGGCGACGCCAGCGGCAGGAGAACGTCATTCCTTGTCAAGCATCTCGAGCACGGGGGCAAACGCCTCCCAGGAGGCCGGGACATTCGGCTGCAATCTGACTTGCAGGTGTGAGACCCCAACGGCGGCGTAGGCTCGGAGTCCGGCGGCGATGGCTTGCGGACTTCCCGCCAGGGGCACGACGCCTTTCGGGGACGGTCGTTCGGGCCCGACGGCCACCAGCACCGAAACGGTCTTCTGGACCGAAGTCGGGTCGCGACCAACCGCGATGCAGGCCGCATCGACCTTCGCGGCAAACGGGACCACGCCGTCCGCCGCGTTGCCGGTGTGCGTCCACCAGATGTTCCAGGCGTCACCATAGCGAGCGAGCAGATCGAGCATCCGTGGTGCATACGATCCGACGAGAATGGGGGGGCCTTCCGGCCGGGGACCGCGCGGACGCAGCTCGCAATCACGCGCCCGGTAGTACTCCCCGTGAAAATCGATCTGCCCGTCCCGCAGCAACCCGCGAACGATCATCAAGGCCTCTTCGAAGCGGCTCACGCGATGATCGAACGGATAGCCAAAGGCGCGGTACTCGGCCTCGTTCCACCCGGCCCCGATGCCAAGGATGAGCCGGCCATCGCTGATCTCTTCGACCGTGGCGGCCATCTTGGCAAGCAGGGTGGGATTGCGAAACCCGGTACAGACAACAAGCGTGCCGAGCTCAACGCGCGTCGTCACTGCCGCCAGCGCGGAAAGATGGGACCAGCATTCCCACGAGCCGCGCGGTTCTTCGCCGGGCGCGCGATGGAGCAGATGATCGGTGACCCAGATGGAGTCGGCCCCGATATCCTCCCCAATGCGCGCCATGTCGTGCAAATCGGACCATCTGGCGTCGCCACCGTCGAACTGCCGCTCATGATCCGGGAGCAGAAGGCCGACGGCCAGCGGCCGCTTTCGGGGAGTGTCCAACCGGAAAGGCACGTCTGCTCCTCACCTGCACATGACATACACATAGGCAATTGGCGCGCCCACCGGGTAAGCCTTCGGCGAGAATGTGAGGACCCTGGCGACCCACTGAGATCATAAACCAGCAGTCGCACGGCAGTCCGCCTTTGGCATCGCGGAGCCTGCCCGCCTGAAGACGGCCCAAGGCGCTGCCGCGGTATGCAACCACGCCGCGATCCTCCCGATCACTTAGGAAGGTTGTCTCGCTGCCAGCGATCCATGCTGGCCGTCTCCCGGTGGGCGCCAACAGTTCAGGGCCGCCCGGAGGCGGCCCTGAATCCCGAAACGATCTTCGGATGTGCCCGGCGGGATCAGATCATCCCACCGGGCTCAAAGGGCCTAGCGCCGTCGTCCCTTGCGGACCTTGGACTTCGCCCGCGCCGTCGCACT
>JBBRVX010000290.1:0-5203 GCA_038246475.1 Thermomicrobiales bacterium | reverse complement strand
GTTTGGAATCAGAATGTTAACGGATCGCTTGTGGGGTATGCGATCGCCAGTTGGGATAATACCGGCTCATCTGTCAGAGTGCGGCAAATTTCTGATAACAACAAGAACGAACGCGATGTGAAGACGGCGCGCTACGGCGAGGCAGGTCTGAGCGATCAGAGCCATGGTTGTTACCATGTCGCGTGGCTCGGACTTTACGACTACAAAGGTAAAAACAAGCCCGAGGTGATCTTCATAAATTATTGCATGGCGTATTGGGACGGCGGCCGTTGGCCAAACTCCGGAGATTACAAAGGTCCAACATCGAGTGATCGCCGACTGCGAACCTACGTACACGAAATGGGCCATTCTCTCGGACTCGATCACAATCCGTTGAACCAGTGCTCGTCGGTGGTGGCTGATATTCCCAGTGATGCCACCGCCATCTGTTATGGCGCTCAGTCTCATGATGTTGACGATATGCGCGACTACTGGCCTCGTTGATATCCGCGTCTACGTAAGTCAATTCAGGTTAGTACAAATTTCACTTATGGCCAACTGGAGCCGCGGCACCGAGTTCGGTAAGGAACCGATCGATCTTTACAGGAGGAGTTTTGATGATGAAAAGGGAGTCTTCCCAAAGTTGGGGTCAGATCATGTCCCTATTGATCGGAGCCGCACTCGCGACGCTGCTCCTACGCAACGCTGTCGCCCAGGAAGCAACGCCAGAACACCCTGGCAGCGTATCGTCTGTTATCGATGATGGCGCCTGTGAGCCCAACAATCTCTGCCGCTCCCAACATGGCAACATTTTCTTCGGCCGCGTGGTCGATGTGGTGGAACTGGGCGATTTCCCAGGGGAGCTTGCCCTCTCCTATGTCGTCTATACCATCGACGTTGAGCGATCGCTTCGGCACATCGAGGAAAAAGGAAAGGCCTTTAGAGCGGCGCAAGGCCAAGTGCAGATCCAGGTGAGTGGGATCGATCTGCCGATTGCTGAGAAGGGGCGATCAGCGCCGCTCACCGTGGGTGAGCGCTACCTTTTCTTTGCCGGATTGAACTTGGACAAAGGCTACCTCGTCGACGCCGAGGTTGGCTTTCTCCCCGTCGCCGATGACAAGGCGGCGGAAGAGTTGACCGTGGAATTCATGCCACTCATCCAACAGGCAGAACAGGATGACCTCGCCGCCATAGAACGCGCCACGGTCGCCGCCCGCGACGAGCCACAAACTGCCCCAGCAGCAGAGATCGTGCCCGCACGGGGTCCCGCCGGCAGCGAGGCCGTCGTTACTGGGTCAGGCTTCACACCGGCGGACGTGCTCCTCCTCTGGGACGCAGCGAATCCAGAAAAACTCCCGGTTGTGCGCGTGGAGCCTGATGGCCGATTCCAAATCACCATTACTGTCCCGCAGGGACTCGAACCCGGTCCACACAGCCTCTCAGTCGAGGGATTGGGTTCGGATGTCGTTGAGCTGCGGTTCGACGTGGAGAAGTGAGCAAGCAACGCGGCGATCCCGGCATCGTCGCGAGTCGTCGCAAGCTCGCTCATTCGTAGCGGATTCGGGGATCGAGCAGCACGTAGAGCACGTCCACCAGCAGATTCAGCAGCACGAAAACCGTCGCCAGCAACAGCACCACACCCTGCACCATCTGGTAGTCGCGGGCCCCGATCGCGGTCACCGTAAGCTGCCCCAGGCCCGGCCAGGAGAAGATCGTCTCCGTGACCACCGCGCCGCCGAGCAGCGTGCCGAACTCCAGTCCGACGATGGTCAGCACCGGCAGCAGCGCGTTGCGCGCCGCGTGCGCCGTGACAATCATCCGCTCCGGCAGCCCTTTTCCCCGCGCCGTACGCACGTAGTCCTGCCCCAGCGATTCGATCAGCGAGGCGCGCGTCATCCGCGCGATAATCGCCGCCGGCCACGCCGCCAGCGTCACCGCCGGCAATACCAGATGGAGCAGCGCGTCCTTCGCCACCAGCCAATTCCCGTGCAGCAGCGAGGAAATTGTCAAGAACGGGGTAGACGGATCGGCGCCGAGACGCGGATTGACCCGTCCCGAAATCGGCAGCCAGCGCAACCAGAGCCCGAAAATGATGATCAGGATGATGCCCAGCCAGAAGGTCGGCAGCGACACCCCCAACAGGACCGTGGTCGAGCTGAAATAGTCGAGGTATGAATGCCGGCGCACCGCGGCGAATGTGCCCAGAATCGCCCCCGCCACGATGGCGATTAGCATGGCCGTGACCGCCAGCTCGATCGTCGCCGGGAATCGCGTGCCGATCTCGTCGATGACAGGGGTGTTGGAGCGATAAGAGCGCCCGAAGTCGCCGCGCACGGCCCCCGCCAGAAATGCGCCGTACTGCACGAGCAGCGGCTGATCCAGCCCCATCTCCTGCCGCAACGCCGCGAGTGAGGCCGGGTCGGCCCGGGCGCCAAGGATCAGCTGCGCCGGATCTCCCCCCGCCGAGTGCAGCATCAGGAAAACCAGCAGCGACACCCCCAACAGACTCGGGATCGTCAGCGCCAATCGCCGCAGGAGAAACGCACCCATCGCCTCGACCTTTTCTCCTTCGCCCCCTTCACCCCCTCAAAGAGTGCACCCCTCCAGCCTTCCGTACCCTCTGAACTCTTTGAACTCTTTGCAGCCTTTCATAAACATGCAGCTGGCTTCTGTCGACCTGATACGGATTTCCGGATGATCACTGCCGGAACCAGAGTCTGCTTGAGCCTGATCCCCCCTCTCTCACCGCAGTGGGAGAGGGGGTTGGAGGGTGAGGGCGGCGGCAGTGCGCGGAACTGATTACCTGGATTCCTTATGACCCGATCCGGCGCATGCCGAGCCATGGAGAAATGCCCCAAATATCGGCCAACTTCGGCTCCAGACCCGGACCGATGCCCCTAAGCCGTGGTCAGATCGACCTCGCGCAGCACGAGCGCCCCCACCGGCGACACCACGAGGTTCCCCACCGTGGCCAACGCGCCAATCGCCTTCTCCGGATAACCGAGCACCACCATGATGCCATCCTCCAGAATCAGCTTCTGCGCCTCGGCGTAGAGCGCCGCCCGCGCATCCGGGTCTGCCGTCTGCTGCGCCTCCAGATTGAGCTCGTTGACCCGGTCGTTCTTGTAGCCGAGCCGATTCACGGCCCGTTCGTGGGTGAAGAGGGAGAACATCACATTGTCGGGATCACCGTTGTCCCAGGTCCAGTCGTTGATAAAGGCCTGTACCTCCCCCGAGTTGAGCAGATCGAAGAACTCCGCGTCCTCCAGCGATTGCAAGTTCGCGGCGATGCCCACCGCGGCCAGATCCGCCTGAATCAATTGCCCCAGCAACGGCCAGAACGAGTTCGCCCGGTTCACCAGATCGAAGCTGATGTTCGTGAGACCCGATTCCGCCACCAACGCTTTCGCCGCCTCGGGATCGTACGGGTAGGTCTCGGCCAGCAAGGGATCGTACCCGGTCAGTGTCGGAGCGATCGGTCCGGCGCCAATCGTGTAGTGCCCCGCGGCGACCACCTCGCCGACGTTGTCCTTGTTGATCGCGTGCTGCACCGCCAGCCGCAAAGAGCGATTGTCGAACGGCGGAATGGCCTGGTTGAACGCCATGAACTGCATGTTCAGGAATGGGCCGGTGATCAGTTGCAGGTTCGCGTCCGCCTCGATCTTGCCCGCATCCTTGAAGTCGATCTGGTTTGCCACGTCGATGGCGGCCGTCTGCAGCTCGGAGAGGCGAACGGTGTCCTCGGCGATCGTGCGCCAGACCACGCGGTCGAGCGCGGGACGGCCTCCCCAGTAGTCGTCATTGGCCACGAGCACCAGCTCGACGTCCTTCGTCCAGCTTTCGAATTTGAACGGTCCCGTGCCGACTGGCTGCTGGCCGAATTCGGCCCCCTCGGCCTCGAGCGCGGCCGGGCTGACGATGCCCGCGGCGAAGATGGCCAGGTTTCCGGGGAGCAGGATCGTCGGGCGGCTCAGGGTCACCGTCAGTTGGAGGTCGCCGGTGGCCGCGACCGACTCCACGTCGGCAAAGATGATTCCCCGGTAGACCATGCTCTCCTGGAAGAGCGGATTCTTCTCGTCGAGTTGGCGCTGGAAATTCACCTCCACCGCTTTTGCATCGAAGGGCGTGCCGTCGTGGAACGTGACGCCCGGGCGCAGGGTAAAAACGAACTGCAGGCCATCGTCTGAGCTCTCCCACGACTCGGCCAGCGCGGGCTCGATCTCGGCGGAGCCGAGCTTGAAGCGGGTCAGCCCCTCGGTGACATTGTCCCAGACCGGGAGAATGTCGCCGTAGCCGTTGGAACCGCCAATGGCGGGATCGAGCTGCACGGTCGCTTGCGGAATGGCGACGATCAAAGTCTTGCCGCCATCCTGCAGGGCGATGGCCGGCGCGGCCTGCCCTTCGCGCATCGCGACAGAGGCCAGCGCGGCGGTGAGCGGCGCGGCGACGCCGAGCTTCGCCGCGCGCGCCATGAACGAGCGGCGGCTGACCCGCCCGCCGTTGAGCGCCGCCAGAAGGCCCGCCAGCGATTGCTCCTGAATGCTGTTCACGCTATCCCCTCTCCTTCTCGTTCTTCCAGACTGAAAACCGGCATCACATCCTCCGCTTAAACCGCGTTGGCGCCGTCAAGGTGAAACGGCAATCGATCGAGAAGCTCGCCATCACGCTCCCCGATCAGCACCATGCGCTCCATCTGAAAGCTGCCCACCCCAATGAGGTAGTAAGGCAGCTCGACACTGATCACCATGCCCGGCGTCAGTGGCCGCGCTTCATCAGGGGCAATGAACGGCGGCTCTTCGTAGTTATGGGCCAGGCCGACGCTATGCCCCAGGTGCCCCCGGCTGTAGCCGGGAAACCCGGCCGCACGCATGGCGTTCGTCCCTGCCGCCCAGACATCGCGCAGCGGAACCCCTGGCTTCGCCACGGCAATCGCGGCGTCGAGCGCACGGCTCAGGGCATTGAACACCGTCTGCTGCTCGACGGTCGGCGAAAGCGCGTAGGTGCGGCCGTCATCGCTGTGATACCCGCCCACGTCGACCTGCATGTCGAGCTTCACCGTTTCGCCCGGCCCCACGTCGACCGTCGCGCTGCCATCGCCAACGGAAACTAACCCTTCCACCTGCCGCATCGCCCCAAAGCGGCTATCGGCGGCCGCGGCATCCCAGATGGCTCGGTGGTAGGCGGCCGAAACGCCGAGGGCGCTCAAGCCCGGGCGCAGCGCGTC
>JBBRVX010000289.1:0-5287 GCA_038246475.1 Thermomicrobiales bacterium | reverse complement strand
GCAAGTCTACCCCCATTGCCCCCGTTCATGACGCGCTCTCGGAACGGGCGCGGCAGGATCGAGCTCGGGCCGTGGCGCCGCGGATTGAGCCCCGCAAGCCGGCGCCGCCGGCAGAACGATCCTCGGGACGCGTTGATGCAGCGATCGAGGAACTCCGCAACCCCCGCTCAGTGTCAGATACGTTCTCCGGGTCGCCATTTCCGTGGGTGGTCAGGGATGCCTGCAGGATGCTTCAGCACGTTCGCGGCTGGAGGGGCGATGCCTGCATCGCCCGCGGCACGGCAAACGGCGCCGATGCTCCAGAACGCTGTGACCATCTCCTTAGTCGGCTCCACGGCCGCTCCCTCTCCCGATTTCTTCGACGTCGACGCGCCATTGACAATGATCATAACATCCGTTAGGATGTTTCAAGCTAACGTGTGTTAGGAAGGGCGCGCGGACGCCCTCGCGTCGTCAACCCGGTGATCTGTCACGCACGATAGGGATGAGCCGCTTTCGCCGGCGAGGCTCGTTGGCTCCCTCCCTTTGCTCACCGAGAAAGAGGCAACCAAGTGGTCAACGTGGAGAACAAACGATTCCGGAACAGCCCCGCGCCGCGTGATCTGCTCGGCCGCGCTTGGCGGACGAACCGTCCGCTGACCTTCGCTGGCCTGGCGATGCTGCTGACATTCGGGGCAACGATCGTCGGGCTAATCATCGACCCGCGGGTCATCACCGGCGCTCCGGCCTGACTCAAGCCCGCCAAGTTCGCGGTCTCGATTGCCACATACAGTTTCACGCTTCTCTGGCTCCTCACGATCATCCAGGGACATCGTCGGCTGGTGCTTCTCGTCACATGGGGGACCGCTATCGCCCTCGTCCTCGAAGAAATCCTGATCGTCGGGCAAGTCCTGCGCGGCACGACGAGTCACTTCAATTTCAGTACGCCTCTCAATGCGGTCATCTGGAGCGCTATGGGGGCCTCCATTCTCATCGTCTGGCTTCTGAGCCTGCTCACTGCTGTTCTCCTGCTGGTGCAGCACTTGCCGAATCCGGCGCTGGCCTAGGCCCTCCGCCTGGGGGTGCTGGTTTCACTTGTCGGCATGGCGGTCGCCATGCTCATGACGACTCCAACGGCGGCACAGGAAGCGGCGGCCGCGGCCAGCGGCGGGATGTCGATCGTCGGCGCGCACAGCATAGGAGTCGCCGACGGCGGTCCGAGTTTGCCGATCGTCGGCTGGAGCACCGAAGGCGGTGACCAGCGAGCGCCCCACTTTGTCGGCCTGCACGCACTGCAGATTCTGCCGTTTCTGGAGTGGATCCTGTCTGTTGCGGGTGGGGCATGGCTCGCCATGCGGCATCGCGCCACGATGGTGTGGGTGTTCGGATTGGCCTACCTCGGGCTCCTTCTCCTGCTCACCTGGCAAGCGACGCGTGGCCAATCGGTTGTCGCTCCAGACGCCGTCACGCTTGGCCTGCTTGCGGCGGGGGTCCTGACCACGAGTGTGGCGGCACTTGGCATCGTGCTTCATGCGCGGCGAACCGCACATGTACGCCCAAGGGGAAGCATATCTGGCGCGAGCATCGAATGAACCTTTGGCGCAGAGCTTCGCTCCTCCTCTTGCCGGGCTTGCGCTGACTCGTGCCGCAAACACGCGAAGAAGTTGGCAAAGGCGTCATTTGGACACACTTCAGGCCGGAAATCGCCATCCGAAACGGACGCCCGTCGGCACGCCCGGCACTCGAACATTCGATCTCACCATCAGTCAGGAGGCGCAACACCCGTGGAAATCGGACCGCGAATCGCCCTGGGCTCAGCCGCGTCGAGCGGCGTCATGACGATCGCTCAGGCGCTGGGCGCCCCATCCGCGCGGAGCAGCGTGGACGCCGGGGAACGCCTCGCCGCCTCATCGCCGCGGCGGGCCGTCCTCATCCAGGCGACAGCTGAAGCGTGCGCGGCCCTGGAGGCGGCAGTGGACGCCGTCGCCGTCGCGGAGGCGCGAGTCCGTTCGGCCACTGATGCACTCGAGGACGCCCTGCAACACCTGGCAGAGACAGAGGCGCCTTCCGCGTTGCCACGGCAACGCCAGTTGGACCGCGAGGATTTAGTCGGAGCGCTCAGTCCACGAGAACGGGAAGTGCTGGCGCTCGTGGCCACCGGGCGATCAAACAAGGCGATCGCCGACGAGCTCTTCGTCTCGCCGAACTCGATCAAGACCCATGTCGCGTCGCTGCTCACCAAACTGCGTGCTGACACTCGCGTCCACCTCGCGGTGATCGCGGCACGGCAACTGGCATCCTAGTGCAGGATCCGAAGACCACCTGGGGCCCGGTGGATCGCGGTGCGGGAGGAACACGGCATGCCATGTCCGGTCCACGCCATGCTGCATTCCCGCACCGGGCGCCTTGCCCCACCAGGACGTCTGAGACCGAACCAGTGCCCCGCCAGAAGAAGGTTTCACGCCGAGCGCTACTGGCTCAGCTTGGGATCGAAGGCGTCTCGCAATCCGCTGCCAACGAGATACATGCTCAGCGAGGTCATGTAGATCATCAGCCCCGGAATGATCACGTTGGCGTAGTTGGTGCGGAAGAACTGCTGCGAATCGCCAAGCATGTTGCCCCACGACGGCGTCGGCACCTGCACGCCGATGCCCAGGAACGACAGGCCCGTTTCGGCCAGGATCAACCCCGGGATAATGAGCGAGATGTAGACGATCATCAGCGGCAGGATGTTCGGCAGAATATTCCGCAACACGATCCGGCGATCGGAGGCCCCCAGCGTGCGGGCCGCGTCGACGTACTCGCGGCCGCGTAGGGCCAGCACCTCGCCGCGCACAATGCGGGCAATGCCCGGCCAGGAGACGAATGCCAGAATCATGGCCAGTCCCACCGGCCCCGGGGCGTAGAGCGTCGAGATCAGGATCAGCAGCGGCAGGCCCGGAATGGAGAGGAGCACATCGACGAGGCGCATGACAATGGCGTCGGTTTTGCCGCCCGCGTAGCCCGCCACCAACCCGATGCTGCCGCCCAGGAAGAAGGTGGCGAAGGCGGAGAGGACGGCGATCATGATCGAGATGCGCCCGCCGTAGGCGAGCCGGGTCAGGACATCGCGGCCGTTGCCGTCACTCCCCAGCATGTAGCCATTGGTTCCCACCGGGGAAAGCTTGTCGCGCAGGTGGTTCTCTTGCGGCGTGAAGCCGGTGACGTAGGTGGAGATCAGCCCGGCGCTGAGCACAAAGACGATGATCAGGCTGAGCAGGACCAGCGCCGTCATCGCCACTCCGTTGGAGCGGAAGCGCCGCCAGGCCCGGATGTAGAGGCCGGGCGTCTTATGCAGGGCGCGGCGGTCGAGGACGCCGGCGTACGCTTCAGCTTCGCCAGAAGATGAAAGAGAGCTCGCCGCGCCGGTAGGAATCGGCCCCGCCGCGCGTGTCGTCGGAGCCAGCTGGTAGTCGCTCTGCTGTTCGTCGGTAACGACATCAACCATCGCGGTCGCCCTATTCCAGTCGAATGCGCGGATCGAGCGTGGCGTAGAGCACGTCCGCGATGAGATTGCTGGCCATCGTCAGCACCGAGAACATCAGCGTCGTCGCCATGATCATGGTGTAGTCGCGACGCCCCACGGCCTCGATCGTCAGCCGCCCCATGCCCGGCCAGGCGAAGATCGTTTCGATGATGAAGGCGCCGCCGAAGAGGCCGGGCAGGGCCAGACCAACGATGGTGATCAACGGCAGGAAGGCGTTCTTGAAGGCATGGACATACATGACCGAGCGGTTGGGCAACCCCTTGCCGCGGGCCGTGCGCACATACTCCTGGCTCAGCGTCTCCAGCATCGAGGAGCGAAAGAAGGCCGACCAGGAGCCGATCTGCACCAGCGAGAGGGCCATCACAGGCAGGATCAGATGCTCTAGCCGGTCGCGCAGGTCGCCGCCGCCGCGGGGATCGGTCATGCCCCCTACCGGCAGGGCCGGGAGTCCCATCTCCTTGAATTTCAAAGCAAAGACGATCACCAGTAGTAGGGCCAGCCAGAAATCGGGCATGGCGTAGAGCGCCACCGCCCCGACGCTGGCCGAGCGGTCGAAGAGCGTGCCATGTCTGACCGCCGAGTAGACCCCTAACGGCACGGCAACCAGCAACGCCAACGTCAGCGAAACGACCGCCAGCAGAAGGGTGTTCGGGATGACCGACCAGATGCGGTCTGCCACCGGCAGGCGGTTGTACATCGAGACGCCGAGGTTCCCCCTCGCCAGATCGCTCAGCCAACTGACGTAGCGCACCGGCCACGGTTTATCCAGCCCAAGCTGCTTCTCCAGCTCGATCGCCGCCTCCGGCCGGATCTTCGGGTTGTCGCGCAGCCGCTGCACCGGGCTGCCGGGGATGAGGTTGATCAGGGCGAAGGTCAAAAAGGTGACCCCGAGAATCAGCGGGATCATCTGCAAGACGCGGCGCAGGATGTAGGCGGTCACTCGCCACCTCCTACACGGGCGCACATGAATGGTGGACCATTGTTTGGTTGCGAGGATACGGCGCACATGGCTTGGTCACCTATTGCAATGGGCGCACTGGCCCAACCATGGGCGGATACGCGGAGTATAGATGAAGGGTGAAGGGTCATGGGGTGTTAGGGTGATGGAGCGACGACGACTCCGTCTGTTTCCAATCACCCCATCACCCTATGACCCAATCACCCTCGTCCTACTGCTGAATCCAGACCTGAGAAAGATCAACGCCCCAAGTGCTCGGTTTGTAGTTCTGCAAGGCGTCGGTATAGGCGACGTGACCCTCTTCAAACACAAGCACGGCAATTGGCTGCTCGTCGTTGACGATGTTGCTGGCCTGGATCAGCAAGTCGCGCCGAGCGGCCTCATCAAAGGTCTTCTTCGCCTCGGCATTGATCTTGTCCAGTTCAGGGTTGCAATACTTCATATCGTTGAAGCCAACCTGATACTGGTTGCAACCGAACATGGCATCCTGGATAAACGAGGCATCCCAGCTGAATCGATAGAAGGCGATTTCATAGGTGGGGTTCGTCGTCGTAGCCTCGATCAGCGCCGGAAACTCTAGGGCACGGGGCGTGGCATCAACGCCGATGTCCGCCCACGCATCCTGGATGTAGGCGACGAGTTGATCCCATTCGGCTTGCCCCGATGGGTAGAGGAACTCGAAAGAAAGGCTCTCGCCATCCTTGTCGACGATGCCATCACCGTCGCTGTCAGTCCATCCTGCTTCCGTCACCCTAAAACCAGGCGCCTGACAACGCAAGCACCCTCTTCTTTCCAACATATCCACATTCTGCCGCTTTACAGAG
>JBBRVX010000288.1:0-5369 GCA_038246475.1 Thermomicrobiales bacterium | reverse complement strand
GCCTCGTTCCGATTATCCGCTCGCTGGTCTCGATCCCGGCGGGATATCGTCGCATGCCGCTGGCTCAGTTTGTCATTCTGACGGCGTTTGGCAGCCTGATCTGGAACGGCGCACTCGTTTCGCTCGGCTGGGCCCTGGGCGACAACTGGCACACCATCGAACGCTATGTGGGATGGCTGCAGTATCTGGTCATCGCCGTCGTGGCGATCCTGGTGCTCCGTTTTATCTGGCAACGCTTGCGCGATCGGCGGGTCGCGTAGAACGTCGCCCGTTAGGGATTGACGTCCCCGATCGTTACCGCGCCGCCGTTGGCCACGGCTTCGCACTCGCCACCTTCGCCGCCTTTGCGGCCCGCTCCGTTGCCAGCCTCCGTCCGTGAGCCTCCGGCGGCGTCGCAGATGGCCGATCCACCATCCGCGCGGACGTCGATCGTGCACGTGCCATCGGTTTCGCAGTCCTCTTCGATGCTAACCTTGCCTTCCCGCGCCTGGCATCGCTCGCGGGCGCCGTCGCACCGGGTTTCACCGCGAGTGGCGGAAGCAGAAATCCGGCCCGTACTCTTCTTCCCAGGTTCGTCCTTACCACCCTTCTTCGGTTCTGACTGTGCGTCTTGTGACTTCGCGCGCCGATCCGGCTTCTCGCTTCGCTTCTCGCCCGCGCCACGCTTCGCTTTCTGTTCCCGGGAAACCTGGCTCTTCGCATCGCGACCATAGGCCGCAACTTCGGCGAGTTTCGCACCTTCGCCCTCCGCATCAGATTGGAGGGTCAGTCGAATGTAACGAGCCTCTTCCGCGAGCGCAACCCCTTGCCAGGCGCCGCTGATCTCGGCGTCATCGACCCGTGTCCAATCGCGACGATCGCTGGAAATCTCGACCTCGATCGTCCCTGATCCTGATGCCAGCCACCGCACTTCCCGGACCTGCTCCTGATCGCCAAGATCCAGCCAAATCCAGGCGTCCTCGGAACCGGCGCCGGGATCCCAGATCGTCGCGGGGTCATCGTCGTATGCCACAACCGAGGAGGCCGCCCGTGAAGGCCGCCCGCTCCGCTCGAACTCGAGTTGAGCCTGTCGTTCCGGCGCGTTTCGATCGCCGCTCGTTGCTTTCTCACTATCCGGCTCACCGTCGAGCGCATCCCCATCCAAAGGATCGATCGCGGATGGAGCCGCGGGCCGTGGGGTTCCGGCCGGAGCGCTGGCTCGTGTCCGGGGATTCTCTTTTCCCGCGACGAGTCCCGATCCGTCGAATAGGACCGCGGCCAGGAGCACGAATAGGGTGACGACAGAGCCCGCACAGAGGAGGGCTTTTTCGGTTCGAGAAATCCTTGACATCCTCAATCTGGCGCCATGAGATAGGCCAGCAAGAGCCGCGCCGTCTCCACCAATGATGTGCGGTGAAGCCGTTCGAAGGAATGCGACGCGTCGACGCCGGGCCCAACCAACGCGCCCCGCACGTCCATCCCCGCGCGCAGCGCCTGACTGACATCCGACGCATAGTAGGGATAGATGTCCACCCGACAATCGATATCGTTGCCGCGCGCCAGGTCGATCAACCGGCGGCTCAAGTCGTGGTCGTAGGGCCCCGAGGAGTCTTTGACGCAGATGGTGGTCGCGAACTCATCCGATGTCTGCCCCTCGCCCACGGCGGCCATGTCGACCGCGATCATTTCAACCGTTCCCGCGGGGATGCCTGCCGACGACCCGTGCCCAACTTCTTCAAAGTTGGAGATGAAGAGGTGCGCGGGTGTTGCAGGCGTAGCTCCACTCTCGACAAATGCCCGGGCCACGCCCAGCAGGATGGCCACACACGCCTTGTCGTCCAGATGCCGCGACTTGATGAACCCATTTTTCGTGATGGTGGTGCGAGGATCGAGACTGACGAAGTCACCGACCTCGATACCGAGACCGCGCACGTCTTCCGCGGACCGGACCGGCTCGTCGAGCCGGACCTCCATGGACGCTTCTTCCCGCTTGAGATCGACCTGTTCCGAGCCAAAGACATGGTTCGACGCTTTAGTGCTGAGAATGGTTCCCGTAACTTCGTCCTGACCGGACCCGTGAACCGTGCAGTATTCCCCTTCGATCGTCGACCAGTCGTAGCCACCGATGCGGGTGATCTTGAGCCGGCCAGAACTCTTGATCTCCTTGACCATTGCGCCGAGCGTATCGACGTGCGCGGAAAGGGTTCGCCCGCCCCTCTCGGGATCGCCGCACGGCAGGGTGGCCACGAGTGCGCCCTTGACCGTCCGGCTGGAGGAGATTCCGAGGCGCTCCAACTCGTCCGCAACATAATCGATGGCGGCGCGCGTGTACCCCGTTGGCGAAGGAATGCGGCAGAGCGCCGCCGTCTGCTCCATCATGAAGTCGCCATCCACCGCGGGCAACTCGCCTGATCGCTTAGCGGCCTTGCGAGCCTTCGTCATCGCTGGCCCCGGCTATGGATGGTCATCAGGTCTTTAGCCTTTGTTCCCTAATAGACGCCGCAGCCACCCAAGCCATGATGCTTGCGCGGCGGGTATCGATGGCGCCTGATCCGGCATCGCGTCCCGGACCTGCGAGTACGGGAACAATTCCTGGCGCTTCTCCTGCTCCCAATACCACTGCAAGATGCGGTCCGCCAGCTTCCCAGGGTCAGATTCGGCCCAGTTCAGGTCGAACGGGCTCCAGCGTTTTTCAAGTCGAATGATGCTGGCCAGTACATCGTCCTCTTTCGCTTCGGCGGCTTCCATCGCCAGCTCGAACGACTTCTGGTCGGAGGTTATGTCGTTAATCAGCTCCTCGCGCACATCGTGCAGCAGCCGCCCCGCAAACTCCGGGTGCCACACAAACCGCGCGGCGATCCCTTGCGTCGCGTCCATACCTACGCTCGTTCCCGATGAATCACGCCGGTCATGCAATGTACCGATCCCGCGCCCTTCATCAGCTCATCGACGTCCGCCTCAAGGACGGTCACTCCGGCGGCTTCCAGGGTTGATTTCGTGATGGGATTGCCGGATGGCATAACCACGACTCCGGGCGACAGAGGAACCATGTTCATTGCCATCCCGTGCCGGGCCTCGCCGGCGTCGGGTACGTCGATGAAGCGGAAGCCTCGCGCTTTCAGAAGCTCGTAAATGCGCCAGGGCAATTGGGTGGGATAGACCAGGGCCAGGTCACGATCGATGATGTTCAGCATGCCGTCGAGATGGCCACAGCCATAGGGGAGCTGCACGATTTCGACCTGCTCCACGCGGGTATCGCGGAACGCCCTTGCCACTTGCTGAGCGCCATCCCGGTTCGTACGCTGCCCCTCACCGACGAACACCAGATCTTCCGCCACAACGGCTACATCCGCGCCTTCGAACGTACCGCCGCCCAACACGGAATGCAGGATCGGCGCCCCAATGCGGGCCAGCGCGGCGGCGGCGGTTCGCTCCTCCCCGGCTCGTGACGCCGAGGCCGGCCTGGCCAGAATGGCGCCCGTCTGGGTCATGGCGAAGACATCGCGGCAGAAATAGGAGTTGGGCTTATCGATCCCCGTCTCTCCCAGTTCGTACACGACCACGCCATGGGCGCGATAAAGGTCGACCAGCCGATCGTGCTGCTCGCGGGCCCGCGCCGGATCGACTATGGCATACCAGAGTGCCGCGGCCGCGTCCGTTATTCCCTCGATCTCCGGTCCCGGCCGGTGCATGAGCACCGCCCGCAGCGTTCCGCATTCGGACGAGACGCCGCAGGCGGCCCAGATCGAGCCGAGTTCATCGGCGGTGGTTCCCTCGCGGCTTTGCCAGCCATCGCCCCCATGCGCGGCATCCTGCGCCTGGTCCAACGCGTAGAACGGAGTCGACGTTACCACCCTTGCCCCTCCGATTTCCCGTTCGTGGCCGGCACGAGTATAGACTCGTGACATCCGCCGATGGTTACGCCAGCGCGGGAATGAACGTCTCTGGACGCACGACGCGGCTGACGCCCTCCCGCTCCTCTATGGTCCAGGCTTCGTTCATGACTGGCGACTGCTGCACGTCGTCGATATGGCTGATGATGAACATCTGGCGGAAATGCCCGCTATTGGCGAGGGCGCCGAGGGTTTCGAGGAGTTGCACCCGCCGTTCGCTGTCGAGCGACCCGAACACCTCATCCAGGACCAGAAAACGAGGTGGCCGGAGCGCGGACGACCCCACGACCTCCGACAGCGCCAATCGCGCGCAGAGGGCCACGACATCGCGCTCGCCGCCCGAAAATCCGCTCAACGGGAATGCTTCGTCGCCGTCGAAGACTTCGATGCCGTAGTTCTCGTCGAACTGTACATGGTCATATTTCCCGTTGGTCACTTGCGCGAGCATTCGTTCCGTTGTCTCGGCGAGCAGCGGCCCCACGTGCCGCGCCACGTACTGATCGAACTCCCCGAACTCCTCGTACATGCGAGTCAGGTCGTCCGCCTCACGCGTCTTGCGATCGGACTCTTCAATAAGCTCCTGCAAATGATCGTGCTCTCGCCGGACCGCTTCCAGCACTCCGCGGGCGTCACGAACTGCCTGCCTCGCCGCGGCGTGGACCTCTCGTGCCGCCTGCGCCGCCTGGCGCGTTGCCTGCTCGGTCTCGAGCGCGATACGCAAAGCGGCTGGGTCAAATGCCAGCCCCGCTCGCTTGGCCTCAGTGGCCGCCTGCTTATCGGCCAGCGCCGCCAGCTCGCGCTGCGCCGCGGCCCGCTGGCGCTCGTACTCCGCCTGGTTGGCGAGCTCGATGTCGATCTGTTCAACCTGGGCGGCGGCTCGTCTGGCCGCATCCAGGGCCGTGACCGCGGCCAGATAGGCGTCCTCCTCGAAGTGGACCTCGCCCAGCTCCTGCAGCCGCATTTCGGCGTCCACCCGCGCCTTGGTCGCGTTTTCGGCGTCGTCGCCAAGCCGCTCCAAAAGGCCCGCCAGCCCGAAGATCTTCTCCATTCTTTCGGCATGCGTTCGCGCGTCTTCGACATGCTCTGGCGAGGGAACGTCATCGACTTGCAGCAACGCCAACGCCGCCTGGAGCGAAGCTTCCGCCCGCTGATGCCGATCTTCCTCCTCTTCGATCCGCTTTTCTCCGTCCGCGAGCCGCTCGGTCAACGATCGGAGGGTGTCCTGTCGCGCCCGCGCTTCGGTTTCCGCGCGTTCGGCCACGGCAATGCGGTCCGCGACGGCCTTTGCGGCCGCGCTCAGTTTCTGTTCTTCCGCGGCAAGACGCTGAATGCGCTCGTGCAGCTCGGCGTCGAGTCGCGCGGCCTCCTCCCGCCCCAGCGGCCGGGTGCAGGTTGGGCAGATTGGCGATCCCAGATGCTGCCGCAGCCCTTCTGCACGCCGCTCGTTTTCGGCTCGCTCCACTCGCGCCGACGAAATGCCCAACCGCGCCTGCTGCT
>JBBRVX010000287.1:0-5421 GCA_038246475.1 Thermomicrobiales bacterium | reverse complement strand
GAGGCGAAGCGCGAGAGCTTGCGTTCCGGCGCCACGCCGAGCAGCGTCTTCACCGGCGCATCGAGGCCGAGCCGCATCGTCAGGTTCACCAGGGGAGCGATTGGTGAGGCCAGCCGTGAAATGTCGTGGATATGGCCGAAGAAGCGGGAGCGCAGCGGCGTGCCATGCTCATCGTAATAGTGCGCCAGGAACTCCGTTTTGATCTTGGCCATGTCGACGCTGGATGGGCACTCCGTCTTGCACGCCTTGCACGACAGGCAAAGATCGAGCACATCGTAGACATCCTTCGAGCCCAGATTCGGTTGATCGAGCATGCCGCCCGCCAGCACATCACGCAGGGCGTTCGCCCGGCCACGCGTCGAATCCTTTTCGTCGCGAGTCGCCATGAATGACGGGCACATCGTGCCAGCCTTCAGCTTCCGGCAGACTCCGGCTCCGTTGCACATCTCGACGGCCCGCGCGAAGCCGCCTTCATTGCTGAAGTCGAGGTACGTCTTCGGCTCCCGCGCATGGTATGCGGGGCCGTAGCGGAGGTTTTCCGTCATCGGCGGCGCATCGACCTTTTTGCCGGGGTTCATCAGCCCGCGCGGATCCCAGATGCGCTTGAACTCGCGCATGGCCTGATAGAGTTCCGGACCGAAGATCTTCTCATTCAATTCGGATCGTTGCAGGCCGTCGCCATGCTCTCCCGAGAGGTGGCCACCGAAGCGATGCGCCAGCTCCGCGGCCGAGTAAGCCATATCGACCATAGAGACGACGCCTTCGCGGGTCTTGAGGTCGACGAGGGGGCGAATGTGCAGGCACCCGGAGGAGGCGTGCGCATAGTACGCGGCGGTGGTGCCGTGGGCGGCCACCAGGTCCTCGATCGCGCCGACATACTCGGCGAGGTGCTCTACCGGGACGGAGACATCCTCGATCACGGCGATCGGCTTGTGATCGCCCCGGATGCTCATCAAGAGCCCGAGCCCCGCCTTGCGCACGAACCAGACGTCCTCTTGTTGCTTCGGATCGAGCACCACAACGGGATCGACCATGGTGCGCACACCGCGCTTCACCAGATGCGCCTTGAGGTGGTCGGCCTTCTTCTGGATTTCAGCTTCGGTCTCACCATAGAACTCGACGACGAGCACCGCCGCGGGATCGCCCTTGATAAGCGAAATCTGGCGGGCGAAGCCGGGCTGCGAGCGGGTGAGATTAATGAGCATGCGGCCCATCAGCTCGACCGCGGAGGGATCGGTCTCCAGGATCGTTGGCGTGGCGGCCATCGAGGCCACGAGTTCGTCGAACTGGACCAGCACCAAACCAGTGCGCGTCGGCCTTGGCGCCAGCCCCAGCGTGATCTCCAGCGTCGTGGCCAGCGTGCCCTCCGACGATACGAGGAGCCGGGCGGGATTGAACTCCTTGTCTGGCTTGAGGAACTCATCGAGCGAGTAGCCGGTGGCGCGCCGCCAGTGGCGAGGGAAATCGCGGGCGATCAGTCCGCTGTAGCGTTCGCGGAACGCCACTAACCCGGCGAACAGGCGCCCCTTACCGTCATCGAGCCCAGCGCGCCCCGCCATCGCCTCTGGCGACATCGGTCCGAGGTCAAGGAGTGTGCCGTCGATGGTGGCGGCCTTCACGCGGCGCACGTTGTCGCCGGTCATGCCGTAGAGGATCGAATGCGACCCGGTGGAATTGTTGCCGACGACGCCCCCAGCCGTGGCGCGATTGGCGGACGCGGGATCGGGCCCAAACATCAGCCCGGTCGGCCGCAACTGCTGATTCAGGGAATCGAGATTGATGCCGGGCTCGACCGTAACCTCGCGAGCTTCGGGATCGACATCGAGGATGCGAGAAAGCACCTTGGAGAAATCGATCACCAGCGCGGCGCCAACGGTTTGCCCGGCCAACGACGATCCGCCGCCTCGCGGAAGGAGGGGCACGCCATGCCGGGCCGCCACGTCGATGGTGGCGAGCACATCCTCGGTCGAGGCGGGAATGACGACGCCGACCGGTTCGATCTGGTAGTTGGAAGCATCGGTGCTGTAGAGCATGCGGGAGACGGGATCGAATCGCACTTCACCAGAGACGTGCTTACGAAGTTCTTCCTGAAGCGCTCCGGCGGCAAATGAAGACGTGGTTGTCCCCTGCCCTGGATTGTGGTCCGATCTGCCGTTCGCGAAACGCATTCGATCGGGGAGCGTGGCCGTCATGAATTCGAGATCCTCTCGCGGAACCATCAGGGCAATGCCATCGCCTCAGTGGCTCACAATGCGCCTCGCCCCAGAACTCGAGTGTAGCATCGGTCCCTGGGCATTTTGTCTGGCGGCGGGGGTCAACCGCGGGTCACTGGCGATCAATTGAAATGTCTTTGCTTGGAGCCTGTTATGAACGTTGCGCGACGACGGTTACCTCCTCCAGCGAGCAGGTCACCCCGTCGCACGGCGCCGCGCCGTGGAGGACACTCTTGGAGAGACAGGCCGCCGACTCGGCCTGCACGCCGTGGGCTCACCCTCCAAGAGCCTGCTCAGCGATAATCTTCCGACCGGTCGAGGCGCCAACACTCCGCTGTGGGCGGCGAGATCAACGCCACGCGGACGTGCGATGTCCTGTTCAAACACCAGCACGTGATCGATTCGACCTCAAATACTGTTCAGGTGTTGCGAGGGCAGCGATGCTACGTCCCGCGCCACCGCGGACAGGTCGTCGTTGAGTTGGTGGCCGCCTTCGTCGAACGCGCGCGCCGTCGCCCGCGGCAGGGCTTGCGCGTAGAGCGCAAGGTGGTCGAATGGCACGATCGCGTCATCGCGGCAGTGGTAGAGGTAGACGGACGTCCCCGTCGGGAGCCCGGCAGCGAACCCGGGTGGCAGCGCCAGTTGCTCGTAGCCCTCGTACCGCCAACCATCCCCGCCCCAGAACGGACACGCGACAGGAACACGCCGGCAATGGCCTTCTCGTCCGTCCGTTCGCTCAGCCACTTCATGAGCACCGATGCACCGACCGAATGGCCGACGATCACTCCCGGTCCTGGCATGTCGGCGAGCTCCTGTGCGATCTGCTCCCGCCACGGCTCGTAGGTCGCGTCGTCTTCGTTTGGCATCGCGGGATAACGAACTTCGAAGCGTGGCCCGAGGGTATGCCGGAGGCTTTCGGCCAGCCGCGTGTCCTCGTCGTACGCGCCGCGCCCCGCGCCCTGGATGAACAAGACGTGCTCTGTCATGGCGTCTCCTTCCGCTTCGAGAGCCTGTTATGGCCTGTGCGTGACGATGACCAGCCGATGGAGCATCAGGCAGGCGAAGGCCCACTCCTCGTTGGTCTGGTCGGTCGGGTACGGCTTGCGGGGTTGCATTTCCATGGCACAAGCCTACCAAGTCCATAACTGGCTCAAGGGGGTGGCCCAGCAAAAAGCGGCGCGCCGTGATGGGACACTTCAGGACCCGTGCCGCGGAACCGGCGAGAAGGCCGTGACGTGCCAAGAGCGTTGAGGCCAAAATTGCATGGGTCGTCCCGCCGCCATCGCTCGTTCTGTCCGCGATGAGGCGCCCATTGGAGGCAACGTCATGCAACCAATGATCGTCTCGACGATAGGTGTCGCCGCGCTCCTCGTTGGTGTTCGGATGCTCAGCCGATCACGGTCGTCGCGATCTCATCTGCGCACCATTGGCGGCGTGCTTCTGGCACTCATGGGAGTAGTGCTCTTCATTGACGGCCTGTGGTCCGCCGGGACGCTGGTGGGCGACGATGGCTCAAGCATTGACCGCATCACTGGTGACGACGCGACATCACAGCCGTAGCGCGGCAGGTGTCGCTTGCTGCCTCTCGAGTTCGCCCGTACCATGCTGGCGCGACTGAAGATCAACCGTGTTTTGGAGCCGCGCTGAGTCCCTCATGGCTTATGAGGATTGCGCGTGGCACGCATAAAGGGGAACCCGCAATGCTGGAGCCGACACGCTACGTCCTTCCTGAAGACGCGATTCCCACCTCCTGGTACAACATTGCGGCCGATTTGCCGCATCCGCCCCCACCGGTGCTGCACCCAGGCACACATCAGCCGATTGGGCCGGATGACCTGGCGCCACTCTTTCCGATGGCGATCATTGAGCAAGAGGTGTCAACCGAGCGCTTCATCCCCATCCCGGAAGAGGTGCTCGCCATTTACCGGCTTTGGCGGCCGACGCCGCTCTTCCGGGCGCACCGCCTGGAGACGGCGCTCGATCTGCCCAGGGATGTGCGCATCTTCTATAAGTACGAGGGGGGGAGCCCGGCCGGCTCGCACAAGCCAAACACCGCCATCCCGCAGGCGTACTACGCCAGGCAGGAGGGCGTGAAGCGGATCGCCACGGAAACGGGCGCCGGGCAGTGGGGCAGCGCGCTCGCGCTGGCCGGATCGCTCTTCGATCTCGAGATAAAGGTCTACATGGTGAAAATCTCCTTCGCCCAGAAGCCCTACCGGCGGGCGTTGATGGAGACCTGGGGCGCCCAGTGCGTGGCCTCGCCCAGCCCCGACACGAACGCGGGCCGCACGATCCTGGCGCAAGATCCCGACTCGAATGGGTCGCTCGGCATCGCCATCTCGGAGGCGGTCGAGGATGCCGCGACGCGGGACGACACCAAGTACGCGCTGGGCTCGGTGCTCAATCATGTGTTGCTGCATCAAACCGTCATCGGCCAGGAAGCCATCCAGCAGATGGAGATGGCGGACGCCTATCCCGACATCGTCATTGGCTGCGTGGGCGGCGGATCGAACTTTGCCGGCATCAGCTTTCCGTTCGTCCGCGAGAAGTTGGCCGGCAAGGAGATTCGCATCATCGCTGCCGAGCCTGCGGCCTGTCCGACGCTGACGCGCGGCGTGTACGCCTACGATTTTGGCGATACCGGGCAACTCACTCCCCTGGTCAAGATGCACACGCTGGGGCATACATTCGTTCCGGCGGGTATTCACGCCGGGGGACTTCGCTACCATGGCGCGGCGCCGTTGGTGAGCCAGCTCCTGAATGAAGGATTGATCGAAGCGACCGCGATCAAACAGCGTGCGGCCTTTGCATCCGCCGTGCTCTTTGGCCGTACCGAGGGAATTGTGCCCGCGCCCGAACCGTCGCATGCCATTCGCGTGGCGATCGATGAGGCCAACAAAGCCAAAGCCGCAGGCGAAGCGAAGACAATTCTCTTCAATTTATGCGGCCATGGCTTCTTCGATCTTTCGGCGTACGACAGCTACCTGTCGGGGAGCATGACGGACTACGAGCATCCGCAATCCGAGATCGATGCGGCGCTGGCCGGCTTGCCCAGCGTCGCGGACTAATACGGAATCCGGTTGATGGCTTTGCGTAGCGCCTCCCTGCCGGATTCGTCCCCCCTCTCTCCAGCGCACGGGGCCGGGCGCCCGCGTGCGGGTGGCGGGGCAGGGGGGTGAGGGTGCTCTCCGCCGCTACGACGACGGTT
>JBBRVX010000286.1:0-5428 GCA_038246475.1 Thermomicrobiales bacterium | reverse complement strand
GCCGCGCCCGTCGCCTTGGGGCTTGAGGTGCGCCAGCACGCTTGCTCGCGCCTTGCGAACCGCGCGAAACTGGTGGTAGCCGGCGATCTTCTTGACGATCTCGCCGCGCTCGTCCTCCTCGAACACCACGCAGGTCCGCAGGTAGTCGAGCAAGGCCCGCGGCTCGAACAGCCCCCGGATCAGCGCCTCCAGCGTCGGCGCGCCGCCCCCATCCCGGGCATCGGCGGGCCGCCACGGCATGAAGCGGCCGTGGCCGCTGGTGATCGAGCCGACCCGCGTCAGCATCCCGTCCGAGACCACCAGCGCCAGGTTGGGCACGAAGAGGTCCGGCGCGGTCTGCCGGTAACGGTCGAGCTGGTCGATGGCGACGCCGAGGTCCGCCTGGGTGTCGGTCGGGTCTTTGAGCTCAATCAGCGCAATCGGCAACCCGTTCAGGAACACGGTCAGGTCCGGGCGGATCGCCTTGCCCGACGGTCCGGTGACGGTGAGCTGGCGCACCACCAACAAATCATTGGCGGCCGGATTGTCGAAATCGATCAGCCGGGCGCGGCCGCCGCGCGTCTCGCCCCTCTGCGCGTCGCGATACTCCACCTCGACGCCGTCGGTGAGCAGCCGGTGGAACCAGCGATTGTTCTGGATCAGTGTCGGATGCGGCGGGCGCGAGATCGTGCGTAGAACCGCTTCTATGGTGTCATGCGGCAGTGCGGGATTGAGCCGGTGCAGCGCCGCGCCAAGCCGCCCTTGCAGCAGGCACTGCGCCGCATCGCTGCGCTCGCCCGCGTCGTCGATCTCGACCCCCCGCTTGGTCGATGCGCCGATCGCCCCGAAATAGACGGCAGCGACATCCTCGACGAGCTGTTCGGTGGGTGAGGAACCGATCATGAATTCCTTCCTTCAATGCGTTTGATCTCGCGGTCGAAGTCCGAGACGTACTCCGCGTCCTGCCGCTGGCGGTAAATCTCGTATTCCCCCTCGGCTTTGAGTTTGGCCTCCAGCGCGCCCACCTTGCCCTTGTCTTGCAGAATCGGATAGTTCGACAACTCTAAAAAGCTGTTCAGGAAACTCGCCCAATCGACCATCCTCATCAGGATGCCTCGCTCGGTCCGATTCTCCGCCAGATCGAGGTAGGCGGACACAATCCGGTTCAATTCCTTCACATGCGCCTCGCTCAGGTAGTTCTTCGCCACTGCGACATCGGACTTCAAAATCTTCCCGTCCGGCGCATGCTTCCAGGTCGTCAGGCCCAGGTAAATCTTGGCCGCATCGGCGGAGGCATAGATCAGTTCCGCCGCCGTCTGGCCGGTAATCGCCCAATGCAGCTTGTTCTGCACGGTGGCGAAGAACTCCTTGGTCAAGGGCGCGTCGGCACTGTAATCCACCGAGAGCGCGTAGATATCCGTGATCTTCTGGTAAAAGCGCCGTTCGCTGGCCCGGATCTCCCGGATGCGCTCCAGCAGTTCGTCGAAGTAATCCTTGCCAAAGACCTGCTTGCCCTGTTTCAACCGTTCGTCATCCAGCACGAAGCCCTTGATGATGAACTCCCGCAGCGTCTTCGTCGCCCAGATGCGGAACCGCGTGGCCTGGTAGCTGTTGACCCGGTAGCCCACTGCGATGATGGCATCAAGGTTGTAAAAGCCGGTTTGGTAGTTTTTCCCGTCAGTGGCAGTTGTTTCCAAAATGGAAATAACTGATTCCTCCGTCAGTTCTCCCGAGACAAAGATGTTCTTCAGGTGTTTATTGATGGCCGGCACATTGACTCCGAACAACCCCGCCAGCGCCTTCTGCGTCAGCCAGACCGTCTCGTCTTTGCAGAAAACCTCCACCTTCACCGCCCCGTCCGGCGCGGTGTAGAGCAGAAACTGGTTTTGTTCGCTCATAGGGAAACACCTTCCTGGAGAGTGGCCATCTTCTCCACCGCCGCCCCCACGCGGACGCTTCCGTTTAGCAGGCACTGCGCCGCATCGCTGCGCTCGCCCGCGTCGTCGATCTCGACTCCGCGCTTGGTCAATGCGCCGATCGCCCCGAAATACACGGCAGCGACATCCTCGACGAGCTGTTCGGTGGGCGAGGACATCGTCATTGCGCCGCCTCCGGCCTGCGATCCACTAGCGCGGCCGCCTCATCGTCGCGACCTTCTTCGTTGCGCTCGGCGATGAACTCGTTCAGGGCCGCCTTGTACGCCTCGCGGTCTGCATCGAACAGCACACGGCTCGGCAAGAGATCCAGTTCGCCCAGTCGGATAATGTCGTTGTCTCGGTCGAACGCTTCGTTGAAGTCGGTGTGGTCTTCGTAGTACACGCGCTCACCGGGCGTCTGCATCAGCGCGTCGCGATGGATTCGGTAGAGGAAGGCTACGATGGTGTCCGCGGCCTGCGCGGCCAGCGTCGCCTGCCGGAGGTCGAGGCGAGCGGAGAAGCCGTCGCGTCCATGGGACGCCATGCCGTACCCGTTGCGCAGCTCACACAGGCCCTGGATCGTCTGGAGCAGTCCGCGGATCGTCTTCTCCACCGAATCGCGCGCCTTCGCCGGGTCAGGATGGTTGCGCGGCAGCAGGGCCAAGCGATTCGTCGTTTCCTTCAACAGCTTCGGCGCGTCCCAGTTGGGGTCCGCCGGCTGGCCGACATCGGCCAGCACCGTCTTGCAAACGGATTCGACCAGTGTCTTCGACAGATCGAAGGCGAAGTCGGGCACGCTCTCAAGCGCGTTCTCGATGGCGCGGATCTGCTGTTCGATGGCTTCCGCGATGGGGCCGTCGAGCACGGCCGCACGGGAGCCTACCATCTGAAAGCGCGTCTGAATGGCGGCGGATTCAGCCATCGGCCACCTCCACGCGGACGCTTCCGCCTAGCAGGCGCGGGAGCAGGTAGTCGCGCATCTCGGCGAGCTTGCGGGATTCACTCTCGGAAGCGGCAACGAGATCGTCCAGCGGTCGTGCAAGATCGTCGAACGCGCCTTCAACCTCGTCTGGCGGCGACAGCGTGGGCATCTGCGAGAGAAACTTCTTCGTCACCGCTTTATAGATCGTGCCGTCGCCGATGGCATCCTCTTCCGCGAACACATGGCAGAGTTGATGCAGGAGGAATGACTGCCGATCGTGCCGATGCCTCAGACCAGCGAGACCACGGCCAAGTACCAAGCGGCGATCTGCCACATTGATTCGCCCTACGGGCGCACGGACAGACACAAGCACATCTCGCGGTTCCGCCAGTCTGCCGTCAGTGGTGCAATAGACGCGATGAGTTGGAAATCGAAAGCCGTAGTCAGTGACACCCTGATGGAACGGCAGCCCCTCGCCATGTTCGTTGTAGTACTCCGACGGTGGAGATTGCCCCATCGTCAGATGCACGCATTCATCGAGCGCCTTCACTTCCCACCCCGCCGGCACGGGGCCGAGGTCGGAATCGATGAAGCGGGTGGGCAGGGCGTCGAAGACCTCCTGGGGCATGGAGGGGAAGGCGGCCGCGCCGGCGGCCTTCGCCTTCACCGGCTCGAAGTCCACGAACCACGCCCGGAAGATCGCCCGCGCCAGCCGCTCCAGCGCCAGCGCCGTCCGCCGGTTCTGCTCGATCTTGTCGTCGAGCGCGCCGAGGACACTGGCGATAGTACGTTGTTCATCGAGAGGCGGAAGAGAAATCGGATGTAACCGAAGTTGAGTCAGGTTCGTGTGTGGAACGCCCGTCTGGATAGCGTTTGCGGCGATATATTCTTTTTCAGCTGGATTACTGAAAACGTAGTACACATAGCGTGGATCGGCCTTCTGTGGATCTATCGTGGCTTTCATCTGGCTCTGTGAAACCACATAGCGGACCCACGGGCCGCTAGGAACAATAGCGACCTGACCAAGAGTTCCCCGCTGGGTGAATACGACATCCCCTGGGCGTGCCAAGTTAGCGCGTAGCGAGTCGGCCTTCGCGTCTGATACGAAAACAAACTCTCCACTTACCCATCGCCCGAAGCCCATGTTCTGTCCACGAATCACCGGCACGCCCTGATCCGCATAGTCATTCGAGACAAGGTTGGATCCAAACGGGCCGCCAACAATTGCGTTCCGCGATGCATCGCCGAGTGTTCCGAGCGTGGTTTGTTTCCACCCAATCGGCTTCCCATACCGCCGAATATGCGCCTCCAATTTCGGCTCCAGATGCTCATCGCGCAGCAACAGATCCACCTTGTAAGGAAGATCGGAGTCTTCCAGTTCGGTGGCGATACGGGTCAGCGTCGGAGAATCTAGGTCAGGGCCTTCGAGCGCTAGGTCGATGTCCGATCCGCGGCCGAACGTGCCCATGGCGCGGGAGCCGAACAGGCTGACCCGTCGCACCTCGGGGTAACGCGCAAGCACGTCGCGGATGAGGTCGCGGTCGCGGCGGGTGAGTCCGTCCGGGCCAATGGATGCGTCGCGGTCCATCACGCGCCGCGCTCACTTTCCCGCTTCGCCTGAAGCTTGCCCAGGATGTCGGTCAGTAGCGGCAAGTAATCGGCACGGATACGTTCGAGAGCGCGTCGGGCCATGGCTTCGCTGTATCGGTGCGAAAGTTCATTGCGAAAGGCGATGGTACCGAGGGCGGTGTCGATGTCCTCCACAAAGCCGGCGCTGTGAGCCTCCCGCCATACGGTCCGCGGGGTTTTGGCGTCGATGCCTTCGACATAGAGCAGATCCTTGAGCGTATTCCAGGCCAGCTCCTGGCTGAAGACAAAGAACTGGATGACACCAGCCATCTCCAGCTCTGAATAGCTGTCGCGTTGGCAGGCATCGTTGAGCTTGGCCAGCGCGGTCTCAAAATGCTCCAGACGCTGCAACCAGCGGATAGCGTCGTTGTTGCTCATTGCGCCACCCCTTTCAATTGCTCCCGCACCACCCCCATCAACCGCTCCCCCTCGACAAAACACTCCTCCAACTCCGCCAGCAGCCGCGGGTACTTCTCCGCGAAGGGCTCGCCGTCGTCCTCCTGCGCCTCGGCGCCGACGTAGCGGCCGGGGGTGAGTACGAAGCCGTGCTTGCCGATCCCTGCGATCGTCTCGCTCTTGCAGAAGCCGGGGATGTCACGGTAGGCCCAGGCGCCGTGTTGCGCCTCGTCCCACCAGTCGGGCGCGGGTTCGCCGCGCCACTGGCGGAAGGCGTAGACGATGCGCCCAAGGTCGGAGTCGGCGTTCGGGTCGCCCAGGCCGTCGGCGAGCAGGGTTTCGCCGTCGTCGCCGCCGGTGAGCACGCGCAGGGTGCGCGTCTGCAAGGTGCCGAGCTTGCGGGCGTCGATGAACAGCGTCTCGCCGCGGCGGTCGCGGCCGCCGTGCTTGAGGTTCTTGCCGGTCTTGTTGCGGGTGAGGAACCACAGGCAGGCAGGGATGCCGGTGGTGAGGAAGAGCTGGGCCGGCAGCGCGACGATGCAATCAACCAAGTCGGCCTCGACGATCTTCTGGCGGATCACCCCCT
>JBBRVX010000285.1:0-5446 GCA_038246475.1 Thermomicrobiales bacterium | reverse complement strand
TCGGGGGCTCGTCCAGAATGGCCGAACGCCACAACTCACGACTCACGACTGACGACTGACGACTGACGACTGACGACTGACGACGTAGTAAGGCATGCCGGTGGTAAGAGAAGGCTCGTTTCGGACATTGACGGCCTGGCAGAAAGGCATGGATCTCGTCGTCAAGGTCTACCACGAAAGCTCCTCATGGCCAGACAATGAGCGTTACGGACTGACGTCCAGATCAGACGGTCCGTAGCCTCCGTACCGGCGAACATTGCTGAGGGTTCAGGGAGGACAGGCAGTGCGGAAATGCGGCGATTCCTTTTCATCGCGCACGGATCCCTTTGCGAAGTTCAAACACACCTTGAAATCGCTCAGCGTCTGGGAATGATTGATCCCAACATCACGTCGGCACTCCTTCGAGATGCGGATGAAGTCGGACGCCTCATCAAGGGATTCATTCGCAGTATGAGTAAGGACTTGGGCGAATAACTGGTACGACTCACGACTTACGACTCACGACTTACGACTTACGACTTACGACTTACGACTTACGACTCACCGACTGAAAGGAGCCCCCCGTGACTCAAATCGGCGTTGGCCTCGTTGGCTACAAGTTCATGGGCCGCGCGCATTCGAACGCGTACCGGCAGGTGTCCCACTTCTTCGATGTCGATCCCGAGCCGCGCATGGTCGCCATTTGCGGGCGGGACACCGTCGGCGTGCGGGAGGCGGCGCGCAAGCTGGGCTGGGAGGGGTACGAGACCGACTATCACGCCCTCATCGCGCGTCCCGACATTCAACTGATCGATGTCTCGACGCCCGGCGATACGCATAAAGACGTCGTGCTCGCCGCGCTGGCCGCCGGCAAACATGTCATCTGCGAGAAACCGCTGGCGAACAACCTGGCCGAGGCGCGCGAAATGCTGGCCGCCGCGCGGGCATCAAACGCGGTCGCGGTCGTGAATTACAACTACCGGCGGGTGCCCGCCGTGCAGTTCGCCAAGAAGCTGATCGACGATGGCGCGATCGGCGAAATCCGGCATTGGCGGGCCGTCTACCTCCAGGACTGGATCATTGACCCCGACTTTCCTCTCGTCTGGAGGCTGCAGAAGGATAAGGCCGGCTCAGGGGCGCTGGGCGACATCGCCGCGCATATCACCGACCTTGGCCTCTATCTGGTCGGCCCCATCACCGAAGTGGTGGGGACCCTTTCGACCTTTATCAAACAGCGCCGCGTGGCCACCGATTCGGGCGGCGGCGCCGGGCTGCGCGCCGAATCGGGCACGGAGATGGGCGAGGTCACGGTTGACGATTCGACGACGTTTCTCGCCAACTTCGCCAGCGGCGCCAGCGGCACGTTCGAAGCCACACGGCTCGCTCCAGGTCGGCGCAATTACAACAGCTTCGAGATCAACGGCTCGAAGGGCTCGATTTCATTCAATCTGGAACGGATGAATGAGCTGCAGCTCTACTTCGTTGACGATCCCGCCGGATTGCAGGGATTTCGCACGGTCAACGTAACTGAGAGCGACCATCCCTATACGGCGAACTGGTGGCCGGCTGGTCACGCCATCGGTTACGAGCACACCTTCATTCACGCGGTGAAAGATCTCCTCGACGGCATCGGCAAGGGAACCGACTCCGGACCATCGTTTGCCGAAGGCTTTGCCGTGCAGGCGATTCTCGATGCCGTCGAGCGGAGCGTCGCCAGTCACGAATGGACAACCCCAGAGCCGGCGTAGTTCAGGCAAGAGAGTTGGCCTCGCATTCCTGGAGCATCGTTCCGCGCCACCGCGCCGGTAGGGGCGAGTCCCGCCTCGCCCGCGGCACGGAAGACGGCGCTCATGCTCAAGAACCCGGTGGCCACTCAATTGGCGGCTCTCCCACCTCAACCGTCGTGCCGCTGAGCGCCTGAGATCGCCTGCCGCACGCGCTCCCGCTCTTCCGGCGAGAGGAGCGAGATCGTGTCATACGGATCGGGTTCGGCGGCCGAGGCGATCCGGCGGTCATCCCCAAGGTCGATGGCCTCGCGCAATCGCGCCAGATGCGCTGCCTGTAGCACCGACTGCTCCAGCGCGGCCCAGTCCGGCCCGTCGCTGCCGCCGTCGCCGAGTGCCGCCCGCGCGGCTGGCAACAGCCGCGCCAGCCGCGCGGTGTCCGGGGGATCGGCCAGCGCGGCCGCCTGCAGCGCCTCGGCGAGGGAAACCCGATCGACGACGCCGCGGACCGCTGCCCAATCCAGCACGCCGGAAAATGGCGCACCCGCCGACTCGAACTCGGCCATCGCCGCGAGAACTTCGCGATCCGGTCCTTCCCGCAGGGCGCGCTCCAGCCGCGTGACCGCCGCTTCGCGCATGGTGACGCGCAAAATGCGCCGGCTCTCGATTTCGGTCAGGCATCGTTCGGCCCCGGGCGGCGCTCCCGCCAGCAATCCGCGCAGAACAGCTCCGTCCCGCCGTCGCAGCGCCGCGCGGACATCATCTGCCCACCGCAGGCGCCTTCTTGCCAGATCGAGGCGTTGCCAGGCGTTCGCGGGAAGGGTGTCTTCCTCGCGCCAGATGGCCGGATCAGCCGCAAAGGCGATCGCCACGTCGTCATCGGCGGCCAGAGCGCGCTCCAGCGCGGGCCAGGCCACCGCGCGGGCCACGGTGCGGGCGTGGATGGGGTCTAACCGGCCGAGATCGTCGAGATTGCCCGAAAGTTCCAGCAAGGCGATGGCGTGGTAGTCGCGGGCGCGAATCGCGTTGTCGAGCGCACTTCTGGCAGCAATCCGGCTCCGCGCGGCGCGCAGCGCCGCGCGGGCTTCGGGCGGCGGCGGAACTCCCGCCAGTTCCGCGTCAGCCATCGCCGCGGCCAGTCCCGCGTTATCGTTGCGCCGCATTGCCCGGTCGATCGCGGCCGTGGCGTCCGCGGCGACCAGGTTTTGCACGGCGACCGCGAAGACCGCCGTCTCCGGCATTGCGCGCGTGTCGTGCCACAGGCTCCTGACCAGGGTCGTATCGCGCGCGGCGAGTGCCGCGCCGAGCCGTTGCGCCGCCGCCTTTCCACGGTCGCTTTCGGCGAGCGATGGAGTCCGCATGGGGTCTGCACGGCGCTCTGAGCGGTCGGCATCAGGATGGTGCGGAGATTGACCCGAATCAGGCGACAAGTGGGAATGGCCATCGATCGCGGGAGACGTGACAGCAGGGGAAATCCCTGCTGGGCTCGTGATGCCGCGACGCCCAATCTGGCCTCGGAGAGCAGCCTGCCGTGGCACGCCCAGGCCCTCTAGCCGCTCGACGATTTCCGAGAGGGGAGGCGTCAGCTCTGGGGAGAATCGGATCGCCCGCCGCACGACTTCAAGGAGTGGCGTCAGCGCCGCATCACCAAGCGCTTCAATGGCGGCGAAGAGGGGAGACCGCTCGAGTCGGCGGAGATCGTCGACGTTCCAGAGGAGTGCCGCGTCGTGGCGATCAGATTGTTTGCCTCCAGCGTCCCAGAGCGTGGGATGGCGCGAGAGAACGCGCAGTGATGTCCAGATCAGCAGGGCTGGGAACCGGTCGCGAAGATCGGGGTTGCCTGGCGCCCCGCTCGGGTGGACATAACCCGGCGTGCCGCCCGCCCGTGCTGGCGGCCCGGTGAACGACGGCCAACTCGCGGTATCGAGGTCGATCGCCGCGATCGAGCCATCCGGGCGCACGATGAGATTGTCTGCCGCGAGATCGCCATGGATGAATCCCGCCTCTTCAAGCGCCACTGCCATGGTCAGCCAACGGTCGGCCAGAAACGCCAACGGTTCCGATTGCCCCTCGCGGCACAGGCGATCAACGACCTGCATCATGGTGCGGCCGGGCACCCGTTCCATGGCCATGACGGGCACGACCAGGCGAGCGAGATCTGGCCCCGGCAACGACACACCCTCGTCGATCCAGCGAATCTCGTGCGGTAATTGGCCTCCCGTGGCGCGCAGAGGCGCCAGAGCGGGGTCTTCCCTGAGCGCGGTGTAGCGCGTTCTGAGCGCCCGTTCCCGCTCCTTGTCCGGCTTGAGCAGGCATCGCAGCGCCAGAATGCGTCCAGTTGGGGCTCGGAGTTCGTAAACAATGGCATCGTGACCCGCCGCGTGCAGCGGCCGGCCGGAATCGTCTACCCGAATTGTGCCGCCACCGAGCTGGCGAACCGCGGGCACGGATCGTGCCGGTTGCATCATGGCCGAGTCGAGATCGGAGACGATTGCCATCAGTGGAATCCCGTGGTCTAGCGTTAATGACTGGCGTGGGCGCGCTTCGTGCGTCGCCGGGAGTGGTACATTCTGTACGGACAGTCGCCCCGAATGGGTTTTCGGTCGTGACGAGATGAGCTGGCTCCCGGATTTACGCCGTCTCCATCACCCTCCCTGCCGAGCCCGAGTGTACATGCCCAACCTGGCATCAGAGGTCAACCGTGCAGCGACGACGCGTCCCTGAGTCATCGGACAGAGCCATGCCGGATATTGCGCCGCGGAGCGGGGTGGTAACCCCGGTTCGCCCCGATATTGTCGATGGATTCGTTACCTCGCGGACATCTCGCCCCCATCAGCATGATGAAAGCAACTACGTCGATGTCGCGCGCAATCTGGAGGAGATGTCCGAACGGATTGCGCCGGTCGATGAACGCGCCTCGGAACGGATGCGCACGTTGGCGCGGGCCATTGCAAGTGACGAAGGGCGGCAGCGGTGGGCCGAGGTCGATCTCCGCCGGGCCTTCAACACCGAGCGTTTGGCCTATGCGCTCGCGCTGAAGCACGAGGGCGGCTATGCGCATTCGACGATTGCCGGGGCCGATCGCCTGCGCAACGTGCTCGTCCTCATGCCCATCCTGCTCACCTGGTTCGCCCTGGCCGAGGCCTCCAAGGCATACAACGCGTTCATTGCCCTCAACCCCGATGAAGTACGACAGCCGTTCCTGCTTCTCTGGGAACGTGGTTTCGGCGGGCAGGCCAGCCGATTTGCCCCGAGCTTTTCGACGGTGGCCCTGCTCGACGCCGTGTTGATCGCGGTCATCATCGCCTTGACCCTCTATTCCCATGGTCGCCGCGAATCGCGCGAAGAGAAGGTGGATCAGACCGCCGAGCGGTTCCAGGCCGATCTGGACAATGTCCTCGCCGAGGCATCGATCGTGCTCGCCGTCGATCGGGGGAGCCGCCCAGCGTTGCTGGCGCGCAACGTCGATCGGCTGGTCGATCGCTTCGATCACAACTCACAAGAGCTGCTGACGCGGCTGCGCATCGAGCACGATCGCCTCGAGCAGCTTGCCGTCCGCCGCGAACGCGAGTTCGCCGACTTTGGCGTCTTCGCCTCCGGCATGCGAGCCGGGGCCGAGGAGACGCACCGGCTCCTCGTCGAGCTGCGGCAGGTCTCCTCGGGCTTGCAGGCCGCCCTCGAAGATTTGACCTCAGAGGTCAGCTCTTCCGTCGATCAGGGACGCACCCTGCTCAAGGCAGTGC
>JBBRVX010000284.1:0-5462 GCA_038246475.1 Thermomicrobiales bacterium | reverse complement strand
GGCCGAGCTGCGGGAGATCAACAAGTTGGTTGGCGCGGTTGCCGGGCCATTTGACGCCTGGCTGACGCTGCGTGGCCTCAAGACGTTACCGTTGCGCATGAAACAACAGAGCGACAACGCCAGCAGAATCGCTCGGTGGCTGGAGGCCGATTCGAGGGTCAGCCGGGTGAATTATCCCGGTTTGTCGGTTCTTGGCGACTCAGAGGGCATCTTCATCCGCCCTGAGCGGGGAGGCATGATCTCGTTCGAGATCGCAAACGCGGGCCGGGAGGAGGTATTTCGCTTCATGGAAGCACTTGGCCTCATCGTTCCCGCGACGACGCTCGGTGATGTGTATAGCCTCGTGCTCTACCCCGCGATTTCATCGCACCGCGCCGTTCCCGCGGAGGAACGCGCCAAGATTGGGATATCTGATGGCCTGGTGCGACTTTCGGTAGGCATTGAGGACGTGGAGGATATCATCGCTGATCTGGATGGCGCATTGGCCACGACACACGCATAGACACGCTGGGGAAGGGTTGGATCATTGATGGCAGTCGACGTGGGGGTCGAGACGAAAGTCGATGCGTTGCGGGCACAGATGCCCGCGGTTCTCAAGATGGGATACTTCAACACCGGCACGTATGGACCGATGCCCCGCGCCGCGTTCGAAGCGGCCAGTGCGGTGACTCAGGCAGAATTCGAACAGGGCAGGATCACGCCTGGCAGCTACGAGGCGAGCCGGGAACGCCGTGCGAACCTTTCCTCCCTCGCCGCCGACATCTTTGGCGCTGATCCGGATGAAATAGCCATTACGCACAGCGCGGGGGAGGGTCTGAACGCGGCGCTGATGGGCTTCACCTGGGAGCGTGGCGACGAGGTTGTCACAACCATGGAGGAACACCCCGGTCTCCTCTTGCCACTCGCGCTCCTGGCCCAGCGACATGGGGTCATCACCCGATATGCAGAGCTCCCGCGTGACGGGCGAAACGTCGTGGAGGTCATCGGCAGCCGCATTACCTCGCGAACGCGGGTGATCGCGCTGTCGCACGTCCTTTGGTCGACCGGGGCCGTGCTGCCCCTGGGTACAATCTGCGATCTGGCTCGCGAGCACGAGGTGATGGTGTTTGTCGACGGTGCGCAGTCTGCCGGCCAGGTGCCCATAAATCTGCACGAGTTGGGCATCGATGCGTATGCGATGGCAGGTCAGAAATGGCTTTGCGGCCCGGAAGCGACCGGACTTCTCTTCATCCGGAGGGACCGACTCGCCGACATCATGCCGACGTACACGCGCTACGGGCAGTTCGACGTGAGTGGCTTCTACATGCCGAATCCGGGGGCAAGCCGGTTCGAGATTGGTGAATTCTCGGCGGCGTCGATTGCGGCACAGGCAGCAACGCTCCGCTGGTTGCGGGATGAGGTTGGGCTCGATTGGGCGTATGGGCGCATTTCGACGCTTGGGGCACGCTTTCGCGGAGAAATCGCCGGGATCCCGGGAGTCTCGGTCGTCACGCCGGCAGCGGCCATGGCCGGAATCGTCAACTTCAATGTGGAAGGACTGAAACCACAGGAGGTGGTTTCGTCTCTGTTTGATCGAGGCTACATCATTCGCTACGTTGATACGAAGCCATGCATCGTTTCGGCGCGGACTTCCATCGGGTGGTGGAACAGCGAGGAAGAGGTGTCAGGGTTGGCAAGCGCCATTGCGGAGATTTCAGACAACCAGCGCAAACAGGAATCATAGCGGGCTGACCTGGCTGCCCCCGCAAAATGCATTCGCGCGGTATCGACAGATGGCGACGCCTGCGTCGCCCGCGGAACCGGAAACGGCGGCGATGCTCCAGAACGCTGTGACCACCTACGTACTTCGTTTTCCCGGCGTGCATACTGTGGCTGTGTCAGCACACGAGCGGGCGACGTGCCGATGGGGCTGTCGATCGTGGTGCATTCGACAGAGGTCGAGCGTTGGAGTTGAAGCATGATGCGTTTGACGCACGGTTGCATCCAACACCGTGACGGGGTTTAGCGTCAATTGTTGTCGGCGCCATCAGATGAATTGGCCGAAATGAAGGTCACGTTTGTCGTACCAGCGCGAAACGAAGAGCGCGATATCGCTGAATGCGTCGACGCACTCTTCGCGCAAATCGGCGAGTTTGCGGCCGAGATCATCGTTGTGGACAATGGCTCAATTGACGCCACCGCGGAACGAGCGCGATCACGCGGCGCCCAAGTTGTCTACGAGGAGCGCGCGGGTCTGGCAAATGCCCGGCTGGCTGGCCTCAACGCGGCCAAAGGCGAATTCCTGGTGTTTGTCGACGCTGACACCCGGTTGCCGCCGCATTGGACCAGAGACGCGATCGCACTCTTTGACGCTGATGAGCATCTGGCCGGGATTTCTCCGGAGTTCCGGTTCCATGACGGCCGCTTCATCGACAATGCCGGCAACTTTCTCTTTCGAACGCTTCTCAGCCCGCTAACCAATCTGGTGCTTCGGGCCACGGGTCGTCCTGGCGTGTTGGTAGGTTCGACCATTGCCGTGCGAACGGAGGCGCTTCGCCAGGCAAATGGTCCCGATCCCGACTTCCAATTCTATGGTGAGGACACCATGTTGGCGGTTCGGCTGCACAGCCAGGGAGACGTTCGGTTCGTGCGGCAACCGGCTCTTTACACGAGCGCGCGGAGATACCAGCAACGTGGACTGCTTCATGTCGTGTACCGATATTTCCTCATCTTTGCGCTGATCCATCTTGGTAGGGTGCAAACGGCGTCGCGGCTCGCCAGGCGTTTTCATGCGTGCGATCGGCGCGAGCCGGGCGACGGCCGCTGCCGCGCATTTTTCTCGGAAGCGCTCTTCGCGGACGGGTATGGGAACGAAACGGTCATCATGGCCGATGAACTTACGGTGCCGGAGCAACAGTTGCCGGCGGACGCCTGACAACCCCATGAGATCCTTCGGCAAGCGGCAACACTATGCGGGGGCCATCGTCAGGATGATGGTCAGCCTCCCCTGATTGCAGGTTGCCGCATGACTGAACACCATTCGTCGGGAGTTATCGATTGCGACATTCATCTCGACGTCCCATCCGTCGATGTCCTCCTTCCATACCTTTCGGAACATTGGAGTACACACGGAAAAACGTCGTTCGGCTCAAGGCGAGGTTGTGATGCTCGATGGGCTCATCCAGTGTGCTGGTGAGCACTCTTGCAAAGATACCTTATGAACACGATCAAATACTGCGACGAAGGCGGAGCCAATCGATATACTTTTCCGGTCATCCGGGCCCCAGTAGCTCAGGGGACAGAGCATCCGCCTTCTAAGCGGCAGGTCGCAGGTTCGAATCCTGCCTGGGGTACCTCACCGAACGATGCCGCACTCGAGTTCTGGCGTCGTTTTTGGGGCGACCCGATCAATGAGTCCGAACTGCGGGTATTGAATCGGGCGGCGCCTGGACGTTGTGGCTCTGACGTCGTCGGCCTGCCTCGCGTCAGAGGAATGGCTGCACCACGTCCTGGGTAGCCGCCGAGGGCACGATCGGCACGATTTCGGCCTCAATGAGGCCGCCCCAGCTCAAAATCCACTCCTGCAGCAGGCGAGCGTCTTCGCACTCCATAACCTGAAAGCAACGGGCCAGATTTGCTTCGATCCAGCTATGCATATAGGTCAGTCCTGCGGGGAGCGATCGCCCCTCATCGCGGAGCCGGCGATACATCACCGGCACGGAACCCGGTGGGAATCGCTCAATCACCATAAACAACATCGTCGAGATCTCCATACCAGCAGTAAACTCACGCCCATGATTCTAATGCCCAAGGCAAAGCGCTGCCGATGATCGCTTTTCCCGCCATTGCGGCCATTGTGGCGCTGATCTGTTCCGTGATCGTGGGTTGGGACGCGTGGAAACGACTGCGGCCGGAGCGAATGTCGTGGTCCCTCGCGTTTCTCCTCTTCGCGCTTGCGGCGGGCGCCGAAGTTCTCGGTGCGGTGACCGGCTGGACGCCGACTCTGGCCCGTGTTTACTACCTCGCGGGAGCTGTGCTCGTCGTCGGCCTCTTCGCTCTTGGCGAAATCTACCTGCTCTTTGGCGCCCGTGTGCCATCCTTAGTTCCGGGAATCGTGTTGCTCATCGTTGCCCTCGCAATCACAACGGTGTGGAGCGCGCCAGTCGACAGCGCGAGTCTGGCGACGCAAGGTTGGGACGCGATTGAGCGCGGTCCTTTCCTGATCGCCCTCGCGGCTTCGATCAATGCAGGCGGCACACTGGTGTTGGTCGCTGGCGCGCTCTTTTCCGCGTGGAGGTTGCGCCACGCTGGCGACGCCCGCCGAAGGGCGGCTGGGTGTTTGTTCATCGCCCTGGGCGCCATCGTGGTTGCCACGGGCGGCACACTCACTCGTCTTGGCCATCGCGAATATCTGTATCTGGCCATGTCGGTTGGCATTGCGATCATTTTTGCCGGGGTGATGCTGACGCGGGGCCGAATAGCGCGCCAGGACACTTCTTCCTCCTTTCCGGCCGGACCAGTGGCTGATATCAAAGAGTTGTCAAGAAAAGCTCGGCTGATTCCGTTGCCTGCACGACCATCCCATGAAGGGTTGATTGAGAATGGAGATGCAGGAATCGCGTTCATCATCGAAAATCTGCTTCCCCTGGTTGAACAGGATATCAGGGTCGCTTGCCTTCGCTGGAGCGCGACCTCGATTGAAGGCGACACATTGTCGCGCGTTCAGGCCACACGGGTTTGGGCGCTGCGCCATGCGCTCCCCGAGCATGCAAGAGCTCGCCTCGATTGCTTGCCCTTGACCGTTCAGGCGCAGCTCGCGGAGCTTTATTTTGACGTTTGGTCCAGTGGCGCCTGGACCTCAATAGATGTGCGGCAGGCCTGATCAGGGGTTTTGATTCGCTATACTAGTCAGGGCGAAGAGAGATGAGGACGGGAATAGGATGAGCGATTTCAACTTTGGCGACGACGTTCGGGTGCAGATGCCGCGAGGGGTGAGCAAGCGCGGCATCCCTGGCATTAGCGTTTTGTATTCGACGTGGCCTGAGGCGCGGTTCGATGGCGCCACCGGCACGATCATTGGCATCGACCCGCGTAGCAAATATGGGATCCCGTTGTACCTGGTGGATTTTTCCAAGCACAAGAATCGCGGCGCGATCCCCTGGCAGCGTCAGTGGTTTCGAGCTGCTTGGATCGTGCCGATGGAAGCGAGAGAGCCCCAGCCCGTTTCGACCGGCGGCGAGCTTTCCGCGGCGTCTGGTCAAGCCCAGACTTCACTGACTGGATCGTCATAACATAAAGATTGGTATTCGTCTGGTCCCAGGAGTTTTTGAGCGAGCCAGGGCACTTGCCCTGGCTCGTTCGTTGGCGCCATAACGCGATTACGCCTGGGCGAGGGCCTGATCGAGGTCGGCGATGAGATCGGAGACGGTCTCCAGGCCGACGGAGAGGCGGACGTAGTCGGGGGTGACCCCGGTGGCGGCCTG
>JBBRVX010000283.1:0-5470 GCA_038246475.1 Thermomicrobiales bacterium | reverse complement strand
CGGCGGCGGCGTCTCGCTCACCCGACCGGGAAGCTGCTGCCATCAAGCGGATCGGTTCCAATGTTGACCTCATCACCATCGAACCAGCCGTCGCCGTCAGTATCGGCACTGCTCGGGTCGGTCCCGAAGGCTGCCTCGTCCCCATCGAGCAGGCCATCGCCGTCAGAATCGACATCAGCCGCGATCGCGTTAGCAACCAGGGGATCGGTCCCGGCGGCAAGCTCCGCGCCGTCGAGGACTCCGTCAAAATCGCTATCGGCGTTAGCAGGATCGGTGCCGTAAATGCCTGTCTCGTCCGCGTCCGGAATGCCATCCTGGTCACTGTCGAGCGCCACCGGGGCGACCGTTGGCGACAGCGCGGCGGAGGGGGGCGGCAGGTTGTAGACGTCGATCGCCGCGACCGGCTCGTCCGCGTCGATCGTGACGTTGTACCCCGCGCCATTCTCCGCCAACGTGAACTCCGGGGCGTAGTAGGTGACCGCGCCCGGCAACATCACGGGTTGCTGGAAGAGGTACGTGCCGAGGGGCAGGTTCTTCCACGAGACCGATCCATCTGACCCAATCGTCGCATCGGTCAGAGCAATCGTCTCGCCATCCGCGGAAACAAGGCGAAGATCGAAGCCATCGACCGATTGGGCGCAGTTCGCCGGGTCGAAGAGATCGATGCTGTCCTGACAGCCGTAGACGCGCACATTCACGGTTCCCTGGCTGGGACGGGCCACCGCGGTGCTGTTCACCAGCGGGCGCTCGGTGGCAACAACTGTCGCTCTGGTAATCGGATCAGGGCGAGGCGTCGCTGTCGCTTGCGGCCGCGGCGTCGCGGTTGGCGCGCCCGGCACGGCGGTCTCGATCTGAATCACTGAGGGGATCTCGGTTGGTCCAGCTGGCGCAGTGGCCTCTTCTGTCGCCACGACAGCCAGGGCCGTCGGGATGGGGGTCACCGCGGCCGCCGTTGCCGGCGTGGCGCCATCACCAGGGGCGAAGACGTAAACCTCCAACGCATAGTCGGCGGCATCGGAACTGATCGGGATCAGATATCCGCCATCCTCCGCGGCAGGAAAGCCATCATTCCCGTCCCCGTTGACGCCTGCCAACCCCTGCACGAAGAATCGACCGAAGCCATCCTTGAACGACGATGCCCGCAGCGCATACTCCCCGCCCGGCAAACCAACCCAGGTCGGCAATCCCTGTCGCTCGCTCGACGGGCCCACATCTCGCGCTGGATCGTCGAGCGAATCGAGTTCGAGCGCCGCCGCCTCGGGATCGCGCAGGCATCGCCCCGGGCTGGCGTCTCCTGGAGTCACCAGCGGCGGGCAGGCGTAGACGGTGAGTTGCACCGATCCCACCGCCACGGGCCGCGGCGTAGCCCCGGGAGTCCCGATCGCGGTCCGCGACGTTTCGCGCCCGATGACGGCCGCGACGAAGGTCGACGGCGCCTGGCCATCGGCAGTGATCACGACATCGCCGGTAAAGGTGGCCGCTTCTCCTACGCGCAGGTTTGCCGATGATCCATCGCTGGCCTCGATGCGGAGCGCGCCAAGCGTCACCACCACAAGGACGGGCGCGGCATAACCGATGACCGTGGTGGACTCGCCCGGCTCCAGAAGATCACGCACGAGATTGAAATCGTGCTCGCCAGGTGGAACCTCAAATGGAGCGCTGGCGTAGACCGGGATGCCGCCGCCAGCGTCTACCGCTTCGTCGGGGGAGACCACGTCGATAGCGAAGAGCCCAGCTGGCCGTTCACCGATCACCGCCAACCGCGTCACGCCCCCGGCGGTGAAGACTGCCTCGGCCGGGGCGAGGAGCGCCGATCGACTCTCGTCGCCGACGATCACCCCGCCGGTATCGACGAGGATGAATCCGGGGCCGGAAGGAGGAAGCTCGGCGTCCTCGCCCGGCGGCACGGAATGGAAGACCGCGCGCCAGACGGCGCTTCCGGAACGATCGGCCACTCCCTGGGCAATCACCTGAGCGTGGCCACTGGCTGGCGAGAAGATCTCCCCCGACTGCATGGCGCGGATGGACAGGGAGAGACCAGGTAATCCCACCAGGAGAGCCAACAACACGATTGCCACAACAGTCCGTTGGCTAAAGCGTCGGTTCATCAACATCGTCCCTGGGCGCTCCGGCGGCAGAGCGCGGCTATGTCCGCAGCATGATCGACATCATGCTAACGCACCGGGGATGGAATTGATGTCACTCTGGCCGCGGCGGCGTCTCGTCCCTAGCCCGTGAAGGCAATTCTGTTGACGGAACCACTGAAGAAATCGGTGTAGTAGAGCTGGCCGTCGGGTCCAAACGCGAGATGCGTCGCGCCCGATCCCGTCCCGAAGGGTACGAGCGTCGAGCCGGGATTCTGCTCATCAATGTAAAACAGTTTCTGGCAGCCGAGGTCCGCGAAGAGATAACGATTGTCCCATTCATTCGGCCATGCTGAATTGTTCGGTACGAACGCGCCCCCGGTGATCACATTGCATCCAGCCTTATGTTCGTAGGCAAAGAGCGGGGCCGTGAAGCGGTTGTCGGGAGCGCAGTTGGTCGTCGATCCGACCCTGCACGGCCCTTCGCGTTCATTCCAGCCGTAGTCCGCCCCAGCCGCGCCCGCGTCGATTTCTTCCCAGGCGCTGCCTCCGACGTCGTTGATGAAGAAGCGCTGGTTGTTCGCGCCGCTATCGGGATCGAAGGCGATGCGGTAAGGATTGCGCAATCCGGTAGCGAAGATCTCCTGGCAAATCGGCGCGTTCTGCAGTTGACGCCGTTTCTTCTTCTTTTTCCGCTGTTTCTGCCGCTTCTGCTTCTTCGCCTTCTTGCTCCGCTTCTCAGCCGTGACGCCCTTCCCGGACGCCGCGGCCCGCCCCGATGCCGCGCAGGGCGCGCTGCCCGGCCCGGTGAAGGGGTTCGACGACGGGATGCCGCCTTCCGGCGTGATGCGCAGAATCTTCCCGTTCAGCAAGGTCAAGCGACGGGCGTTCCCATTCGCGTCCCCTGTATCCCCGGTCACCAGATCCTGGCCGGCGTCTCCAACCGAGATGTAGAGCAAGCCGTCCTTGCCGAACTGCAGATCGCCGCCATTATGGTTGCCGTTCTTGGCGGAGATATTGTCGAGCAGCACTTGTTCACCGCCGAGACTTTGCGCGCCGTCCATGGTGAACCGAGAAACCCGATTGGCGCGATTCGCGGCGTCGTTGCACGACCCGCCGCCCTTATGATGGGTGTAGTAGAGGTAGACGAACCGTTGCGCCGCGAAGTCGGGGTCGACGGCGAGCCCCAGCAGGCCCGTCTCACTCCCAACACAGACAGCATTTCCGAGATCGAGGATCTGGACCCCATTGGCCCCGGCAGCCCCGCCTTCGCGATAGACCTGCCCATTCTGCGACGTGGAAAGCAAAGTGCGGTCTGGTAGCCAGGCGATGGAGGTAGGCTTTTCAATACCTCCCACCTCTACTCGATCACTGAAACCGGCCGGCAACGGATCGAACGCTCGGACGTCGCCCGGCAAGAGCAAGCCGACCACGACCATGAGGACGAGAAGAACGGAGACGTGCTTCTTCATTGCGTGCTAACCCCTGCTTCCACGAGCGCTCATTGCGCGAGGGGGATTGAAGCACACTTCCCACGGTGAGGGTGCTACCCGTCCGCCATGATCTCCGGCAAATGCTCGTCCACGTAGCGTGTGTGGATTTGTCCGCTACAGAAGGCATGCCCAGCGAATATCCGCTGCAAGAACGGGATGTTCGTCTTCACGCCTTCGATTTCGATGCGATCGAGCGCCTCTCGCATCGTTTCAATCGCAGCCTCCCGATCGGCGCCCCAGGCCGTCAGCTTGGCGATCATGGGGTCGTAGTAGACCGTGACGTTCGTTCCCGCCCGGGCGCCGGCATCGATCCGCAGATCCGGCATTCGTGGAAGCTCCATGCGCGTGATCGCTCCTGGCGACGGCATGAAGTTCCGCGCCGGGTCTTCGGCGTAGATGCGTGCTTCGATGGCGTGTCCGCGCGGGGCGATGCCGCCCTCCGGCACCGAAAGGGGCAGCCCGGCAGCGATGCGCACCATCTCGCGCACGAGATCGACGCCCGTCACCTCTTCCGTCACCGGGTGCTCGACCTGCAAGCGGGTGTTCATCTCCAGGAAATAAAACTCGCCATCGTCCGCGACGAGGCATTCAATGGTCCCGGCGCTTTGGTAGCCCATCTGCCGCGCCAGCGCGACGGCGGCGTCGCCCATGCGCGTGCGCAGCTCGTCCGAGATGGCAAGGCAGGGCGTCTCTTCGACGATTTTCTGGAAACGCCGTTGCAGGGAACATTCTCGCTCGCCCAGGTGGACGACATTACCGAACCGGTCGCCCAGGATTTGCACCTCGACGTGGCGCGGCGCCGGCGAAAAGAACTTCTCGACATAGACGGTCGTATCGCCGAAGGCGCGGCTGGCGTCCCGGCGCACGCCCTCCAACGCCGCTTCAATTTCCTCGGGTCTGTTGACCACCCGCAAGCCGTAGCCGCCACCGCCACTGGAGGCCTTGATGGCCACCGGGTAGCCAAGCTCGGCCGCGATGGCGCCGATCTCGGCGGCATCAACGGCCGCCGCCTCGGTGCCAGGCACGATGGGCACGCCTGCCGCCCTGGCCGCGCGACGGGCCTCGATCTTGCTCCCCATGGCGTCGATGACGTCTGCTGGCGGCCCGATGAAGACGATTCCTTCCGCCGCGCCGCGCCGCGCGAACCCCGCGTTTTCGGAGAGGAACCCGTAGCCGGGGTGGACGGCGTCCACGCCTGCCTCGCGCATGATCTCGAAGAGGCGATCCTGGTTGAGATAGCTCCGCGCGGGCGGCGCGGGCCCGAGGTGGAATGCCTCGTCGGCGGCGTCGATGTGCGCTGCCCCGGCATCCGCGTCGGAATAGACGGCTACCGAGGCGATGCCCATCTCCCGCAGGGTACGCGCGATGCGGACCGCGATCTCACCCCGGTTGGCAATGAGCACCTTGCGAAAGAGCGGATCGGGAATCACGTTTCTCACGAAGCGTCCGCTCAGGAGAGCCGGGCGATGAGCGCGCCGGTATCGATCTCGTCCCCTTCGCTCACCAGAATCTCGGCGACCGTGCCGTCGCCCTCGGCCGGGATCGGAATCTCCATCTTCATCGATTGCAGCGTCACCACCGGGTCACCGGCGGCAATCGCGTCCCCGACCTTGACGTGAACCGTCGCCACCAGCCCTGGCAATGGGCTCAGAATCTCAGCGGCCATTGTGTCTCCCCCTTCTCGTCTCGTCTCTCAACGCCGCGGCATGACGATATTGTCATTCCGAGGAAACATACAGAGGGATCTCGTCGTTATCCTCGTCCGTACGCGGATGAATACGAGATTCCTCGCTGCAAGAAGCTCGGAATGTCAACTGCTCTGATACGCTCAACGCGCTCCGATCGGCACAATTTCCACGCCGGCTTCCTCCAGGCGTTCGCGCACCCGGCGGG
>JBBRVX010000282.1:0-5471 GCA_038246475.1 Thermomicrobiales bacterium | reverse complement strand
GGGCCGGGTACCCGCTTGCGGGTGGCGGTTTGGGGTGAGGGTTTCGCGCGACGGGAGCGGTGTTTCGCCGCCCCTCTCCCGGCCCGACGGGAGAGGGGTTGGGGTGAGGGCTCATCGCGACGGGAGCGGTGTTTCGCCTCTACCTCCCCTGTCAGACCGCAGTGGGCCTAGTACCCTATGGGTGGCGATTTGGGGTGAGGGCCAGCGCCACGCCAAAAGTTGCCGCCGCCCCGTGGCCGAGAGCTACTCCGCCGCCGCCGCCGCGGCGGCACGGCGGCCCCGGGGACGGCCCGGGCGCTTGGCAACCTCGCCATCCGCGCCCATTTCCACGGCGGTGCGGCGCCGGCGGCGTGCCAGCCGAGAGCGTTGCACGGTCATCCCCTCGGGCGGCGTGATCGGCCGGTAGGGCATCGGCGACGAGAGGACGATGGTCGTTTGGCAGCGCGCTCCGGTCTCGCTCAGATCGTCAACGATCCGCTCCAGCACGCCCATGTCCGGGACATGGACCTTGATCAGGTGAGAGGTCGCGCCGGTGGTGCGGTGGAGCTCGACGATGGCCGGCTGCTCCAGGATGAGGTTGACGAACGCGTCGTGATCGCGCCGTTCAACGGTGGCGGCGATCAGCGCCGTGATCGGTCTTCCCAGCGCCGCCGGGGCAATGACCGCGCGGTACCCAGAGATGACGCCACGCTCTTCGAGGCGGCGCACACGCTCGATCATGGCCGGGCTCGAGAGCCCCACCTGTTCCGCGAGCGATTTCATCGTCAGGCGGCCATTCTCCTGCAACGCCGAAAGAATCTGCTCGTCCAGTGAGTCAACCTGGTTTGGCATGGTCCCCACTCCCTCATAAACCTACGGAAGTTTGGCGTGTACGGACACGATCCTTCATCATGCGTCCGATTCGTCATTGCAAACTCTTGTCCAGAGGCAACTGGCGCAGTCTATGCCCATGACACTCTGTATGCAAGTCGCCCTTTTGCATGTGACAGATCGAGAGGAGCGCCTTACGAATCTCGCGGTTGACCATAATCCGCTTTAAAGCGTTCTGTCATCTCCGCGATGAGCGCTTCTGGAACCAGATCGGGCTCGCGCCCGCCATTCGCGGCCAGCGCGTGGATATAAACCTTGGCCGCTTCTTCGACGATCTCGGAATAGGTCAGCGCGGCTGCGAATGAATCGCCGAAGCTGATCAGGCCATGGTTCTTGATGATGATCGCTTTCGTGTCCGCGTCCAGAACTTCCACCACGCTCTCTCCGAAATCTGGCGTTCCGGTCAGTCCGTAGCGGGTGACCAGCACTCGGGCGCCGACCACGACGCTCGATTCGGTGAGAATCGGGGGCAGGTACGGCCGCATGCAGGAGACGACCGTCGAGTAGTGGGCATGGGTGTGGACGATGGCCCGCAGATCGGGGCGGGCGCGCATCACCATGGTATGCAGCGGTGTCTCGGAGCTCGGTTTGCGGCGGCCGTCGACCACCTCGCCGGCATCGTTCACGATGACCACGTCGGCGGCGCTGACATCGGGATAGGGAATGCCACTTGGCGAGATCGCGATCAATCCCGATGCAAAGTCGCGGATGCTCATGTTTCCGGCCGTGCCGTGCACGACGCCCCGTTCGAGCGCCTCCAGGCCCACCTGCACGACCTGCTCGCGAAGATCTTCCAGCAACATCCCGGCTCAATCCTTCCCTACACGCGACCGAATTTCAGCCAAACTCACTTCGCGCCACCCCATCCGGATCGACCGAACGCAGGGCCGCCATTTCCTCCTCGTTTGGCGGCGGCGTGACCGGGGTTTCCGGTCCCACGGCCACCGGGAATCCGGTGGCCTCCCGGAACGCCTCTGGCGACACCCCCGGATGCAGGCTTTCCACCTCCAGACGGCCATCCCGGCGCACGAACAGCCCGAGCGGGGTAACCACGCGATCGACATTCCCGGCGGCGGTGACGAAATCGAGCTGTTCGACGAAGGTGCGGCGATCGTGCTTCGTGCGCCACAGAATCACCCGCCGCGCGGTAGGCATCAGCATCGCGCTGCCCGCTCCTCCGGGCAAACGGACAGATGGCCGCCCGTACGGCCCAATGGCGCTGAGGTTGATGCGGCCCGCGCCGTCGATCTGCACACCGCTAAGGAATGCCACATCGAGCCGCCCGCGGCCCGAGAGGTCGAAGAGATCGGCCAGGGTCACCAGCGAGCGCGTCCCGTGCAGCAGCGCGGGGTCGACCGTGGAGATCGGCAGATACTCCGGTGTGGGATCGGTGGCCCCGGTGATGTTCAGGTAGACGAGGTCCGGCGCGTGCAGGCGCTTGGCCAGGAGCGCGGCCACCATCGGTAGGGGCGAGGCCACGCCATGAAAAACGGTTTCGCCGGAATGGAGCAGGCGGGCCATCGCGACGGCCATCATGTCCCATGGCGCGATATCAACCACGGATCCGCTCACGCCGGGACGCCAGCGCCAGCCAGGATGCGCGCGGCGATGAACGCGTTGGCGGCGTCAGCATCCCGCGCCACGGCCACCCACGCCGTCAGGTATGCCGCGTCATAGTCGGAGAGCGGCGTGCAGGAGAAGGGCCAGGCTCCTCCGGGGGCCTCGACGACGGCATCGACCAGAAATCCCGGGATGGCCACCATTTCCGGCGCCGCCTCGAACGATGTTCCTTCGACTATGCGCTCGGCAGTGAGAATCACCCGCCGCGCCGCCTGGGCCATCAGCACATCCTCGAAGCGGGTGCCGATGATCCGCCCGTTGCCCTGGGGATCGGCTTCCTGGACGTGAAGAATGGCGACATCGGGAACCATGGCCGGCACGACGAACACTTCGGCCTCCGAATAAGGATCGCGCAGCGCGATAAAGCCGCGTGCCGCCGGCAGATCAGATCCGGTTAGACCGGCCACCGGCATGAAGGGGACGCCTTGGATGGCGGCCCGCAGGCCGGCGATCACCGTGGCGCAGGCGTGCTCCCGCGCTTCGACCGCCCCGGATTCGACGGCTCTGCGGTAGGCCTGAGCCATGCCGAACGGCGTTTCGAAGCCGACGAAGCCAGCGGATATCGCCGCCGCGCAACCCGCCGCGCAGAGCAGATCGACGTCATAGGCGCCCGCGGTCTTGACGATCTCCAGCCCACGCTTTTCCTGCCGCACGATTTCGTGAACGGCCGCGCCTGGCCCCCGGTGGAGCGTGTTCCCCCCCAGGGCCACGCGGGCGCCATGGGGGATCGCGGCAATTGCCTGCGCCAGCGTCGTTCGTTTATCGATCATTGTCTCGCCTTACCCGCTCGCGTCCATGCGCCGGAATCATACGGCCCCGCCGACTATCATGACCGCCTCAGGAATCGCGCGCGAAGTGCGCCAACCAGCATGGGCGCACCGCTTGTCGTGCTAAAGGACCGTTCGTCGATGCCCATGTTTCCATCCGAAGTCTATCGCTCGCATCTCACGCCGCTTCGTTTTCTGCAACGGAGCGCGAGCGTCTTTCGTCAGAAGCCCGCGGTCATCTACGGCGAAATGAGCTGGACCTATCCCGAGCTCCAGGAGCGCGTCAATCGCCTCGCCTCCGCGCTCCTGGCGGCGGGAATCGAGCGGGGTGACCGCGTGGCCTACCTCGTGCCGAACATCCCGCCCATGCTGGAAGGGCACTTCGCCGTCCCGCTCGCCGGAGCCATACTGGTGGCCATCAACACCCGTCTTTCAACCCCGGAGATTGCCTTCATTCTCGAACACTCCGGCGCAAAGGCGCTGGTGGTCGACACCGAACTGGCCCATCTCGTCGCGCCGTCCTTGCCCGATCTGCCTGAGCTTCAGCTCATCATCAACGTGGAGGATGTTCCGGGCACGCGGCTTCCTGGCGTCGACTACGAAGCGTTCCTCGCCAACGGCAGTCCCGCCTCGCTCGATTGGCCGCTCGCAGACGAGGACGAAACGATCGCCATCGACTACACCTCCGGCACCACTGGCCGCCCCAAAGGAGTGATGTACACCCATCGCGGCGCCTATCTCAACAGCCTGGGCGAGTTGCTCGAAACGCGTATGTCGTCGGAAAGCGTCTACCTCTGGACGCTGCCGATGTTTCATTGCAACGGCTGGTGCTACCCCTGGGCCGTCACCGCCATCGGGGCCACGCATGTCTGCCTGCGCAAGCTCGATCCTGGGATCGTCTGGCGCCTTGTGCGCGATGCCGGCGTAACGCATTTCTGCGCCGCGCCCACCGTGCTGATCTCGCTGGTCAATCATCCGGCGGCGCCAACGCAACAGTTGCAGCGGCCGCTGATCATTTCCACGGCGGCCGCTCCGCCATCGCCGACGATCATCTCCCAGGTCGAGGCGTTGGGGGCCGAGATCATTCATGTCTATGGCCTCACCGAGGTTTACGGCCCTTACACCGTCTGCGAATGGCAGCCGCACTGGAACGCCCTCCCGATCGAAGAACAGGCGCGCATCAAGGCCCGGCAGGGCGTCGGCTACCTGATCGCCGACGATGTGCGCGTGGTTGACGAAGCGATGGTCGATGTTCCCGCCGACAGTGCCACTCTGGGCGAGGTCATCATGCGCGGCAACAACACGATGAAAGGGTACTATCGGGACGAGGAGGCGACGCGGGTCGCCTTTGCTGGCGGCTGGTTTCATTCTGGCGACCTGGCGGTCATGCACCCCGATGGCTACATCGAGCTGCGCGACCGCAAAAAGGACATCATCATCTCCGGTGGCGAGAACATTTCGACAATCGAGGTCGAGCAAGCCATCAGCGCCCATCCGGCGGTGCTCGAAGCAGCGGTGATTGCCATTCCTGACCCGTATTGGGGCGAAGCGCCGAAAGCGTTCGTGACCCTGAAGCCGGATCAGGCGTTGAGCGAGGAGGCGCTGCGCGCCTTCTGCCGCGAGCGGCTGGCCGGCTTCAAAGTTCCGAAAGCCATCGAGTTCGGCGATCTGCCGAAAACGTCGACGGGCAAGGTGCAGAAGTTTGTCTTGCGCGAGCGGGAGTGGGCTGGCCGGGAGACGCGCATCAACTGATCACGCCGCGGGATCCTGCACCGGAATCTCACCACACGCCAGGATGGTGTCCGACGCTGCCGCGCCATCACGGATAGCCACCGCGTGATCGCCGTCGTTCAGGTCGGTGAGTCGGGCATCAATCGTCGTTTCGCTCTTGCCATCCGCTTCCAGAGGATCGAGGACGAACGCGGGCAGGGATTCTGGCGAGGCGCAATCCCCGGTGAAGATGGCCACGGCTTCTCCTCCGGCCGCGCCACGCGCCGCCACGCTGACCTGGGTCTGTCCGTCGTCATCGGCCAACACGGCCACGGCGTCGATGCCGGAATCGTTCGCCTCATGCAGGCGCAAGGCCACTTCCCTGGCGATGGCGCCTTCGCCCGCCACCGGCGTGGCCAGGGCTGGTGGGGTCGCCTCGGAACCGGCAGCCGGTCCCGGTGTGGAGGGGAATTCCGGCGCTTGTGCCGCGTCCGCCACGTCTGG
>JBBRVX010000281.1:0-5500 GCA_038246475.1 Thermomicrobiales bacterium | reverse complement strand
GCGCGATTGCTGGACGAAACCGAAGCCCGGCTGGGACCGATCAGCATCCTGGTCAACAATGCGGCGCATTCCACGCAAGATGGCTACGAGCGGCTCGATGCGGCCACCATCGATGCCCATTACGCGGTCAACATGCGGGCAACCATGCTCCTGGCCGTTGAGTTTGCCCGCCGCTTTGCCGGGGATGAAGGGGGGCGGATCATCAACCTCACCTCCGGACAAGGACTGGGCCCCATGCCTGACGAGCTTGCCTATGGCGCGACCAAGGGAGCCATCGAAGCATTCACGCGAAGTCTGGCGGCGGCGGTCATGGCCAAGGGGATCACGGTTAACGCGGTCAATCCGGGCCCAACCGACACGGGTTGGATCTCATCCGAGTTGCGGGACGTTCTCGTGCCGATGTTTCCAACGGGGCGGATCGGCGCCCCGGAAGATGCAGCTCGGTTGATCGCATGGCTGGCGAGTCCGGAGGCACGCTGGGTGACGAGCCAGATCATCTCGTCCGAAGGTGGCTTCCTGCGGAGCTGAGGTTGGCCACAGAATTGGGGCCGTGGCGTGGTATCATCAATCGGTTATGCCGCGTTGCGGCCATAATCCAGGAAAAGGACGACGGAACCGGTGGATTCGCTGACAGGCAAGATAGCGCTGGTGTTCCCCGGACAGGGAAGCCAGTTCGTGGGCATGGGCAAGGCGCTGTACGAGGCCTCGGCTTCAGCGCGGCGTGTTTTTGATCAGGCTGACGAGGTGCTCGGCTTTCCCATCTCCCGACTCTGCTTTCAGGGCCCCGCCGACGAGCTCGAGGACACCATCAACGCCCAGCCCGCCATTCTGACGGTGAGTATCGCCGCGCTCGAGGCGCTCAAGGAGCGGCTTTCCGACGCCGGCGAAAAGATCGAGCCGATGGTCGTGGCCGGCCACTCCCTTGGTCAATTCACCGCGTTGATCGCCGCCGGCGTCATGGATTTCCCTTCCGGACTGCAGTTGGTGCGCGAGCGCGGCCGCCTCATGAAAGAGGCCGGCGAAGAGAGCCCTGGCGGCATGGCCGCCGTCATTGGTCTCGATGCGATCACCCTGGCGTCGGTCTGTAACGATGCCGCGGATGGTGATGTCATCACCGTCGCGAATGACAATTGCCCGGGGCAAACCGTCATCTCTGGTGAAGTTGCGGCATTGCTGCGCGCCATGGAGATGGCCAAGGCGCGTGGCGCCAAGCGGGTGGCGCGCCTCGGCATCAGCATCGCCTCGCATTCTCCGCTGATGGCCCGCGCGTCGGCCGGACTGGGCGACGTGATGAACCGCCTTACCCTCCTGGCCCCGCAGATTCCGGTCGTGGCCAATGTGACCGGCACGGCGATGATCAGCGTCGAAGACGTGCGGCAGGAACTCGCCCATCACATCGAGCGCCCGGTGAACTGGACCCGCTCGGTCGTGGAAATGGTGAATGGCGGCGCCACCACGTTTATCGAAGTTGGCCCGGGTCAGGTCCTTTCCGGGCTGATCCGGCGCATCAATCGCGACGTGACGACGCTGAGTCTTGCCGATCTGGGACTGCCATCTGATACAAAGGCCGTCTGAGACAGCCTGCGCACGATTTCACAAAAGAGAGGAACGCATCGTGGGACGGGTCGTGGTGACCGGGCTGGGAGCAGTGTCGCCGCTCGGCATCGGTGTCCCCGCGCTGTGGGACGGTCTGGTGTCCGGGCGCTCTGGCGTGCGCCGGGTGCAGCACTTTGATACGGACAATCTGATCGTGAAGATTGCGGCGGAGGTTCCCGACTTCGATCCCAAGGCGTTCATCGATCCCAAGGCAATCCGGCGCATGGATCGCTTCGCCCACTTCGCAATCGCCGCCACCCGAGAAGCATTGGCCGACGCCGAACTTGAGATCACGGATGACAACCGGGACCGCGTGGCCATTGTGATCAACACCGGCGGCGGCGGCATCCCCACCATCGAAGCCAACATCACCGCCATGGTGGTCAGTGGCCCGTCGCGGGTCAGCCCGCTGGTGATCCCCCTCTTTGCGCCGAACATGGCCAGCAGTCAGGTCTCCATCGCCTTTGACATCCATGGTCCGACGATCACCTCTGCTGCTGCCTGTGCCTCTGGCGTGCAAGCGTTTGTCGACGCCGTTCGCCTACTGGAGTGTGGCGAAGCCGACGTGGTCGTCACCGGTGGCACCGAGGCCGGCATCACGCCGGTCGCCCTCACCAGCCTGGCGAACATGCACGCCCTCTCCCGCCGCAACGACGACCCTCCGGGCGCCTCGCGCCCATTTGACCTCGATCGCGACGGCTTTGTCTTCGGCGAAGGCGCGGGCATCCTGATTCTGGAAACGGAAGAGCACGCCGTGAAGCGCGGCGCCTCCGTCTACGCCCAGGCGATGGGTGGCGCGCTGACTTCGGACGCCTATCACGTCACCGCGCCGGAGCCATCAGGCCGGGGTGCGCGCATGGCGATGACCAAGACGCTGGCACGGGCCCGCATGTCGCCGGACGATATCGATTACATCGCCGCCCATGCCACCGCAACGCAGCTTGGCGATGTCGCGGAAACGCGGGCCATCACCGATGCCCTGGGCGATCATGCCCGCAAGGTCGCGGTGTCGGCGAATAAATCGATGGTCGGACATATGCTCGGCGCGGCGGGGGCCATCTCGGCGTTGTCGAGTGTGCTGGCCATCCGCGACGGCGTCATCCCCCCGACGATCAATCTCGAAACGCCCGACCCGGAGTGCGATCTCGACTACGTCCCGAACGTCGCCCGGCGCACCACCGTCGACGCCGCCATGGTCAACGGCTTTGGCTTCGGCGGCCAGAACGCCTCCACCCTCTTTCGCCGCTTCGAGGGATAACTCCGGAAGGGATTAGCTCATGGGCATCAAGCCTTCGGCCTGATTCCGCGCGATTCCCGCCGCGGTGAGCCGTTTCAACTCCTCGATGGGCGACTCGTCTGGGCGTGTGAAATTGAAACAGGACTTTCCTTGCATCCGTGCCCGCAACTCGGGACTTACATCGTCAAGAAGTTCCGGGTTGGTATAGACCGGCATCAGGTGAAAGCTGACGTAGCGCTTGCCGCTCTTGACCGCGCCGAAATAGAAACCACCTGGGTGTTTCGCGGACGGAGGCGTCTCCAAGTAGAGATGTCCAGGCTCGTCCGTCGTGGCCACGAGCACTGCCCGATATGGGGCAAAGACGTCTGCCAGGCGTTCAAACGTCGCGGCCATCTGCCCGGTGTCAGGCATTGCCCGCTCCTTGGCCGGTGACAATCTCGATGAATTGCCCTTTAGCCTTCGTGTATTCCACGCTCTCCTCCACTCCCGATGCAACGATCCCCCGTTTGGCAGCAACAACCTCGTTGATCAGGGCCGGGTGAGCGCGGAGCCGCTGACGAAACGCGATGAGTTCGGCCAGTTCTAGCCTCGCCGTTGGGACGACGTGAACGTGAAGGAGAAACGCTCCAATCTCCGAGTTGAAATGCGTCGGTGCGCATCAGTCGCGTTTCCGGAAACGAATCACGGTTCCGTTGCCGGCCGAACCCGAGGCCGGACACCACCACGTGGCCGGAGGCGGCGGGAAGGGGTAGGCATGGATTGGTGGATCGTCCAGCACCGTCGGCTAACGGCGGGCGGCGCCGGCTGGCACAACCGCTTCCAGCGCCTGCTTGAGATCGGCAATCAGGTCAAGCTCGTTCTCGATGCCGACCGAAAGGCGGATGAGCGTGTCCTCGACCTCCGCCCCGGTGCCGGCCACGCTGGCGTGGGTCATCTGGCCCGGATGCTCGATCAGCGATTCCACTCCGCCCAGGCTCTCGGCGAGCTGGAAGATGCGCGTGCTGCGCGCCACCTCCAGCGCTTCCTCGACGCCGCCGCGCACGGTGAACGAAACCATGCCGGAGAAATCACGCATCTGGCGGGCGGCGATCTCGTGCCCCGGATGATCGGGGAGACCAGGGTAATAGACCTGACGTACCGCCGGATGCTCCTGCAGGGAGGCGGCAACGGCCCGGGCATTCCGGCTGTGCCGTTCCATCCGCACCGCCAACGTCTTGATGCCGCGCAGGGCCAGCCAGACATCGAACGGCCCCGGCACAGCGCCAGCGGCGTTCTGATGGAACTTGAGCGTGTCGTAGATGGCGGGGTCGTTGCCGATCACCGCGCCGCCAACCGTGTCCGAGTGGCCGCCGATATATTTGGTCGTCGAGTGCAGCACCAGGTCCGCGCCGAGCGCGAGCGGATTCTGGAGATAGGGCGAGGCAAACGTGTTGTCGACCACGAAGAGAGCCGGATGGCCGCGCAGCAGGTTCGCCACACCCTGGATATCGACGATCTTGAGGTACGGATTGCTGGGCGATTCGGTCCAGACCAGCCGCGTGTTTGGCTGAACCGCGGCGCGCACAGCGTCGAGATCGGTCATATCGACCAGGGAGTAGTCGATCCCGTAGCGGTTCCAGACTTTGGCAATGAAGCGATGCGTTCCACCGTAGGCATCGTCGGTGAGGAGAATGTGATCGCCGGGATTGAGCAGGTAGTGGATGTTCTGGGTGGCGGCCAGTCCACTGGCATAGACGAGGCCCCAGGCGCCCCCTTCAAGCGACGCCAGCGCTTCCTGCAACGCCGAGCGGGTGGGGTTGTCGGAACGGGCATAGTCGTATCCCTGGTGCTCTCCCACGGCCTTCTGCACGAAGGTGCTGGTCTGGTAGATCGGGGTGATGATCGCCCCGGTCGCCGGGTCGGGATCCTGCCCGGCGTGGATGGCGCGCGTCTCAAAGGCGGTGTCGTTCCAATCGGTCGGCATCACTGTTGCTCCCTGAGGTGAAATGGGCAATTCGGAGAACATCTCGCGAATATGGTAGCGGAGATCGTGCTGGCAGAAGAACGCGGCTGTGCGTCGCTTCGTGATGTTTGCTGATCATGGCTCAGGTGGGAGATCATAAGTGAATCGTCGCTTGTGCACAATCAGGCAACCTCATTGGGGTAGGTCGGTGTCAAAGCCAACGGCAGAGCGGTTCCTCGGCCAGCCGAGTCGCGCTTCTGATCGTTGTGGACCGACTTTGGCGGGGAGAACCTGCGCAAAGCCGGCCTCCGCTGACTGCTCCGCAAGCGCTGGAAGTCGGCCATGCCGACTTTGACACCGCCCTAGCTTGCGCTGAGGCATCGTTCGGGGAATCAGACGAGGAGCATGGTCATGAACACCAGCACATTCAGCCCCTCGCTGCGGCTATCCGCCGCGCTGCTGCTCGTGGGACAACTCCTGTACATCGTGATCACCCAGTTCCACACTGGTGGGGAGGCGAACAACCACCCCGCCATTTTTGCCGCGTATGCCAGCAGTGGGATCTGGACGGCTGTGCATGTCGGCCAATTCGCGGCTATGGCGATCTTGCTCGCGGGGCTGCTCGTCCTGTCGTTCACCCTGGACGCTCAGGATGAACCGGCGAGATGGGCGGGCCGATTCGGTGCCGCGGCGGCGGTGGCCGCGCTGGCGCTGTACGGCGCCCT
>JBBRVX010000280.1:0-5626 GCA_038246475.1 Thermomicrobiales bacterium | reverse complement strand
TCCGCCGACCACCGCGTCACCGACGGCGCCGAGGTCGCCCGCTTCCTGCAAGTGGTGAAGCGCTACCTGGAGAACCCGCTGACGATCGCGTTTGGGTAGAACGTCTGTCCAGACCAGACAAGCGCCCCGTTGCCACCATCGCGGCAACGGGGCGCTTGTGCATGTGGCAGTCGATGCGTCGATGGCAATCGTTACGCAACCAGACTGCTTGACACGGCGTTCAGCGGATAGGCATTTCTGCATCCGAGTCGGCTGCCCCGCGATGCGCGGCCACTGCAAACCCTCCGAAGCCACCAAACTCAACCGGAAGCGCTAGCCGCGAAAGGAGCTCCGATGACCACCAAGCCATTCTCCGTGGACATTGATACTGACGCTGAGGCCGTCGAAGCGTGGATCGCCGCGAGCGACCCCGACGATTGGGAAGCTGTTGATGTCGTCGTTTCCCCTCACCTTACCATGACATTACAGATGACCTTCGATCGCGAACAGGTTCGGCTCTTGAGCGAAGCAGCCAGGGCCGCGGATATGCCCGTGATCCGCTGGATCAAGCAACTTGCCCTGGAGCAGGCTGAACGCCTCGTCGCTGAGGCGGACCGCGCTCCTCATTGAACTCCCCGGCAACAATAAACATCTACGAGCGCGCCCATTGCCCCCTCCTCTCAGAGCGGGCTGACAGGGGGAGGTAATGGGTAAAGGCTGCTCCCGTCGCGCAAAACCCTCACCCCAACCGCCACCCGCAAGCGGGCGCCCGGCCCTGTGCGCAGGGAGAGGGGCTTCTTGTCGTGTGCAGAGCGGCATTTCGGGAATACCTCCCCCTGTCAGCTCAGGGCGGGTGGAGATTGAAGCTTTTAATCGATCATCGTGCGGGCGACTCAGGACCTCATCGGCCGCGCGCGCCAGGGCGGCCTGATGCTAGACGAGTTCCAGGGGGGGACTTTCACCATCTCCAACCTGGGCATGTTCGACGTCGAGGAGTTCATCGCCATCATCAATCCGCCAAGTGGTGAAGCGCTACCTGGAAAATCACCTCACGATCGCGTTTGGGGTAGGGTGACGTTTTCGATTGCGTTCCAACGATGATTCGTGCGGCGCCGCTGGCCGCGGCTGCCTCAGGCAGCAGCGTGACCAGCGTCATTGACATGCTGCGAGATGAGAGGAGACGGCTTGAACCCTTTGACGATGAGGTAGATGCCGAGAGACAGCTCCCAGAAGAACTCCGGGAGCGTGGCGATAATCTGCCACACGGAACCTGGCTTGAAGATCCCGAACAGCACGGCGACCATCGCGGCGGTGAGCAGGACGCCGCCAATGAGCCCCAGGATGGCCATCCCCCGTGGCACGAGGCCTGATCGATACATCAAGTAGCCCAGCAATATCCCATTCCCGAGGCCGGCAAGGAAGCCGGGCCCGAGCAGAAACGTGGCGTCATGGATCGCGACCAGCGCACTCCCAATCATGACCAGCGAGGCGGCATCCGCGCCGGCAGCCCCCGCGAAGTCCTGCCGCAACGTCACGATCGAAAGGACGCTGAAGATGCCGACCATGATGACGGTCGATTCAACAACACGGGCCGTGACATAGCCAAGGGCGACGGCTTCGTTCTGCCGCTTGACGAGTGGATAGAGCACAACGGCGGTCCCGATGTTCGCGACCACAAGGATGACTTCCAGGAGCGCGCCCAGCGACACGCCAAAATCAGCGCCTGCGCCGACGATGTAGTTGGGGTCGTTCAGCAAAGGCGCGTAGAGAACGAGCTGCGCTGGAATCGCGGTGATGTACGTCACCAGAAAAAGCCAGCCCGTAACGGTTGCAATCGTTCTCGGCGAGCCCATGGAGATTCCTATCTGGAGATGCCGGGATGTCTTATGGCATGTGCGCACGAAGTGGCGCCGAAGTCAAGACGCGGATTCCCGGCGGAGGGAACGAAAGCAACGGGTTGACGGACTACAACGAAGTTGCCAAGATAGGCGCATGATGCTCTGCCTCATTGTGACGTGAGCCGTGTCGTGGACGCCAATGTCTGCACCGCTGTATCGCCAAACGAATGTCGTGCCGTTTCTCGCTGAACGGGACGAATCCGCCAGCCTGCCAGCTCCTCTGACCTCGTTCATCGGTCGGGAGCGCGAGGTCGCGGCGCTCGGCGCCCTCCTGCGCGAGCCTGACGTTCGGTTGGTGACGCTGACCGGTGTCGGCGGCGTTGGCAAGACGCGCCTCGCCCTGCGGGTGGCGGCTGAGCTCGCCGCCGAGGGGCACTTCGCCGATGGCGTGGTGTTCGTCGATCTGGCCGCTGTCCGCGATCCCGAGTTGGTGGCGCCGGTCATCGCCCAGACGCTCGGCGTGCGCGGCATCGGCCAGGAACCGGCCGTGGCGGCCCTGAAGACCTTTCTGCGGAACCGACAGCACCTGCTGATCCTCGACAATTTCGAGCAGGTCAGCGAGGTGGGCCGGACCCTGACCGCCCTGCTGCAGGCCAGTCCCGGCCTCGCTGTCCTGGTCACCAGCCGTTCGCTCCTCAATGTCAGCGGGGAACAGGCGATGCCCGTCCCCCCGCTATCTCTCGGTGGGGCGGCCGAGACAGCACCCGGCCGAGCCGACCAACCGCTGGTGACATCGGATGCCGTGCGGCTCTTCGTGGAGCGGACGCGGGCGGTGAATCCCGGATTCGCCCTCTCCACCGGCAACGAGCCGGTCATCGCGGAGATCGTGCAGCGCCTCGATGGCCTGCCCTTGGCCATCGAGCTGGCGGCGGCCCGCGGCGCCCTGCTTTCCCCCGCGGCCCTGCTGGCGCGGCTGGAGCGCCCGCTGCCGCACCTCACCGATGGGCCACGGGACCAACCGGCCCGGCACCGGACGATGCGCGCGGCGATCGCCTGGAGCTACGAGCTGCTGACCCCCGAGGAGCAACGGGTCTTTCGCGCGCTGGGCGTGTTCGCTGGCGGCGGTACGCTGGAGGCGGTCGAGTACGTAGGGGGGGAGGGGGGGAGGGGGGAAGAACATCCGGTCCTCTTGCCCAAAACCCCAAACCCCCACCCCCCCCACCTTGTGGGCCCCCGGCCCACCCGGGCACCCCCAGACCAGGGGGCAACCGGGGGTGGCCAGCGCGAGGTGGCACCCGGCGCGGGCCCCCGCGGGGAAGAACATCCGGTCCTCTTCCCCTCTCCCCCTACCCCCCTCCCCCCCTCCGTTCTGGACCTCGTCGCCTCGCTGGCCCGGCAGAGCCTGGTGCAAGCGGTCGTGCCAGCGGACGATGGCTCCGCGGACGGGGCCACTCGTATCGTCATGCTGGAGACGATCCGTGAGTTCGCGGCCGAGCAATTGGCCGCCGCGGGCGAGGATGCATTGGCCCGTGATCGGCACGCGGCCTGGTTCCTGGAGATCGTCGAGGCGCTCGATCTGCACCACACCATGCAGGGGGATGCCGTTCGTATCAGCCGGCTTGTGCCCGAGCAGGACAATCTGCGGCAGGCGCTTGCCTGGATCGCCACCTGGGACGACGCCCGTCCGTTCAATCGGCTCAGCGCGGCGCTGGCGGTCTTCTGGTTCGATCTCGGTCAGTTCGCCGAAGCGCGGACGTGGCTGCACCGGGCGATCGCGCGCGACGACGGCGTTCCCGTGCTGACCCGGGCCCGCGCGTGGAGCGAAGCCGGGTGGCTGGCGATGTGTCAAGGGGATCTCGACCTGGCGCAATCGTTTCGCGACCGGGCCCTGGCGTTTGCCCAGGAGGCCGGTGAGCCCTACCTGCTGGCGGATGCGATCTTCAAGAACGGCATCCTGGCGTTTTGGCAAGGCGATCTCCAGCGGGCCGCGGTGCTGATGGAAGAAGCGCACCACGCGCTCCTGGCGATCGGCAAGGAGGTGGCCGCGGCGCCGGTCAAGGCCGCGGCCGCCGTGAACCTGTTGGGGGGCGTCGCGCTCATCGCTGGCGATGTCCCGTTGGCTATCCGGCGTGGCGAAGAGGCGGTCGGCATGGCGCGGGCGCTGGGCGCGGGCGCGGATCTCGGCTACGCGCTGTGCGGCCTGGGATACGCGCGGCTCCAGGAAGGCTCCGTGCCAGAGGCGGCGGCGTGCTTTCTCGAGGCCACCGCGCTGACATGGAAGATCCGCGACGACGCCTTCCTCGCCCGCGTGCTCTGGGCGATGGCGGCCGTGGCCATCACGCGCGAACACCTGGACGCTGCCGCCGGCCTGATCGGCGCCGCGGACGCGCTGGATGAGCGAACGGGAAGCGCCATGTGGCCAAACGATCGCGCCGTCGCGGAGTGGTGCCTGGGGCAGTTCGAGGGGGCGGGCACTTCCGCCGAGTTGTCCGATCTGCGCCGGGCCGGAGCATCGCATGCGGTCGAGCAGGCCGTTGCCGCCTCCCAGCTGGTCGCGTCGATGGTGTTGGGGGACAAACGCGCCGCGGGCATCTGGCAGGCGACTGGCGCTCCCGATCCGGGCCTGACCACGGTTGAGATCGTGCCCGACGTCGCGCTCGCGCCCGCGGGGCTGACGCGCCGCGAGCTGGATGTGCTGCATCAGCTCCTCAATGGTCAAACTGACCGCGAAATCGCCGCCCGCCTGTTCATCACCCGGCGGACCGCCTCCAAGCACGTCGAGGCCATCCTGGCCAAACTAGGTGTCCGTTCTCGCGGGGCTGCTGTCGCCGAGGCGCGGCGGCTGGGGTTGGCGCCTCCTCCACCTGCCGGCCACAACGACTGAACCAAGCCCCTCGCGCTAGCCAGTGCGATCTACGTACATGGCAGCTCACCATCTACGGAATTTTCCCCATGACACCCGGCGCAGCGATCGGCATGCTGGGGCCACGGTCGCTGCTCCCGTGCAGCGCCGCTCTACGGCGTGGCACAACGCAACGAGGGATATCGTCATGGATTCCGACCGTTTTGACCAACTCGTGCTGTCATTGACAACATCCGCATCGCGCCGGCGGCTGATTGGATTGCTTTCCGCCGTGCCCATCATTGGCGGATTGGTCTCGCTCCCTGGCGATGAGGCCACGGCCAAAGGTCGGTCGCCCCGGCGCCGGGAGGCCGCCCACGAGCGGGACTTCACGGCCGAGAAGCGCAAGAAGAAGAAGAAAAAGAAGTGCAAGCCCCAGTCGACTGACGCCACGTGCACCGGCAAATGCGGCGCGGTCACGAACAATTGCAAAAAAACGGTCATTTGTGGCAATTGCCCGATTTGTGAGCGCTGCAACAGCGCGAGCAATACCTGCCAACCCGATCCCGGCCAGCTTGGGGATGCCTGCGGCCAGACCGGGCAGATCTGTCTCGCCAATGGCTCATGCGCCTGTGACGGGGGCAGTTGCGGTGGCGGCAAGGTCTGTCTCAACGGCACGTGCCAGGACTGCGGCTTTCTTGACGCGCCATGTTGCTCCAGCAACAACTGCGTCCCTTCCCCTGGTCTGGGCTGCTTCGCCGGCATCTGCGAGGAGTGTGGCGGGACCGGGGAGCAATGCTGCCCCAACGACATCTGCATCACCGGTCGCGTCTGCATCACGGGCACATGTGAGCTCTGCGGCATCGCCGGACAGCCGTGTTGCTCCGGCAATGCCTGTTTCGGCGGCGCAACGTGCGATCAGGGAACGTGCGTCGCTTAACGGTGGGCCAGGGCTTCCAGACAGACG
>JBBRVX010000279.1:0-5658 GCA_038246475.1 Thermomicrobiales bacterium | reverse complement strand
GGTGGCAGGCGCCGTCATTGGCGATTGGGCCAGTGCAGGTGGCGGCCGTCGTCTATCTCGGCGCTGGCTGCTCGGCCCTGACTTACGCGCTCTGGGGTTACGCCCTGCGCCACATCGAGGCCGGACGGGCGGCGACGTTCGACACCCTGATCCCGGTGGTTGGCATCATGGCGGCGGTTCTGGTCCTGCGCGAGGCCCCCTTGGCCTGGCACTTCGTCGGGGGAGCCCTCGTCATGGCCGGGGTCTGGATGGCCGTGCGCGAACCTCGGCTCGCCGTGGCCAGAGACGCGCATCAGACGAGGCGAGTGGAGCGTGACAGGAAACGGGATAGGAAGATCATCCCGGCGGAATCACGCGGCGCGGCACTGTGACCGTCGCGACCTTGCGTTCGCATGACGTGGCCAGGAGGGGTGGGGCGAACCTTACGGACCGTAAAGTGATCGCGCCGGCATCGGAGGCGCCCGACCGCCCATACTTGACGCATGAAGCCGTCATCGCGCCCGCCAGCATGGACCACCTTCGATTGTTATGCCATGTTGTTCGAGTTTCCCAGCGACAGGGTAACGCGCGAGATTCTGGGCTCGCGGGCGGATGGCGTCGATCTCGCCGCGCTGCTGGCGGACTTCGAGGCGCCGCGCTATGCCACCACCACGAACGGGCCGTACCGGCCTTACCGTGATGTGCCGCGCGGATGCAACCCGCGATAGTCCCGTCGTGCTGATCGTGGCCGGTGGACAGAAGCGGGTCGATGTGCTCCGCGATTTCTGACTGGCGCTGCATGGCCACCATGAGGATTCAAGTATGGGCGAACGCCTTCTCTTTGTTTCCAGCAATGCTGGAAAGGCGCGCGAGGTTGAAGCGATGCTGGGGGAACCGGTCGACCAGCTCGCGCTCGATCTGCCGGAGATTCAATCGCTCGATGTCGAGGCGGTCGTGCGTGAAAAGGCATTGACGGCCTTCGCCCGCGTGGGGCGGCCGGTCCTCGTCGAGGACACGGGTCTGTACATCGACGCCTTGCAAGGGCTGCCTGGAGCGCTGGTGCGCTGGTTTCTGATCACAGTCGGGCCGGCGGGGATCTGCGCCCTGATTCCGCCGGGGGCGGAGCGCGGAGCGCGGGCGCGATCGGCCGTGGCGTTCTGCGATGGGGCCACGGTCGAGATCTTCACCGGCGAGACGGCGGGGACGATCGCGCGGCGGCCGGCCGGCAGCGACGGGTTCGGCTGGGACCCCATTTTTCGGCCTGCCGGCGCGTCGCGCACCTTCGCCGAGATGAATCAAGCGGAGAAGCATCGCTATTCCATGCGCCGCCAGGCGTTGGATCGGCTCCGCGAGAGGCTCCGCGGCGCGAGCTGAGCTCCTGGTCACGCTCGCTTTCTTCTCAACGCGGGCTTGAATTAGACATACTATTACTAGTACTATACACACTATGAAGCGACCGCCGCATCCCTCGCCCCTGGCCTTGGCCATCCTGGCCCTGCTCATCGAAGAGCCCATGCATCCCTATCGCATGCAGCAGCTCATCAGAGAGCGCGGCAAGGATGATGTGATCAATGTCCGCCAGCGCACCAGCCTCTATCAGACGATCGATCGTTTGCTGCGGGACGGGCTGATCGCCGTGCACGAAACGGCCAGAAGCGAAAACCGGCCCGAGCGGACGCTCTATCGGCCGACCGATGCCGGCCGTGAAACGGCTAACGCCTGGATCCGGCAGATGCTCGCGATCCCAGCGCGCGAGTTTCCGGAATTTCCGGCAGCCATCGCGCACTTGCCGTTGCTAGAGCCTGGAGGCGTGCTGCGCCTCCTCGAGCTGCGTGCCGCCGCACTGGCGACGGAGGCAGCGGCTATTGACGAGCGGCTGACCCAGTATGGCCCGCTGCTCCCCCGCGTGACGCTGATTGAAGACGACTATCGCCTGGCCATGCGCCGGGCCGAACTGGCCTGGGTGCAATCGGCAATTGACGATCTGCGTGAAGGCCGGCTCACCTGGAGCGAGGACGAGCTGCGCGAGTTCTCTCGATCGTTCGAGGGGTCACCGGCGAACCAGGAGCGGAGGTGATGGGTATGTAGAAAACACTTACGCATGACCCCCGACGGTGCGGCAACACCGCCGGGAGTCTGAAAACCATGAGCGCCGGTTTCGCGGTTTCAACCCTCACCCGCCTTGACCGCGGGTGCAACCTGCCACTCAAGGCCGCGCCTGAAGTCTAGCAGGGCCCGATTCCGCAGATCCGGCATGAGAGCAAGCAGTTCGCCCAATTCCGAGCATCGGAGGATGTCCTGTGTCTACGCAATCTCCCCTTCGTGTCCTGATCATCGGCGCCGGAACCGGTGGCCTCTGCCTGGCGCACGGCCTGCAACGCGCCGGCATCGATGTCGCCGTCTTCGAGCGCGACCGCACGCGGATGGATGGCCTCCAAGGCTATCGGGTAGGAATCGACCCCGACGGCAGCCGGGCCTTGCACGCCTGCTTGCCACCCGAACTCTTCGCCACCTTTGTGGCGACCTGCGCCCGCGAGCCGCGCTACTTCAATATCCTCACCGAGCAACTCACCGAGGTGCTTTCGCTGGAGCTCCCGCACGACCCCGATCACATCAAGAGCGGAAAATCGGTGAGCCGCATGACGCTGCGTCAGGTTCTGCTCACCGGCGTCGAGGAGATCGTTCATTTCGACAAGACGTTCACCCACTATGAACAGCACGAGGACGGCACGGTGACGGCCTTCTTCGCCGATGGCACGTCGGCCACCGGGGAGCTGCTCGTGGGCGCGGACGGCACGTCATCCCCGGTGCGCAAGCAGTATCTCCCCCATGCCCGGCTGGAAGACACCGGAATCATCGCTATCGGCGGCAAGGCCCTTTTGACGGAAGAGATGGCGCAGGTTCTGCCAGACAGGGTTTTCTACGGTATCTCCATGATCGTTGCCCCCAAGGGCTACAGCTGCATTCTTCACGTCATGGAGTTTCCCTGGAATCGGGATGGGGTCGTCAAGCCGGGAATCGTGCGCAGCGACGCCGAATTGATCGCGCGCTGGCCAGGCCTGCTCTTCGACAACACCTCCGATTACGTGAACTGGGGCTTCTGGGCGGTCGCTTCGCGTTTTCCGCGGGATGTGATGCATCAGCGCGGCGCCGAGCTCATCGCGCTCACGCGGCGCATGACGCCGGACTGGAGTCCAGCGTTCCGCTGGCTGCTGGAGCAGACCGATCCCGGGAGCTGCTTTTCGATTAACATCCGCACGTCGGCGCCGCTGGATCCCTGGCTGGCAAGCAACGTGACGCTCATTGGCGATGCCATCCACACCATGACGCCGGGCCGCGGTGTCGGCGCGAACACGGCGCTCCGTGATGCGGCGTTGCTCTGTCAGAGGTTGACGGCGGCCAGTCAGGGACGTGAGTCGCTCATCGACGCCGTGGCGAGCTATGAAGCGGAGATGCGGGACTACGGCTTTGAGGCCGTGCGCAAATCGCTCGAGCAGATGGATGCCAACGCCGTCATCCACAAGCCGATTGCCGGGCGGGTGGCGCTGGCGGGAATCCGAACGGGCATGCGCATTGCCAATCGTCTGCCAGCAATCAAGCGGCGGATGACGGAAGGTCTGATGCGAGAGCGCGGCGCGGAACGCGATCAGGTAATCTCTGCCGCGACATGAGCAGTTTCTTCGAGTGAACCGCTGGCGGTTCCTGCCGCCGGAAACAACCCCGGACGCCCGTGTGCTCCTGCTCGCCCGAGCAACACGGGCGTTCGGCGATGGCTTTGTCAGCATTCTGCTGCCTGTCCATCTGGCGCAGCTTGGTTTGAACAATATTCAAATCGGCGCCGTGGCGACGGGGACGCTCCTCGGCTCGGGCGTGTTGACGCTGCTGGTCGGCGCGTTCGCCTATCGGATCGGCCGGCGCATCCTGCTGCTTCGAGCATCGCTGTTGATGATTCTCACCGGGTTGGGCTTCGCCTTTCTGCACGATTTCTGGCCATTGCTGCTCGTGGCGTTCGCGGGTACGCTCAATCCCTCCTCGGGGGATGTCAGCGTTTTCCTGCCGACCGAGATGGCGCTTCTGCCGCAGACGACCAGCGATGCGGAGCGCACCGCGCTCTTCGCTCGCTTCAGCCTGACCGGGTCGCTGGTAGCCGCGTTGGGGGCGCTCTGTGCTGGGCTGCCGACGCTGGTTGCGGCACACGTTGGCCTGCCGATCAACCTGGCCATTGATGGCATGTTTCTGCTCTACGCGGGTCTGGGGCTGGCGGCGATGCTGCTTTATCGCGACCTCTCTCCCGCCATCGAGCCAGCCCAGCAGCAGCCTGCGCGCCCTCTTGGCGATTCGAAGCGCACCGTATACGGCCTCGCCGCGCTCTTCAGTCTCGATTCGTTTGGGAGCGGTCTGGTCGTGCAGTCATTGCTGGCGCTCTGGCTCTTTCAGCGCTTCGATCTCTCGGTCGGGACCACGGGAACGATCTTCTTCTGGACAGGAATCCTCTCCGCCTTTTCGGCACTCCTTGCCGTGAAGATATCCCGCCGCATCGGATTGTTGAACACGGCGGTCTTTACCCATTTGCCGGCGAACGCAATGCTTGTCCTGACGCCCTTCATGCCCTCCCTGGAGTGGGCGGTCGCGCTGCTGCTGCTGCGCAGCGCGTTCTCCCAGATGGATGTGCCGGTTCGTAATTCCTACGTCATGGCGGTGGTCACTCCGGACGAGCGGCCGGCCGCGGCAAGCCTGACCGCGGTGCCCAAGAGCTTCGCGGCGGCATTGGGACCGCTGCTGTCGGGGTGGTTGTTTACGCTTTCAGTGTTCGGTTGGCCCCTCGTGATCGCCGGGCTGCTGAAGGGCGCGTACGACGTTCTGCTCTTTGCTCGATTCAAGGCGGTGCGCCCGCCGGAAGAACGGTTCAAGCTCGATCATGCGTGACAATCTCGTCGCGTCATCCGGTCCAATTTCGATTCCAGGCCATTCCGTGTAGGCTTTCGAAATGTTGAATCGGGACCCCGATCGAGAATATCCAAGGCCGCCCCGGCGAAAACGCTGGGGCCCGGCGACCGATGTCTCGTTGCAAGGCGAGGGGCTTTCGGCGTTTCGCCGGGCGTACCGCTGGCTGAACCTGACCCTCGTGCAGCACGGGGTCTGGCCGCTGGCGGTGATCGTGTTTCAGGCGCCCGCCACGACGATTGGGTTGACGCCCCTGCCGTGGTACTGGATCCGTGCCGGCGCCCCGCTGTTAGGAGCGCTACTGGCCCTGGCGTATCTGGCGCAGCGGCCAGATGGACTGCCGAGCGACAGGACACTGCGGGCCGCCAGGTCCAGCAGTGAGCGGGACCGCCTGCTGCGAGAGCAGGCGACGATTCTAGCGGTTGGAGTGGCGGGAGCGGTCTTCATTCTGCGCCTGCTGCAGGGGCCTTTGATTCCGGTCGCCAAGCTGGGCATGTTCGGTTTGGCAGAAGCCGCCGCGTATCAGGCCATCAATTTCGGCCTCGCGGGGAGAACGGCGAGTTACGGTTTTGGCCAGGCGCTGCCAATTGCGCTCTTTGGGCTGTCCTGGGGCCTTCGCGATCTCTTTCTGGCGGCATCATCGCCAGCGGCCGAGCAGCTGGTTTTCTCATTTGGCGGCGGCGCCGCGGTGGGGCTGGCATTCGGAGCCGTGTCGTGGATTTTTCGATGGTGGCC
>JBBRVX010000278.1:0-5669 GCA_038246475.1 Thermomicrobiales bacterium | reverse complement strand
GGCAAACCCGCCAAGGTGGCCCTCGTCGCCTGCATGCACAAGCTCCTCACGATCGCCAACGCCGTCCTGCGCGATGGGGCGCCGTGGCGTTCCCCAGGCGGCGCCGTGGCTTGACACCAAACACGGTTGCTCCTCCGTCGGGATGACACGACTGTTTAGACGATGTTCCAGCTTATCCACCCCTGGCCAGGGAAAGAATTTCCCGCGTCCGGATGTCAAGGTTTGCCTCGGCCAGCGTGATCCTGGTCCGCTTCGCCTCGAGCCATCGCTGGTCCGCCTCCAAACGGGTGCGCTCACCCTGGAGTAGCTCGCGGACTGCGGCAGGAGCGGGTCCGCCGAGCATGGTTCGCTTTTCCACGAAGCGTCGTGGGGCGAGATAGGCGCCGAGCCGTTCGATTTCGATGCCAAGTTCTCGTCCGATGACCAGCAAGGCGGCCGCGTCGATAAGCGGTGGCGTGATGCCACTTGCCTCCAGACCCTCCTCCCGGGCGCGGTGCGCGGTGAGCGCGGCGATATCTCTCGCCGACGCCGGATCGAGGCCCTCCTCGGCCATCAGGAAGTCGCCAAGGTCTCCTGACGTGATCAGGTCACGCCCCGCGTTCCGTGCCAACCACGCCCGATTGATCTCGATCGGGCCGCTTACGAGCGTGGTAAATGACTCGGCCACATGGGCGGCCAGCTTCAGCGCCGAACCGGCCAGCGAGGCCGCGCGGTCCCCCGTGTCGCTCGCCGGTCCATAGGGTGTTTCATTCGCCGCGCGCGTAATTGTGGCGGCAGTCTCTTCCACGGTCCGCGCATTGGCGATGACGCGCTCCAGCGTTGCCGGGGGACGAAAGTGGGGCAAGTTCTGGTCAATCGGGGCAAGAAGCTCCTCGGCCAATCGAATGGCGCTCGGGTCCGTGCGCGGCCAGAGCAAAAGTTCGGTCAGGAGCCGGCGGATGGGCGCCACGGCGGATGATGCTGCTTCGCCAACGGAGACGAGATCGTCCAACGCGGAAAGCGCGTCAAACGTGCTCTGGATGGGGCCTTCGGCGCCGAGCAGATCAGCGACCTCGTCGCGATCGACCGGGAAGCCTGGACCGGCTAACGCGCCGGCGCCCATCGCCGAACGATCGAGCTCTTCGTAGGCGAGGTGCAGGCGACGCGCGGAGCGCCCAAGGGGAGCGGTGGTCCCCGTGAGAAAGTGGGCGAGGTTCGTCGGTTGGAGGAGCGCGCTCCCCGACCAGACCGGCATCAAGGTGAAGACATGACCCTCGGCGAACGCGATCAGCGCGCCGCGCGCAACATTGAGCGCGGACGCCAAAGCGAGGGTCTGGTCGCGTAAGACGAGACGCCGCGCGGTGATCGCGAGATCGTGGCGCGCGCGCGCGATGCGGCCTGCTCCGGAGGTTCCGGGAGGGGTGAGGCTATCGAAGCGTTCGTCGAAGGCGGCGACCAATGCTATCGAGCCATCGATCGAAGGTGACTCGCCGCGACGCACGCTGTCGATGGCCGTGAGGAGAGAGGCCGCGCTCGGGTCGTCGAGAATCGCCACGTCGCGGAGCATAACGACGTGGGCCGAGAGTCCCCGCGCAATGGCGGCCCATGTCGCTGTTCGCCATTCGTCGCCGCTGGACATTGATTGCATCCTTACCATCCGACGAGGCGCCAGCGGCCAGAGCCAGCAGGAGTCTAGCAGCGGAGCCAGGGCGGCTTGACCCCTTCGGACGGGAGGCGTAGCATCGCCAAGCGAGGGCCTCTGGGAGGGGTGGTTTCGCGTCCATCGGACGATGCGCATCAGACAGGTGCAAGGGAGCGGGGAAGCATGTCTTCGGGACTGGCCGGCGTGCATGAAATGCTTGGCGGCATCGTCGTGGCCGCGCTCATCGTCGTGGCGATTCTGGCCGCGATTCAGGCGGCGGGGGGAAATGAACGGTTTGTCCGGATGGCGTCGTTTGCCGCTGCCGGATTGCTCGTTTTGCAATACGTCATTGGCTTTGCGCTGATGGGCAGCGGGATCCGCAATTCCAACGCGCACTACCTGATCGCCTTGCTGGTGCTCGTGCCAATCGCGTTGCAGCATTCGGTCGCGAAGCGGTACACGGCGAGGACGCGTGGTGTGGCGATTCTAATCGCGGCGCTGGCTGCTGCCTTTCTGTCGGTCATCGCCTACGTTACGGGGCTGTCCGGAGCCGCTGGATAGCGCATGGTTGAACGCTTTTCCGGCGGATTGCGGGAGCGGCTGCACGCGGGCCCGCCTCTGCTCCTCGACGCCGCGATGGGGAGCGACCTGGATCGACGTGGGCTGGCGACGACGCTTCCGCTTTGGTCAGCGCTCGGGCTCCTGGAACGGCCGGATCTCGTCAAGCTGATTCACCTTGATAACCTCCGCGCCGGCGCGGATATCGTGACGACAAATACGTTTCGCACCACGGGGCGTACGCTCCGGGGCGCTGGCCTCAACCCGGCGCGGGCCGAAGCGCTGGACCGGCTAGCCGTGGACCTGGCCGTCGCCGCGCGCGACGAAACGAAGCGTGCTCAGGCGCTCATCGCGGGATCGATCGCGCCGCTGGACGATTGTTATCACCCGACATTTGACACGGCTCCGGAGATCGCGCTGGAGGAGCACCGCGCCCAAGCGCGAAACCTGGCCGGGGCGGGCGTCGATTTCATCATGGTGGAGACCATGCCGACTTCGGCCGAAGCGGCGATCGCCTTGCGAGCGGCGGCCGAGACTGGACTGCCCGCGACGGTCAGCTTCGTCTGCGAATTCGTGAAGTCGGGAGGAGGGGTTCGTCTCCTGAGCGGAGAGACCCTCGCCGAGGCAGTCGCCGAGGTGGAGGCACTGAATCCGGCGGCTATCCTGGTCAATTGCGCGTCGTCCGTGGTGATCACCGCCGCGCTGGAAGAGCTTCGAGATCTGACCACGCATCCCATTGGTGGCTACGCCAATGTTGGGTATGTTGATAATGAGGTGGGGTGGTCGCCCGGCGACGGGCTCTCCAGTGAGGATTACGCGGACGATGCCAAACAATGGCTCGCTCTGGGGGCGCGGATCGTAGGCGGCTGTTGTGGCACCCATCCGGTGCACACGGCAGCACTGCGCCGGCTGATTGACTCGATGCCGGGCCAGTGACTCGACGGGGCGGTTCGCGCTGTTCGATGTGCCGCAAGGCGTGCTGAAGCACCCTTCACGGACAGCATTGAAGGCGCAAACGTGCGCTTCTGGCTCAAGCTCCTGGAATCATCGACTTCAATCGCCCATGGGCATAGCCCTGGAAAACCGATGGTGAAATGCCGGCTGCCGGCTTTGCTAAGATCCCGGCCCCGCTGATATCTGACGCTCGTGCGCCTGGAGCCGGAGACTCGATGGGAGGTTCGCGTGGCCGGAGAATTGCTGCTCGGGGTCGATGTTGGAACTTACAGCGCCAAGGGGGTGCTCTGCTCCGGGGAGGGCGCCACGCTGGCTGAGGCTACGATCGAGCATGGATTGAGCCTGCCTCGCCCTGGCTGGGCCGAGCATGACGCCGATCAGATTTGGTGGGGAGAGTTTGTCGCGCTGACGCGAACGCTGCTCGGCGACAGATTTACCGGCGACGACGTTGGCGGCGTGGCGGTCAGCGCCATTGGCGCCTGCGTGCTGCCCGTCGATGCCGCGGGCAGGCCGTTGCGCCAGGGCATTCTCTATGGCATCGACACCCGCGCTTCGGAGGAAATCGCTTTCCTGAATCAGCGCTTCGGCGAGGAGCCGATGTTCGATCTCGGCGGGATGGCGCTGACATCGCAGGCGATTGGACCGAAGATCCTCTGGATGAGGAGACATGAACCGGACGTTTTTGCGGCCGCGCACCGTTTCATCGCCTCGTCATCGTATATGGTCTATCGCCTCACCGGCGAATATGTCATGGATTACCACACGGCATCCTATTACAACCCGCTTTTCGACCTGCGCAACCGGCAATGGGATCCGCGTTTCGCCGATCCCATTGTCGATATCGAGCGGTTGCCGCGGCTGCTCTGGTCCGATGAGATCGCCGGGGCGGTGACGGCGGCCGCGGCGGCCGAGACTGGACTTCGGGCGGGGACGCCAGTCACGGCGGGGACGATCGACGCCGCGGCGGAGGCGGTGAGCGTCGGCGTCGTCAATCCCGGCGACATGATGGTGATGTATGGCACAACGATGTTTTTCATCCACGTTACGGCCGAACCGGTCCCGGATGCGCGGATGTGGTCGACGGCCTTCGCACTGCCGGGGCGGTACAGCATCGACGGCGGCATGTCGACGACAGGCGCATTGACGCGCTGGTTTCGCGACACCCTGGGCCGGGAGGAGATGGCGGCGGAGGCGGCTGGCGGACCAAATGCGTATGCGGCGCTGGCTGACGCGGCGGCGGGGATATCACCCGGGGCGGAAGGGCTGATCTGCCTCCCGTACTTCGCGGGAGAGCGGACACCCATCAACGATCCTGATGCCCGCGGCGTTTACGCGGGGTTAACGCTTTCCCACACCAAAGCGCATCTCTACCGGGCGAGCCTGGAAGCGACGGCCTATGGCGTCCGGCATAATCTCGAAACGATGTTGGAGATGGGCGCGCCGCCGCGCAGGCTGGTGGCGGTTGGCGGCGGGGCCAGAAATCCGCTCTGGCTACAGATCGTGTCGGATGTGAGCGGCATTCCGCAAGATGTGCCCGAGCGAACCATTGGGGCGTCGTACGGTGACGCGTTCATGGCGGGCCTGGCGACAGGGATCGTACCGGGTATCGAGGCGCTGGAACGGGACTGGGTGACCCTGGCGCTGCGCCTTCAGCCTGATCCCGATCCGCGCCCCACGTATGACGCCTACTACGATGTTTACCGGCGGCTGTACACGTCCTCAAAAGACGAGCTGCACACCCTGGCGAAGCTCGGCGCTGCGCACCTGGCCTGAGCTATCCCTCGATCTCTCCCAGGGCCGCGATGGACGCTTTACCGTGGCCAGCGTTATGAAGCGGCGTGAGGATGTCGCGCGCCATGTCGGGGATGTAGCAGGCGATGAGATCCGCATCGGCGGCGGTGGGAATCACCGTGACGTCTCCGATGACTGCTGGCAAGAGGACCGATTCCGCCCGGCCAAGGGTTTCCTCGCCGCCGTCCCAACGGACCGTGACGGGCTGCCCGACATTCGAGAGTGTGAGAAAGCGCCAGGGGTGGCTGGCATCGAAGTGCGGCCCGGTCAGACGCCAGCGTTCCAGGGCGAAATGCGGTCCGGCGCAGCCGACGGTGATGCGATTGCCTGGTTCGGGTTCGAGCTTGTCGAGACCGGGATGGGGCTTCGGCAAAAAGTCCGTCTTCAGCTCGGCTAGCGCGGCATCGATGTTGGCTCGCCACTGTTCTGGGCTGTGGCGATTGCCGTAGAGATCGGCCGGCATGACCGATTGACCCAGGTCTGACGTCTGCTGCACTTCGTAAATGAGGGTATCGGGACCAAAGGCGTGCAGGATGCCCCCGGGAACGTAGACGGTGTCGCCTGCCGCTATGGGATAGCGAAACATGACGCGGTCGTAGTCCTCGTCGAGAAATGCCTGGCGGAGGTCGTCGTTCGAAAAGCCAGGGCGGATGCCGGCCAGAATCGAGGCGTCGGGCGCCGCGTAGAGAATGTGCCAGGCCTCGGTTTTGCCATTCGGTTGGCCGTGCACGCGGCGCGCGGTTTC
>JBBRVX010000277.1:0-5688 GCA_038246475.1 Thermomicrobiales bacterium | reverse complement strand
TTCTTGCGCAACCGCTTGATATGGCTGTCAATTGTCCGGTCATCGACATAGACCTGCTTACCTTTGGCCAGATATCCGCTCTGGGCGAGACGATCGAGCGATTCAGCGAGTCCAGCCCAGGCCGTGACGCGATACCAGTTTGTCCGCTCCTGCTGCTGGCCGGACTGGTCGTTGAAACGCCGGCTGACGGCCATCGTGAACGTCACGTTCATCTTGCCGTTCGGCGTGTATCGGGTCTCTGGATCGCGACCCAGATTCCCGACGAGGGTTATCTTCGCAATGCCAGCCATAGTGACTCCCTCCGCTGGGCGGTAGCTCGTTCGGAAGGAGGGCTACTCGCCCTCCGCCTCCTGCGCGGCCCCGAACTTGGTTGGTCCAAACCCGGCGGCCTCTGCCGCCTCGGTCGAGGCAAAGCAGAACTCCGGGACAGTCCGTTTGTACGATGGCGACCCTGGTGAGTGATAGAGCTTCGAGGAAGCATTCCCCTTGACCGGATAGTCTTCAGGACATTCACCCGTTCCATCGCCGGCAACCGCGCCCGCTGGAACCTCGCGCTCCGGCTCGGCGGGGGCAGCAACCACCTCCGCGACGGGCTCGATCTCTTCCGGAGCTTCGACCATGGCAACCGGCTCAACGGCCAACTCGGCCGGTTCAACGACCTCAATTGCCAGTTCGGCTCCGGTCGCTTCAATTGCTTCCGCTTCGGCTGTCAGCTCCTCGGTGCGCTCGGTCTGCGCCACGAGGCCCATCGCCGTTTCCGCGTCCCCGCCATCCGCACTGGCCTCCGCCTCTGGTGCGGCGGCGCGAGCTTCAGCGGCGGCGGCGGCCGCAACAGCCTCCGCGGCGGCATCGGCATTGTCGGACTCGATGGCGGCCGCTTCGGCCTCGGCGGCCAGATACGCGGCGGCCGCGGCGTCTTCGGCGGCGATTTCCGCGGCCTCGACTTCCTTCGGATCGATCGGCTTCGGTTCCCAGTTGACGAGGATGTAGCGGATGAGCTGAGTATTGAGCTTCAGCTCCCGCTCTAGCTCCGTGATGCGGCTCGGCACGAGGCTGAAGTGCCAAACGGTGTAATGGCCGTCGCGCACATCCTTACCGCCCGAGCGGATCGGATAGGCGAGACGACGACGGCCCCACGGCGAATCGCGGAGCGAATCGATCAACTCGCCTTCGACGGTGGAAATGTATCCCTGGATGCGGTCGAGCTCGCCTGCCAATGATTCTTCGGCCACCTCCGGATGGAGAATGGTCATCAGTTCATATTTTCGAGGCGCGCGTTCTTGCTCGCGCAACGAAGACTCCTTCCCGTGGGCTTGCCCTGTTGACGCGGCGATGAAGTTGCGCGCTCACCCGGCCTACAGAGCAGAAAGGCTCACATATTCACAATCCGGCATTTCTCCGGCCAGCCCGGAACTGTAGCACATTCATGCGGAACCAAGCGTTTCCGTCCTTCGGCCCCAGCATCCAGGGAAATGAGACGCGACTACTCCGGGCGGAGGCGCTCCCCAGATTCCGGGGCGAAAAGGTACGTCTTGCCGGATCGCGGCGAAATCGTCACGGTCTCGCCGATGACAAACCCATCGTCAGGCGAGACACTCACGCGTAACGACAAGTCATCAATTTCGACGCTCAAATACGTGACGGAGCCCACCGGCTCAACGAGGCTAACCGTCCCGAGAGGATCCTGCTCCCGGTCACGTGAGAGCGCGATGTGCTCTGGTCTGATGCCAAGGATGACCGAGGGGCCCGCCGCGCGTGGATGTCGAGCCGACAGCGGCCAGCGCAACCCGCCTGTTTCCGATTCAAAGAACGGCATCCCATCCTCGCTATGGAGCTGGCCGGGAATGAAATTCATGCGCGGGCTCCCGATGAACCCGGCCACGAACACATTGGCCGGATCGCGGTAGATTGTGTCGGGAGTCTCGTACTGCTGGAGCTTGCCAGCATTGAGAATAGCGATCCGGTCCGACAGGACCATCGCCTCTTCCTGGTCGTGGGTGACGAAGACGGTCGTTGTTCCCAGTTCCCGCTGCAAGCGCTTGATCTCCGTGCGCGTCGACACCCGCAATGCGGCATCGAGATTGGACAGCGGCTCGTCCATAAGAAAGACGACCGGGCTGCGGACAATGGCGCGGCCCAGGGCCACCCGCTGCCGCTGACCACCGGAGAGATTTGCCGGCCGGCGATCGAGGAGATTGGCCAGACCCAGGAACTCGGCCACCTGCTTCACGACCGTGTCAACCATCGGCTCCGGAGTCTTCTGCAACCGCAACGAGAACGCCATGTTTTCAAAGACGGACATGTGCGGATAGAGCGCGTAGTCCTGGAAGACCATCGCCACATCGCGCTCTTTCGGGGAGAGGTCGTTGACCACCGTTGCGTCGAACATGATCGTGCCGCTCGTCGGCTCTTCGAGTCCCGCCAGACACGACAGCGTCGTGCTCTTCCCGCAACCGGAGGGACCAAGCAGCGTGACAAACTCGCCGTCCTCGATGCGGAGGCTAAAGCCATCGACCGCCCGCACGTCACCGTACACCTTGGTCAGCTCATTCAGGGTGATCGAAGCCATTTCGCCTTTCCCGTGCCGCCAACGAAGCGAGGCAAATCCACGTTCCGTAAACCGGGCGGCTAGGCTCCCATGTCTGGCAACCTGATTGGCTGCCCTTCGGCGATCGATCGTTCGGTTGCCTCGATCATTGCCGTGACGGCCAGCCCGTCCGTGGCGCTTATGGCCGGCGCCCCGCCGTCCAGCACGCAGTCGACCATGTTCCGCAGGGCTCCCCACCAGGTATAGGGCAGCTTGAAGTAGTTCCAGAGTGATGGCCGCACCCACATGTGCTTGCCAACGATGTCCGAGGAGAGCTCGAAGCCTTGCCGCGTGCCATCGAATCCGAGTCGCCCCTCGCTGCCATTGATCGTCATGCTGAACTCGACGATGGCCGGCCACGCCTCGGGCAGAATCCATGAGGTTTCGAAGGTCACGAATGCGCGCTCGAACGTGACCACGGCCTGGATCGCATCAAAGGCGTCAATCCCCTTCGCCTTCAGGATCTGCTTCGTCCCAACGGCATACACCTCTGTCGCCTCTTGCTGCAAGATCCAGCGCAGCAGGTCCATCGTGTGGGCAAACAGGAACCATTGCGGTCCCGATCCGCCCGCCCAACTGAGCATTTTCGTGGGGACCCAGATCGTGTCACTACACCGGGAGTAGGCGAAAACCGGATCGCCGATCTCTCCCGCCTGCACCGAATCCCGCACGTTGATGAATTGTGGGTTCCAGCGATTGCCGAGATTGAGCGTGATTTTCAGGTCGTGCGCTTTGGCAAGCTCGACCATCTGCCGCGCCTGCGCCGTGGTCGTCGCCAGTGGCTTTTCGACCACCACATGCTTTCCCGCCTCCAGCATCTGCATGGTCGGCTCAAAATGGAGATGATCGGGCGTGGCAATGCTCACCACCGCCGCGTCAGAGGCGGCAACATCGCGCAGATCGGTCGTCCAGCGGCAGCCGAATCGTTCGCCGACCGCGCGCGCCCGGTCCGCGTTCAGATCGTGGATCAGGATGAGCTCAGCCCGGTCATACTCGTCATAGGCCTCGGCATGTTGCTCACCGATGAGACCTACTCCGACGACCGCCGTCTTGACCTTCGCCATCGTGTCTTCCCCTTCGCTTTGCGCTTTACCCCTTTACGGAGCCACTGAGCAAGCCCCGCAGCAGATACTTCTGGAAAACCAACGTGATGAGCATGGGCGGGATGATGGCGAACATGCCCGCGGCAAAGAGCAGACCGGGGTTGTAAATCCGCTGGTCGGCAACGAATTGGGCGATTCGGGTTGGCAACGTCTGTGACTGCAACGTCGCCGTCAAGAGAATGGCATAGACAAATTCATTCCAGGCCACGAGAAAGCAAAAGATCGCCGCCGCCGTGAGTCCAGGCACAGCGATCGGCAGGACGATCTTGCGGAAACTCTGGAAGCGCGTCGCGCCGTCAACGAGCGCCGCGCGCTCGATGTTTGCCGGCAGGGTTTCGAAGTACCCCTTCATGATCCAGATGGTGAGGGGCAAGATCACGCTCGACATGGCGATAATCAGCCCAGTCTTGGTGTCGGTCAGGCCAACTTGCCGGAAGATCATGAAGAAGGGGACCGCTAACGTCAGCGATGGAATCATCCGCGTGAGCATCAACATCCAGAGCGCCGCGGAGACGAATTTGAACCGGCCAAAGCGGGCAAAAGCATAGCCAGCCGGCGCGCCGACGAGAACATTGATCAACGTCGTTGCCACGGCCACGATCGCGCTATTGCCCATCGAGATCAGAATCGCCTTGCCCTGCACAGAACCCTGACCGCTTTCCGACTGGACCTCCTCCCCCTGGATGGCCGTCCGGTAGTTTTCGAAGGTGATGGGGTTCGGGAACCAACTGGGTGGGCGATCCAGGATCCCCTCGGTGGTCGACAAACTGGCATTCACCAGGACGTAGAACGGCGCCAGCGACCAGAGGGCGATGAGGAACACCGCGGCATATGTGCCAACCCGGCCGAAACGGCCGCGCGTGCGAGGTGAAAAACGGGACGGCTGGATTTTCGGTTTGCCCGCTCGGGGACGGAATGCTTTCCAGGAGATATCGCCTTGGCGAACCGCGGAGTAGCTGACCGCATCCTGAGCGATCGGCTGTGCCTTCTGGGATATCAGGAGCCGGAAATAGACAACGGCCAGCAGGAGGCTGATCAGGCTCAGGACGTACAGGATGGCCGTACCCTCGCCGTAGCGGGCGAAGTTGAAGAAGGTGATGTAGCCCAGCCAGGAGAGAACCGTTGTTGATTCGCCCGGGCCGCCTTGCGAAATGACGTAGATCAGATCGAAGGCCATCACCGCGTTGATCGTGTTGAGGATGACCACCAGAAGGAGCATCGACCTGAGCCAGGGAAAGGTGATCTTGCGGAATGTTTGCCAGGGGCCAGCGCCGTCGATGCGCGCGGCGTTGAAGAGATTCGTGGGGATCGCCTGCAGGCTCGCCAGGAGCAGGAGCCCGGTTAACGGCGCGCTCTGCCAAATGGCCGCCACGGCGACGAGGATGAGTGCGCGCTGGCCATCGGCGAGAAACGGGATGTACTGATCGATGAGCCCGAACTGATAGAGCAGCCCGTTCAACGTGCCGTACTGGCCGCTGTAGATGAGCGTGAAGAGTTTCCCGACGACGACTGGCGCGACGGCCCACGGCATGAGCATGACGCTGCGCATCAGCCCGCGCCCCTTGAACGTTTGGTTGAGGGCGAGCGCCATCAGGAGACCAAGCCCGGTGCCGCCCAGCACGACCACCGCGCTGAACCAGGCCGTCCTCAGCAGTGCGCCGGTGAAACTGGGATCGGGAAACATCTTCTGGTAATTGGCGAGCCCGACAAATGTCCACTTCTGGGTCAGGAGATTGACGAAATTCAAGGACATCCAGAGCGAGTAGAGCCAGGGGAACCCCATGACGAAGAAGACAACAACCAGCGCGGGCAGGATCATCCACAGGGCAAACCTGCGATCCTGCCGCTCCCGCCGCAAGCCGTGGGGTTGCGCGGTCACTACCGTTTCCTTGCGGTAGGCAGCCGTTGCCATGATTGCGCCTTCTTCCGAACGGGTTTCGCGGGCGACCGCTGGGGAGAGGCGGGGGGGGGGGGGGCCCGCCCCCCCCCCCCCCCCCC
>JBBRVX010000276.1:0-5717 GCA_038246475.1 Thermomicrobiales bacterium | reverse complement strand
TGCCAGCCAGATCGCCTGGCTGCTGCCGCTGGCCGTGATAGGCATCGCCGCCGCCGCGTGGCCCGCCTTGCGGGCGCTGCCGAATCTCAGTGCGCGCCCGTTCCTCACGGTCCGAGCCACACCGAGGACGCGGGCGCTGCTCGGGTGGGGGGTCTGGTGGCTGACCCAGGTGGCGTTCTACAGCACGGCGGACTTCTTCCATTCTTACTATCTGGCCGCGCTGGCGCCTGCCACCGCCGCGCTGGCCGCCATCGCGGTAACCTCGCTCTGGCCGGGAGCCGCCGGCAACCGTCGCCGGGCGATGTGGCTCGCCCCGGCGATCGCGGCCACCGCCGCGATGCAGAGCCGCATCCTCGACGTCTATCCGGCCTGGCAATCCTGGATCGCGCCGCTGCTGGGCGGCGGCTGCCTGCTGGCGATCCTCGCCTTCGTGCTTGGCCGCGAACGATGGCCCCCTCGCCGCATCATCTTCGGCGCCGCCCTGGCCACCCTCCTGATCGCGCCGGCCACCTGGTCGATCGTCTCCGTGGCCGATGGCGCGGGCGGCGGGTGGATTCCCCGCGCCGGCCCGCCTCCCACCATCTCGGCTGACCGGATCCCCTTTCCGGCGTCTCTCGCCCGTCCGGAAGACGCTGACCTCAGCGGGTTCACCCCCACCCTCTCCGGCCCCCGCTGGAACGTCATCGACCCGGCGCTGATGGACTTCCTGCTCGCGCGGGCTGGGCCCTCGCGCTATCTCGTTGCCACCGAAACCGCCTCGTTCGCCAGCGTCTTCATGCTCGCCACCGACCGGCCGGCGCTGGCTCTCGGCGGCTATCAGGGGTGGGATGAGGTCGTCTCCCCGGCGGGTCTGGCCGCGATGGTCGCCGCTGGCGACGTGCGCTTCTTCTGGGTCGATCCGGCATCGGCGCGCGGCGCGGCGGTCAATGCCGATCTGATCGCCTGGGTGGTCGCTGCCTGCCAACCGCTGGCGCCCTCCGCCTGGGGCGCTGCTCCCGCCTCGCCCCCTGCAGGGGATGGGCGTGGAGACGACATGCCGGATGGAGGAGGCGTCTCTCCGTTCGGGAGACCGTTCCCACCGCTGGGACAAGACATGCGCTTGGACCAGCATCTGGTCCTCTTTGATTGCGCCGCGGCGAGCGCTCAGTGAGCGTCCTCACTCGGATTCAGGTTCAGGCAGGAGAGGGTCCATGCGCAACCACAACGCCGCAGGATCGGCTCCGCTTCAGCTCCTGCCGCCCCGACGCCGCACGTGGGATACTGGCGCCAGCGTCTCTTCCGGCCGCGCGTTGTTCGCGGCGAGGACGCTGGAGAACATCCCAACCATGTGCGCATCTCCCGGCATGATTCGCTTGCGCCGAGCCTGAGCGGAGCCCTTCCGCGGTTCAGAGCTCGGATGATGTGTCGCTGGTGAGGTGATCACCGGCAGGCATTCTCCGTGCGGCCTCCCTTCGAGAACGGGCTTCGCGAACGTCGTTTCCGCGTTTGAGCGAAACGGCCTCTCGTGTTGTCTGTTTTCTTGGGGAGCGTTCCATGTCCACGATCCGCAATCGCCGCATCGCCTACTCGCAGAACTTCCTGCGCAATCCGCGTCTGGTCGACCACCTGTTGGATCGTTCCGGCATCGCCGCCGACGATCTGGTCATCGAGATTGGGCCTGGCCGGGGGGTGATCACCGAGCGGCTGGCCGCCCGCTGCCGGCAGGTGCTGGCTGTGGAGAAGGATCCGTTGCTGGTGGAGGAACTGCGCACGCGGTTCGCCCGTGCCGCCAACGTCGCCCTCTTCGCCGCCGACTTCCTGAGCTTTCCTCTCCCCATGACGCGCTACAAGGTGTTCGCCAACATCCCCTTCAACATCACCGCGGCGATCGTCGGCAAGCTGACCAGCGGCGCCTCGCCACCAGCCGACGCCTATCTGGGGATGCAGCGCCAGGCAGCGGAGCGCTTTCTCGGCACGCCACGCGAGACGTTGGTTGCCATCCAGTTGAAGCCCTGGTTCGAGCCATCCATCGTGCACCACTTCCGGTCGGGCGATTTCACCCCGGCGCCGGGCGTCGATGTGGTGCTGCTCCACCTCCACCGCAGGCAGAGGCCGTTGCTTGGCGCTGACGAAACGGCGTTGTACGGCGACCTGACCAGCTACGCCTTCACCGCCTGGCGGCCGACGGTGGGCGCGGCGCTTGCCCAAGTCGTGCCCCGGCGAAAAATCATCGAACTGGAAAGGAGAGCCGGCGTCCGGCTCAATTGCCCCCCTGGCGACATGCCGTTTGGGGCATGGCTTTCCCTGACCAGAACCTTCCGCGCGGTCGCGGGCGAGCACGTCGCGGCCTTTCATGGCGCTCGATCGCGGCTGGCGCGACAGCAGGCCGGTCTAGACAAGGTGCATCGCACGAGGAAAAGGTGACGGGCCATGGGTTATGGGCTATGGGCTTCCGACTCCCGACTCCCGACTCCCGACCCACGACTTACGACTCATGACTCGTCCCTGGCGAAGAGCTCGACCCACGCCGGCCAGTAACCAAGGCTGACCGCCAGCGCGTGCGAGCGCAGATTGGCGACGGCAGCGGAATAGAAAGGAACCCGGTTCCGCGCGAACGCCAGCTCCGTCATGTGGCCGACCAGTGACCGGCCCACGCCCGTTCCCCGCGCGCCGGGCACGACATCGATGCCGATTTGCCACAGGGCATCGCAATCGGCGCTCATGCCGGCGATGCCCACAATCTCGCTTGCACGGCGGGCGACGGCGGCCGCGACATCCGGCCGTCGATGATCTGGCTGGTACGACAGGGCGTTCTCGAATCCCGGGTACTGATAAAGGTCGTGCACCCCTTCGCCCTCGACCAGGCTGAAGTCGATGCCAGGCGGGTCGGTGGGAGGGCGGAAGGACTCCGGCGCGCAGGCATACGAGCTCACGGGCCCGCGCAGCAGCCGACCGTCGCTGGAGACAAGTCGAGTCACCTCGGTGACAACTGGCGCGGCGAAGATCGCGTCGCGGTGGCGATCGCCGATGATCTCGCGCAGCGGCGCCATCCACTCCGGATGGCAGGAGACGACCACGCCCCGCCCCATGGTGATGATCCGCAGCTCCCTGGCGGAGAGCGGGTAGCGCCGGCGCCCGGGCCGTTCTTCGGCAGTGGTAAACAGCAGCCCATCCTCGGCAAAGGCCGATTCGGGGCAGGCGCAATCCGCCGCCAGGACGGCGCGCACGGCCGCCTGGGTTGTGAAGCGGCTGGAGAGGTCGCTCATCGAGCGCTCCGCGTCAGGGTATCGGCCGCAGGCCGACAATAAGCGAGAACGGGATTCTGGTCGCGGTTTCCAGTTTCGGATTGCCCGCGACCTGCTCCGGGGTCGGATGTGGCTCGGCGAGGTGGGCAATCGTGAATCCGGCGCCGGCGATGAGGCTGCTCCACTCGCTGAAGGTGCGGTGCCAGCCGGGCGTGGCCCAATGTCTCGTCAGCCGCTCCATGGTCCAGTTGAGCACGAAGGGCCCGCTATCGAAATAGCGATCGATGCCCATCGCCCCCTTCGCGCCCCGTTCATCGCGCACCCACTCATGGACCGGCGAGGAGGCGATGGGGTGGACGATGGAGAACGCCATCTTCCCTCCTGGCGTCAGAACGCGGCGCGACGCGGCGAGAATGGGACCGGCATCCGGGGTGTCCTGCAGGGCCATGCAGGCGGTGACCAGGTCGAAGCTGGCCGCGGGCCAACGATCGGCGATGGAGGCGGCATCGAGGAGGTGATAGGTGATGCCCAGCGGCCGCGCGGCCTCGTGGCGGCGGGCATTGGCGATCTGGGCGGATGACAGATCGATGCCAATTACCCGCGCTCCGCGCTCGGCCAGTTGGCGGGAGAACCACCCCTGGCCGCAGCCGAGATCGAGCGCTCGCGTGCCGGCCACAACCCCGCAGGCCGCGAGGAGCGGGGGGCCGTGCACGTCGGTCCGCCAGAAGTCGAGACCCGTTTCGACGAAGTCGTCCCAAGCCTCGGCGGCGGCATCCCAGGCCGCCGCCGGATCGGCGATCAGCGCCTCGTCTGGAGTGGACATCCTGCATCGCCTCCCGTGTGCGCTACCCGCTCGCGACAGGGAAGCCTACCCAATCGCGCGCCGTGGAACCGAAGATCATGGGCTATCGGCTATCGGCTATCGGCTATCGACGTACGTCCTCCGTCCTCCGTCCTCCGACCCCCGTCCTCCGACCCCCGTCCTCCGTCGGGACCTAAGCGCCCGGTGCGCGCCGTCCGGGTAGCGCCGGCCAGCGCGGCCACCAGCGCCGCCAGGACCACGACCACCGCCATCACGACCTGCAGCGACGTCAACTGCGCCAGCCACCCCAGGAGCGGCGGCCCGGCCAGAAAGCCGCCGTAGCCCATGCTGGCCACGCTGGCCACCGCTCGCCCCCTGGGCAGATCGGGGTGGTTGCCGGCGGCGCTGAAGACGAGGGGATAGACGACCGACAGCCCCAGGCCGACGGCGCCGAAGCCGAGAAGCATCATCACCGGCTGATTGATGGCCACCGCGACGCCCAGCACGACCGCCGCCAGCAGCCCACCCCCGCGCACCAGCCGCGGCGCGCCGAAGCGCCGCACCAGGGTATCGCCGCTGAAGCGCCCGATAAGCATGGCGACCGAGAAGACGGCGAAGCCGACCGCCGCGAAGCCGCTGCTCGTGCCGAGATAATCGTGGAGATAGAGGCCGCTCCAGTCGGCCATCGCGCCCTCGCTGACCGAGGCCGCCAGGACCAGCGCGCCCAGCAGCCACAGCGCGCGGGGCGGCAATCGGAACGGCTGACCCCCCGCCGCTTTCCGCGCTGCCTTCCGATCAGGAATCAGCCAGCCGCGCACGGAGCCGAGCACGACCAGGCCCAGGGTGGTGACCACGAGGAAATGGAGGTGCGGCGGGATGTTCAACTGCGCCGCGCCGGCCCCCACAGCCGCGCCGAGAAAGGCCCCCAGGCTGAAGAAGCCGTGCAGCGAATTGATGATGCCGCCGCCGACAAAGCGCTCGACCTCGATCCCCTGCGCGTTCATGGAGACGTCCATGCCGCCATTGCCGAAGCCGAACACCAGCAGGGCCAGGATGAGCGTCGCAATGTGGGGCGCGACGCCGACGACCGGCAGGGCCAGGATCATGATCAGCGCGAAGAGCGACATGGTGGTCGCGCTGGAGCGGGTTTCGATCAGCCGTCCGGCGAGCGGGAAGGCGAGGATGGCCCCCGCCGCGAGCGACATCAGGACCGTGCCCACCTGCCCCGGGCTAAGCTCGAGGCGGCCGGTGATGGTGGGCAGGCGCGAGATCCAGGATGCCAGCGTAAACCCGTTGACCAGAAAAAGGGCGGCGATGGCGATCCACGCCCGCCGCCGCGCGATCCGCGTTGCCTGGTCGAGGAGTTCGGCGCCCTGGTCGCCGGGGAAGATAGCTGGTAAGGACACCGCGCCTCCGTCTTGCTGGTTGGACGACGCCATTCCTGTATAGGATGGACGCCATGCGCCATCCTACACGTCTGGCCGCACACGCTACGCCTGGAACGGCATGCCGCGTGAAGCATAGGAGAGGAAGAGACCATGCAGATCGGAATCGGGCTCCCGGCAACCGTCCCCGGGGTCAAGGCAGCAGATCTCCTCGAATGGGCCCGCCGCGCGGACGCCGGGCCCTTCTCCAGCCTCAGCATCATCGACCGCCTCGACTACGGCAACTTCGAATCGTTGATCACCCTG
>JBBRVX010000275.1:0-5722 GCA_038246475.1 Thermomicrobiales bacterium | reverse complement strand
CCCCACATCAAACGCCGCGTCCAGATGCGCCGCCAGTAACAACCCATTGAACACATTCATCCGCTGCACATCCGACGCGCACTCCGCCCACGGCTTGGCATGGCTGGCCCCGCAGCAGCTCCGGCGCCGCCAGTCCTGAGATGGCGCACCACCCCTCCCACAGATCCATCAGCCGTTGCCGGTAGATCCCCTGCCCGATCCGCACCCGGCGCACCACCAACGTCTCGGTGGCCCCGGTCACCGGATCGATCGCGGCCGGCACCTCCGCCAGCGCCTTCTCGAACTCGCGCAACGGTGACGGCGGCAGCGCTCCGCCAGCCCGTCCAGCCGGCGGAGCGCGTGAAGGTCAGCGCGGCATAGTCATCCGCCGCACAGACCTTGGCACCCACCGCCGCCACGGGCAGGTCGGCTCCCGCCCACTCGGCCGCCCATGATCCCCCAGCGCCGCCAGCAACGCCGAGTCGTCCACGACGATGATCGGGGCATCGACACGCGTCGTTTGCCAATGCGTCACCCGACGGCCAAGGGCAGGGCGGACGAGCCACCCGCCGACATCGGGAGTGGCTGGACCAGCTGAGAAGCCGATGTCGGCTCCGGCTTTGGCCAGTCTGTCAAGCGTCAAAACATTCATTCGTCAATTGGATTCCGATCAAACGATCCCGATGCAACAACGCGTTATCCCTTTCACCGCTGACTTGCCCTATTCGCGTATCGTCACGTGCCCAACATGCTTATCGGTCACTGATTTCTCGCCACCACAGTGTCGTAGAGCCCGTAATGGGTCAGGCCCTCGTGGCTGTCGATGCCTGTATATCGGAGCGACGCGTCTTCGTAACGCCGGAAGGCGAATACGGCCTGGTTCATATGCTCAGTGTTGAACACCTTGAGCTGCACAAGCAGATGAAAATCCTTTACCGTCAGCCCGGTCACGGTCAGAAACAGGTCGGGTTCAATCTTGGTGATGACGTCTTGCAGCGTGTTCTCACGGAAATCGGTCAGATACATGAACACCGGAATGCGCGTGGCGAACTTGATGAGCTTTTCCTGCACCATCTTCCGCTTGGACTTGTATTCCTTCTCCTCGTCGGAGAGTTGCTTCTTCTCTTTCGTCGACAAGTCCTTCGTCTTCGCCTTGTCCTTCAGATCCTTCACCGTCTCGCTTTTGTTGATGATGGTTTCGATGACGTTATCGCCGAGCGAGCGCCAGCCTTCGATGCGCTCCACGGCGGCCATCGCCTCGGGGTTGTCGAGGATGCGGCGCAGGGTGTCGTTGTCCACGTTCACCAGCATGGCCGATTCCCATTTGCGCGCGAGCAACGTGGCCGACGTTCCGGCCATGGCGATGTCGAGGATGCCGCCCGCGTCGATCTGCGTCATGTTCGCACCGTCGTAGGCCAGTACCGGCAAGAACGACACGAGCTCTCTGACGGCGTTTTCAGGGTTTGGCTCTCCGGGCGAAAGCCCGATCCCGTATTCGGAAAGCTGCCGGAGGGCGCGCGTGGGCGCGAAGTCGAACACGAAGCACACCGGCTTGAGGATTTCCTCCTCGTTTGGGTCGTCGCCGTTGGGGTTCTTTATGGACCATGGCGACTGTACGCGAAACGCGGCCTGAAAGTAGGTCTCCGGCGACTTGAGGTTTCGCAGCATCAGGATGGACGACCACTGCGGCACAGTGATGCCGGTGGTGAGCTTGCCACACGAGAGCGTGACCGTCTTGGTGTCGAAACCGCTGCCGATCGCCCGGCGCACGGGCGGCAGCGCGTCCAACCCGATGCCCGCCGAGGCGCCCGCGGCGACGAGCACATGGTAGTCATGCCAGAAAACGTTGTGCTTCTCGGCCAACAGGTTCGCCATCGCGTGACACGCCGCGACGTTAGGCAGGAACCAGAACGAGTGCTGGAGATGCGGCAGCAGCCGCACGTCCGAGTACGGGAATGGCGGTCGGGTGCCAGTCTTGAGGTGCTCCACCTCCGTGGACACATACCCGCCGCGGATGATGTCAAGCCACTTCTGCACGTCGCTCTTGTGCTTGAACAGCGCCTTCTTGCCCGTGCCCGAGGCCTCGAAGAAGGCGTTGAGGTCGAACTCATCGAACTCCCCGGCGCGCGCGATTGCTACCAATTCATCGGGCATCTGATAGGTGAGCAGCCGCATCTGAGGGAGTGCACCGTAGGGATTCCACTTTCCGGCGTTCTTTCGCGCGAAATCTTCTTTGGCGCGCTGTTCGTCCGTGTAAGTCCAGTTAAAAATCTGCTCTTCGATGAACTCGCCCGAGGCCAGCGCTTTGAACGGCGTGCCAGAGAGGTAGAGGTAGGCCTTGGTGGTGATGGGCAGGAACTCGGTCTCCTTCTCCGAGAGTTCGCTGAGGTCCGCGTTCAAGTGTTCCAAACCGGCCGCGTATTCGAGTCTGGCCTCCTTCTTGGCGACTGCCTCTTCCTCGCCCTCGAACAGTTCCTTGGCAGTGTCCCGCCACGCGCCGAAGTGGTATTCGTCGAAGATGACCAAGTCCCACTTCACTTTGTGAAGCCACGCATTCTTCGACTTGATATTACCCGCGTCGTCGCGTCCCAGCAAATCCTGGAAGGAGCCGAAATAAACGAGCGGTTTGCTGGCAGAGATGCGTGTTGGGTCGCTGTCGGAATTGCGAGACAGGTACTGCCAGCCATCGAAGTCCGCGTGGGACTCGAGGTCCGTCTGCCACGCATCTTCGACGGCGGGCTTGAACGTCACCACCAGCACACGCCTGGCGCCGAGTTTCCGGGCGAGCTGATAACTGGTGAAGGTCTTGCCGAAGCGCATCTTCGCGTTCCAGAGGAAACGCGGGACGGCGTGCACGTCCTCCTTCCAGATGGAGTGGAAGTAGACGTGTGTCTTGTCCACGGCGACGCGCTGCTCGGCGCGCATGGCGAAGGTCTGGTCGTGCGTGCCGGTAAATCGCAGCCCGGTTCGCAGCTCAGTGAGGACAGTTTTCACGTCCTTGAGTGTGCACCGCATCCATTCCAATGCCTCTTTCTCGAAACCCTTCTTAGCGAGGGCGGCGCGCACCTCGTGATCGGTGAAGGTCGTGCCGTCATTGCGCTCCGCTGCCTCATCGAGAACGATGGTATAGTTCTTGATATGGGCGGTCTTGAGCTGCTCGGCGACGCGCTGGTTCACATCACGAGTCGTCTGGCCCACTTTGAGTAGACCGGCATGCGCATTGTCCCCAATGGAGTAGGCGTAGATGCGCGGCCGGACTTGAGGCCTCGGCGCGAGGATTTCATCGATGGTGGGCTTACTCATCGCCCTCGCCCATAGGACGGATCATGCTTCCAATGAAAGCAACTCCGTCCCTCGTAATGCCGTACTTCTTATATAGCATGGAATCCGTCCAGACGCGGTCCCATGTCTGAATTGGCACCCATCGGTAAGTCGAATGCGTTGCGTGCTGAGTAATCTTTCGGAGTGATACGAGAAACCTGAAGAAGCGCGTAGCATAATACGATTGAAGACTCTCAGCCTCCTCTCGTGACGACACGAAGAAGAAGAGAAATGACTGAGTACACACTGACGGTGATGGTGCGATCAGAGACGGTCCTAACACCAGGTCAACCCCGCTCCGCTCGCGCTCACGTCCGGATCCGACGGCTGGCACCAGCACTTTCCAAGTGTCGATGAGATGCTCGCTTTTGGCCACTTCTTCACGCGCGATGTAGCCAACAGACCGCTTCATGGTGCGAATGTAGTAGAGCGGTAGATCGCCTGCGCGCTCTTGCTCTCGGAAGTCGGCGAAGTTCGACGTCCAGCCGAACTCTTTGTCGCGGGCAAGGATTGTATTGATCGACGCCTCCTCGTGCGACAGCACCTTTCGGAGGATCTCAAGCGCACGGCCGTCCCGAACAAGCACATCAAATTCATCGAGCCTACGCCTGGCTGTACCCGTGACAGCTCCTGCACGAACGCTGGTAACGCTGCACGGCTCGTCATGTGCCGCATCCCAAAGGAAATAGCATGCCCCACCGTTGATACCCACCGAAGGAAACACCTCGGCAGCATTGGGATAGTCGACAAGCGTGCGAATCCTCCTATCGCTGAGCATTGTCTGACGGAATTCGGCCAGCCCCAGTCCACCAGCCATCCATCGGGAGGGAATTACCATGCTCAGGTAACGCGGCTCCAACTTCTTCGCTTGCTCAACGAACATCTGATAAATGGGAACGTCTCGGGTTCCGCCGTCGCTTGCTAACTGGTATGGTGGGTTCCCGATAACCACATCGAATTGCATGTGCGCTCCAAAGATTTCTGCAAGGCGAGTCTTGATGTCGCGCGTGTGAATGAATGCATAGGCGTGCGTCTCAAGCCCTTTCGCACGATCGAAAACGGATTTACCCGCGCCGCAATATTTGCACTTATCCCCGCCCCAAGTGTGCTTGAGACGCTGGAACCAGATGTTCCCATCGTCGTTGGCTAAGCCTTTAGCGATGGAATGCTTACCGGAGGCGTGCTTTGAGCAATACACACTGCGCCGCGCGAGCAGACTGGTGATTTGAGTGATACCGATGCCGAACACCTGCTCGGTCAGGATGTGATTCACACGCTTTTCCAGATTCGGAATCTCCTGCTCCAACCCCGCAGTGAGGCGGCTGGTAATCTCGCGCAGGAACACTCCTGACTTCGTGCAGGGATCGAGGAACTTCACCGTTTTGTCGCCCCAGACGTTCGCGCCGCCATGGTTTGCGGCCCATGCCTCAGCAAGCGTGTCCAGCATCCGGTTCGCGAACTCCGGCGGCGTGAACACCTCGTCGTTGGAGAGGTTTGCAATGCATGTCAGGACGTCCGGGTTGCGGCTGCGCAAGGCAAAGCTGGCTTGGTCGCTCATACGATTCCCTCCGGCGCAAGGGCGGCCAGCTCGGTCACTGTCATGGGCGGGTATGTTTTCGTCGGCGTGAAAATCTCGTGTTTGCCAAGGTGGGCAAAGAGCGACCCCTCGGCACTAAAAGCCGACGATTGGGTGAGGCTGTCGTAGCGGAAGTCGCGCCGCTGGAACCGGCCTTTGCCCAGATATCCCCACTCAGCGAAGGTGATCGGCAAGTTGCCCGTGGCACGCATCGTCAGGGCGTCTGCATGGACGAGGTTCTGCGACAGCACGTAAAACGCGGCGCGATACAGGTCGTCCGACGGAGCGAGGTCCAGATACTCGGCGAAGATTTTTATCAGGTTTGCGCGGCAATCGGCGATGTTGTCCGTCAACAGCTCGATGCCGTAGAGACACATCAGCGCGAGCAGCGCATAGTGCCGCCGTTCAAAATTGGACTTGCCGTATCTGAGTTCGACGGTTGCGAGCTTCCGCCGCAGGATCTGCACGAGGAAGTTGCCGTCCCCGCATGCCGGCTCCAGAAAGCGCGAGTCAATGCGTTCGGTCTCACCTTTCACGAGGTCGAGCATGGCCTCGACCATCCATGCAGGGGTGAAGACCTCCCCGTGGTCGGCCACACGCTTTTTTGACTTGATCTGGTTCATGGGCGAATGGTTTGGGAGCTCAACACGCGGTTCTGGCGCTACTTCGCAAGGAAGTAGCGCCGCTTCGGGTCCTGCGGCCCGCTCCCCACTTCGCGAACGAGCCCGTTGCCCACGAGCCGGGCAAGGCGGGTGCGGGTGGCCCGCGAGGTGAGCCCGATGACGGCGGCGATCTCACTGGTCAATTTGCCCGCCCCGTCTGACAGTCCGTCCACGATCGCCTGAT
>JBBRVX010000274.1:0-5784 GCA_038246475.1 Thermomicrobiales bacterium | reverse complement strand
GAACGGCGATCCGCTGCGTATCGATCCCGACGTGCGCCTGATTCCGTCCGCCATCGGCGGCGTGGACGATCCTTTCTCCTGGATAACGTACGCTGGGCGCTGGGGCGAGCGGGAGGCCTGGGTTTATGATGGGCCGACCGGTCCCGCCTTCAAGTCACAATGGAGCGCGCCCTTCTCCTGGATGACCCGCTTGCGCGCCGACTCCATCCGGGTCAGCGGCGCGACGGTCCTGGGGCCGGCCCCGAGCGACATTTTCTGCGGCATTGTGGAGAACAGCTCGACGCTGCTCACCCTTTCGAAACCCTATCCGCTGCTGGTCGTCGGCATGCTGGTCGCGGGCCTGGCGTTGCTCGTTGCCTTCGTGAGGGTCAGTTGGCCGCTCCTGCGTGAGACATGGCAGGTTTACCGATCTCACTTCCTGGTTTTCGCCGGAATCGGCAGCATCACTATTCCGGCAACGCTCCTCGTGAGCGCGCTCCAGTTCCTGCTGGCGCAGAGTCCGGAATTCGCTTCCCTCACGACCCTGACCGAGGACAGCGCCGAGGTCGAGTTCCTGATGAGCACGGCCGCCCTCTTCCAGTCGGGCCTGCTCTTTCTGGTGGTGACGCCCGCGGTCATCCAGGCCGTGGGCGATAGTGCCGCCGGTAAGACGCCGAGCGTCCGCCGCTCGCTGCGCGAGGGGCTGCGCAAGCTGCCGGACTATCTCTGGACCGTGCTGCGGGCTCTGGTCGTGGTGATTCTCCTCGCCATAACCCTGGTTGGCATTCCGTGGGCGGTCAATCGCTTCGTGCGCTGGCTGCTGGGCGAATACGCCGCCGTTCTGGAAGGCATTCGGGGCAAGGCGGCGCTGGAGCGATCGGCCACCGCGATACAGGGCCATTGGTGGCAGGCCGCGGCAAATTGGGGGGTGCTGGCGTTTCTGGGAGGCACGCCGGGCATTATCGTCGCTCTGGTTTTGATGATTCTGGTCCGCTTTCCGATTGATGCGGCCAACAGCGTGGCATCACTGGTCTACGCGGTTTCGCAGCCCTTCGCCACCGCCGGTCTCGCCGTGCTCTATCTCCGCTGGCGGGGCGGAGGGGGAGTCGCAGCGTCACCCCCTACGGCGAAGCCGTCCCGCCCTCGCCCTCGTGCAGGTACGCCAGGAGGTCTTGTTCCAATGCTTCGACATCGATGATTTCCACCAGGCTCTCGCCGAGGTTCTCCCGCAGATAGACGCCCACTTCCACATCCGCGATCTGACGCACGCGCGCCGCCACCGCCTCAGGGTTGACCAGCGTCTGGTCGCCAAGCTCGGTGGCCAACGCTCGCAAGCGGATCTGGTTGATCGTCAGTTGCGCTGCCAGGTGCGCCACACTCCGGGCCAGAATCTCCGCCCAGTCTTCTTCGAGGTGTCCATGCCCGTTCAGGTCCGCCGGATCGTCGCCGGGGGGGAACCGTTCCATGCCACGCCCTATCTGCTCCTGCCGCCTCACCGCGCCGAGTATAGGGCCCGTCTCGGGTTCCCCTTCAGCGCTGGTGCGCTACACTTTCGCCCCCGCACCATGATGCCGTGTCCAACTTTCCGCGTTGGCAACCGTTGCCATGCGCAAGAATCAGCCATTCGGGGGCAGTACAACGCATGATCTGGAGCGTGAAGCCGCAGCAGCCGATTCGGCAGGGTCCGTTGGTCTTCCGTTCCTCCCGAACGAGAGCGCCCTTCACGCTGCTGCTTGCGGCGTCGCTCGTGGGAGCGGGCCTGAGTGGGACGCCCTCCGCGCACGCCGCAACCTGTGATGTCCCAAACTCCGCCTCAGAAACGACGACCTCGATCGGTTCCGTCATCATTCAAATCGAAGAAGTCGAGGGGGCCACTCCCGCCTCGCTGCCCGCGGCAACTCCTCCTGGCGCGACGCCGGTCGCCCCTGACCCTGCCGCGCTGCTGCTCGACGAGTTGACCGTCGTTTCGGAATCCCTGGCCGCGTGTCTGACCGCTGGCGACGAAGAAGCCGTTACGCATCTGGCCGGCGAGCGTTACCTGGGACAGCTCTTTGGCAGCAGCGTGCCCCTCTCGCGGGAGGACTATCTCGCCATATCCGCCGAGCTGAGCCCCGTGCCCACTCGCATTGTGAGCCTCGAAGATGTCGAGCGCCTGAACGACAACCAGGCGAAGGCAATCGTGACTCAGGCCGTCGGCAACCAGCTCCAACGTGCCGAATGGACCTTCGAGCAGACCCCGCGCGACGAGCGTCAGGCCGGAAGCAACGGGTGGATACTCGCCTTCGAGCGCCAGATATCGGTCGACGCTCCAGCCGGCGCCGCGTCCATTGCGGTCGAGATTCGCGATGTCTCGTTCGACCTCGAGCCTGCCACGGTGAAGGGCCCCGACGTGGTCCTGCGGGGAACCAACGTCGCCAGCGAAGATCACGAGATGCTGGTCATCAAGATGGCAGACGGTTTCACCACCGCCGACTTTCTACGCGAAAGCGGCCCCGATCTTCCGGACGCCGTGACCTTCATCGGCGAGGTCCCGGTGCGCTCCGGTCGCGAGCAGGATCTCGTCCTGGTCGATCTCGATCCCGGTGTCTACACCATCGTCTGCCTCTTTCTGGATGCGGAGGGCATCCCGTTCCTTGCCGATGGGATGGAAGCGAACTTCACGGTCACCTAGATTCACCATGCCTTGGCGGCTTACGCTGGCGGTGTTGGCGATCCTCTGCCTGGCCAACATGACTCCCAGCGGGATCATCCTCGCCCTTCCCATGCGCGCCGATCGTGCGGGAACGCCGCTTTCCGGCGTTCCCTGCCAGCCTCCGGCCGCCACTCCCGAGGCCGCGCCAACGACGTCATCCAGAGATTCGCCGATCGCGCCACCGACACCGACGCCGGGGTTCGATCGCCAGGCTGTCGTCGATCCGTTGCTCGACGGCATGATCTCCGCCGCCGCGGTCGAACTTGCCGCGTGCTGGGAGGCCGGCGACTGGCAGGCCGTGGCCAGCATGGTCACGCCACGATTTCTCGAAACAGCCGTGGGGGTTGCCGGTGTCACCAGCGAGGAACGAGCCCAGGGGCTCGCGGCGCTCGACCCTGGCGCATTGCGCATCGCATCGATGACGCCGGCCGCCATCTGGAGTGATGGCCGCGGTGTTGTCGACCTGCTCTATTTCCGGGGCCATGGCGACCCGCTGCAGGCCATCGCCGCCCGCTGGTTTTTCGTCGCCGAGCGCGGAGTCGTCTGGTTCGATGAAGAATCGCTTCTGTTGCCTCCTCCCCTGGGGGACCGGCTGACCATTGGCTTCAGTATCGCCGACGACGCTCAGCCGATGCAGTGGGCCAGTCAATCGGCAGGACACATCGCGTCATCTCCGGTGGTCGCGCTCCATGGCGTCAATCGCGGCCGAACCCCCCACACAATCATCCTGCATGACGCCCACGCCCGGCCGCTTGGCGTCCTGACCCTTCCTGCTGGCAGCGAGGGCGACCTCGTTCTGCTCGATCTCCCAGCAGGAGCCTATCAGCTCCAAGACCCAGCGGTGGTGGGATCGACACTGGAGTTGGTCGTGGGTGACGGGTGAAGGAGAGACGGCGAGACGGCGAGACGGTAAGTCGAGAGAGAAGACGAGCTCATAGCCGATAGCCGATAGCCGATAGCCGATAGCCAATCGTCCCGTCACCCATCGCCCATCACCCCCGTCAGCGGTACAATGCGCGCTTGAAGGTGGCAATGAGGCCGCCTTGGAGAGCATGTGCTCGTCGCACATTGGTGCAATGCCTGGAGAGAGGAGCGATCCCGCAATGATGGAAACGCCTGAAAAGGGAAAGTTCGCCGCGCTGCATGAGGCGCTGCAGTCGGGAGCCATGACGCGCCGCGAGTTCACCATGCGCGCGCTGGCGCTCGGCGTGAGCATGTCGGTCATTTCCTTTGTCCTGCGCGCCGAGACGGTCAAGGCTCGGCCAAGCCGCCACATCGGCTGGGGCGTGGCCGCGCAGGGCGTCACCGGGGCGCCGGCCGAAGGGATGGATGGCCGCACCCGGGGCGAGGGCGGCGAGCTGAAGCTGATCCAGTGGCAGGCGCCAAGCATGCTCAGCCCGCATGTCTCGACTGGCACCAAGGATTATCTGGCAGCGTGCCTCATCATGGAGCCGATGATGCACTACCTGCCAGACGGCACGCTCATTCCGAACCTTATCACCGAGGTGCCGACGGTCGAGAACGGCCTCCTCGGCGAAGACCTCAAGAGCGTTACCTACAAACTCGCCGAGGGCATTACCTGGGCTGATGGCGAGCCATTGACTGCCGATGACGTGCTCTTCACCCGGGACTGGGTCGTTGATCCGGCCAACGCCTCCGTCTCCGCTGGCGTCTATGCGATCATCTCTTCCATGGAAGTGGTTGATCCGCAGACGGTCCAGGTCTTCTTCGAGGAACCGAACGCCAACTGGTTCGAGCCGCACGCCGGGACCGTTTGGGGCGCCGTCTACCCCAAGCACATCCTGGACGTCGAGGATGGGAAGGCCGCGCATGATGCCTTCCTGCTCAATCCGGTCGGCACCGGGCCCTACAAGATCGAAACGTTCTCGCCGAACGATCAGGCCATCTACGTCGTCAACGAGAACTACCGTGAGGCAGACAAGCCTTACTTCTCCAAGGTCAATCTGAAGGGTGGCGGCGATGCCGCCTCCGCCGCACGCGCGGTGCTCCAGACCGGCGACTATGATTACGCCTGGAACCTGCAGGTCGAGCCGGATGTTCTGGCCGAGTTGGAGAAGGGCGGCAAGGGTGTGCTGAGAGTCGTGCCCGGCACCTCGGTCGAGCGCATCGAGATCCAGTTCGCCGATTACACCACTGAAGTTGATGGGCAGAAAGCGGAGATGAGCACGGTCAATCCGACCATGGGCGACAAGGCCGTGCGCCAGGCGGCCAACCTGGCGGCCCAACGGGACGTCATTTCCACGCAGCTCTACGCCGGCGAAGAGTTCGAGCCGCCGACCGCGAATATCCTCAGCGGCATTCCGGCGATGGCCTCGCCAAATACCTCCTGGGAATACAACGTCGAAATGGGGAAGCAGATCCTGGAAGAGGCTGGCTGGGTGATGGAGGGCAGCGTGCGCGCCAAGGATGGCGTGGAGCTGAACATCACCTACGTTACCTCGATCAACCCCGTCCGCCAGAAGGAGCAGGCGATCATCAAGCAGGGTCTGGAGGCCATGGGCTTCCGGGTCGAACTGCGCCAGGTGGACGCCGCCGTCTTCTTCGACGGCTCTCCTGGCAACGAGCAGAACATCAACCACTTCTACAACGACTTCCAGATGTACACCAATAACGCCACCACACCGATCCCGGTCGCCTACATGATCGGCTGGTACGCGGGGCCGGACGGCGAGAACGTCGCGCAGAAGTCGAACAACTGGAACGGCCAGAACTACAGCCGCTTCCAGAACGCGGATTACGACACCATCTTTGATCAGGTGCGGTTGGAGACGGATATCGCCAAGGCGGCGGAACTCTTCATTCAGCTTAACGACATCGTGATCAACGAGGTCGCGGTGATTCCGCTCGTCAATCGCGCGGCCGACAAGTACGGCATCGCCACGACGCTGCGCGATGAAAACATCGGCGTCAGCGACTTCGAGGTCAATTACTGGAACATTGCCAACTGGAACCGGACCGCCTAGCGACCGGAATCAGCACGTCCGGAGGCGAACTTCCGTCCTCTGATCTCGCCCCTCCTCCGTGAAGCACGGAGGAGGGGCGTTGTCTTGACGTGAGTCGGGAGTCGGGAGTCGGGAGTCGGGAGTCGTAAG
>JBBRVX010000273.1:0-5870 GCA_038246475.1 Thermomicrobiales bacterium | reverse complement strand
TGTACGAGCCCAGGTAGAGTGGGTTTGGCACAAATCCCTGGATATTGCTCTGCATCACGGTGTACCAGAGCAGCTCGCCGTAGAAGATCGCGGGGGGATCCTGCTCGGTCAGAATGTTCTGGATCTCCTTCATCCAACCGTTCAGCTCTTCCTCGGACTGGAAGTTCTGGGAAAGCGCCATCAGCTCGCTGAAGCGCTCATTCACCCACCACCCGCCATTGGAGATGCCCGCGCCATCTTTCGGTGAGAAATTGGGATCGAGCAGATTGAACGGGTCGTTGTAATCCGGCCACCAGCCCCAGCCGCCGACGAACATCGGCCGCTCCTCGGCAGGCGAGTCGCCGTAGACGAGCTCAGTAAGCGCGGCGCGTTCGACTTCGACGAGCTCGAGCGTGAAGCCCATGCTGCTGACGTTCGCCTGAAAGAGCTGGGCGATGACGCGTTCGACCTCATCGCCTGACGCGAACCAATAGTCGAAGACATCGCCTTCGACGAAGCCCGCCGCGAGGATCAGCTCCTTGGCTTTGTCCAGATCAGTCTCGTAGAGGAAGACATCGGGATCGGACCCAATCACGGTTGAGGCGAGGGGGCCGGAGCGCGTGATCTGGCCGCGATAGGCGCTCTCAACCACGTTGTCATACGGGAAGGCGTACGAGAATCCCTGACGGGCTTCCCGAGCGAGCAGGCGTGGCGCATTCATGATGACCCAATAGACCGAGGTGGAATCATAAAGCTCGATCTTCAGGGTCTCGCTCGATCGCAACGCGTCGACATCGTCGGGCGTGAGGTTCTGGGTCAAAGCGTCCGCATCGCCACTCTCCAGGAGCTGCCGGCGGGTGGCGGCCTCTTCGACGATGCGCACCACGATCTTGTCGAGGTGGGGGCGCTCCCAGCCGCCGTGAAACTCCTCGAACTTCGTCATCACCACTTGCTCGCTGGGCAGATTTTCGGTGAGGGTATATGGGCCTGAGCCTGACGCGTTGATGAGAAACCATTCGTGCGCCCACGGGTCCTCTTCGGTCTTGTTCGCTTCGACCATGCGCGGATTGACGATGAGCGGGCCGTATTCCGACGCCATCGCGGGCAGGAAGAGTGGTGAAGGGCGATCGAGGTTGAACGTGATCGTTGTGAGGTCGACGACCTCCATTTGCTCAGGCGTGGACATGAAGCGCTTGATGACCATCACTGGGCCCGTATCGAGGCCCATGAACCGGGTGAAGGAGGCTTTGACAGCCTGAGCGTCAGCAGGAGAGCCGTCGTGGAAAAGGGCGCCGGGCGCTAACGTGAACGTCACGGCCATCCCGTCGTCGCTGGTCTCCCACGATTCGGCCAGCATCGGCTCGATCTCATCAGTCGAACTGCCTTTGTAGCGAACGAGCATCTCGTAGAGCCCAAGGAAGAGCATCGAGGAGAGGTTGTCATAGGCGGTGTGCGGATCGATATCTGGGGAGCTGCCATCGCGCACCAGCGTCAGCGTTCCGGTGGACTGATCCTGGAAGGCCTGCGACGATCGTTCGGGTGACGGCGTGTGGAGGGAAGTGGCCGAGGCGGATGGAGCCGCCTGCCAGAGTGCATTCAGCAGCGGCGTGGCGATCCCCAGCTTGAGGCCAAGCGACAAGGTCCGGCGGCGATTTATCCGGCCCGCGGCTACATCTGCCACCAGTTTGGATACACGGGGGTCCGTCACGTCGCGACTCCTTCACGTAACGCCGAACGAGTTCACATGTTGAACGACTCGATGATGTATAGCAGCAGTTGGCTCTCCCCGCGTTCGGGCTTTGGTCACGATTTCACGCCGCACCAATTGAGCATGAACGCTCCCAGCACTTTGGCGGCCGGGACCATCGATCGGATATCGAGCCATTCGTCGGCGGCGTGGGCGTTCTCTCCCCGCGCGCCATAGCAGCCTGCCGGAACTCCGGCGAAGTTGTAATAGCGCATGTCGTTGATGCCGGTGCCGGCGATCGGCTCCATCGCGCTGCCGAAAACGCGCTCATGCCAGGAGCCCAGAAGCTGGACAGACGATTCGGACATGGAGACTTCCGACCCCGCGCTCTGGAACCCATCCCAGACGAGGCTGACGGGATGCTCGTCGAACCAGGGATCGCCCGCGACGGCCCCGGCGATCGCCAATTCGATCTCCTGCCGGGTCTGCGCGACGGACTGTCCGGGATAGCAACTGAGGCGGCAGTGCAACTCGCACGCTCCAGGCACGGTGCTTGGCCAGTCGCCGCCCTGGATCACCCCAATGTTCAGATTGATGGGATGCTCGGTGGCGGTGAACGCGGGATGCGTCTGCTCATTCAGACGCGCATCGAGCGCCTGCAACGCCTGCATGATCGGGATCGCCTTGGTGATGGCGTTGACGCCCTTCCAGGCCTGCATGGCATGCCACGATTTCCCGGTGATGCCAATGCGGAACCAGAGCACGCCGACATGCGCCTGGGTAAATCGTCCGCCGGTCGGCTCCGTGACCACGGCGGCATCGGCCCGATGAAGCATCGACGCGGCAAGGGCGCCGTTGCCGGTGCATTCCTCTTCGATGACGCTGTGAATGAATAAATCGCCCTGCAGCTCGATGCCAACGTCCTTGAGGAAACGAGGCAGCATCAAGTTGAGGGCATCGCCGCTCTTCATGTCGTGCGCGCCGCGCCCGTACATCCGCTCCCCGACGACCGTGGCCTGCCAGGGATCGTACGACCATGCCGAGATCGGCTCGGGAGAAACGACATCGACATGACCGTTGATGATCAGCGAGCGGCCACCGCCAGCGCCCGGTCGCACTCCTGCCACATTCGGTCGCCCAGCAAAGGAGACGCCGCTGTCGCCGGCATTCGGCAACGTCTTGATCGACGCATCGAGGTCCCAGGTGGTGACGTCGAGCCCGGACGCGCGCAAGTGGTCCGCCACGTATGCCTGAATGGGAGCTTCTTCGCCCAACGGGCTGGGAATGCGGACCAACTCGGCGACCGTTTCAATCAGCTCATCTTCGCGTCGTTCGATCTCATGCCAGAGGCGATCGATCGCCTCGCGGGTCCTTCCGTCGAGGGCCATAGATCCTCCAATGCAAGTTCACGTGCCGTCAGCGCTGTTCCTAGCTGTTCCTACGTGGGTGGTCAGGGATGCCTGCAGGATGCTTCAGCACGTTCGCGGCTGGAGGGGCGACGCGCGGGTCGCCCGCGGCACGGCAAACAGCGCCGAAGTTCCAGAACACAGCGACCACCAACTTAGCCGGGCCAATTTCCGCCATCGACGTTGATCGTTTGCTGGGTCATGTAATCGGAATCGGACGAGGCCAGAAAGATGGCCGCGCCGGTGACATCTTCTGGCTGCTCGATGCGGCCAAGGGGAATCGACTCGACGAAGCGGCGCTTGGGCTCGCCTAGCTCCCAACCGAGAAGTTTCGCGAACTGCTGGTCGAGTCCAATCCACAAAGGCGTGTCGACAATGCCAGGCGCGATGCCATTGACATTGATCTTGTGCGGCGCCAGCGCGAGCGCCATCGACTGGGTCATGCTGATTACACAAGCCTTGCTGGCGCAGTAGGCAAGCACCAACGCCTCGCCCCGCCTTCCGGCTTGCGACGCGATATTGATGATCTTGCCACCCCGTTCCTGGGCAATCATTTGCCGGGCGGCGGCTTGGGAACACCACAGGAGCCCCTTGCAGTTCACGTCGAATATGAAATCCCAGTCGTCGTTTGTCGTTTCCAGAAAGGGGATGATCCTGGCCACGCCGGCGTTGTTCACCAGAATGTCGATGCCGCCGAAGTGCTCTACGGCCGCATCGACCATCCGCTGCGCCTGGGCCTGATCGCGCACATCGGTCTGGATTGCGAGCGCCGCGTTGCCAGCAGTCGTGATCTCCGCCGCGACGTCTTCCGCCGCATCAGCATCGAGATCGGCGACAACGACCCTCGCGCCCTCGCGCGCATAGGCAAGCGCGATGGCCCGCCCCATGCCAGAGCCCGCTCCGGTGATAACGCCAACCTTGCCATCGAGTTTCATCCGCGCATTCCTCTCTGTCGCCGCGTCGCGATACTGCCGAATCCCGAGTTTCAGGAGACACGATACCTGTCGATCACCGACTGATTCAGCGTAACGCCCAGCCCGGGCCGATCAGGCAGGCGGATTGTGCCATCTGGATCGACTTCAAGGGGATCTTCGAACAGCTCTGAACGAAGCGGGTTGGGATTCTGGTCGAATTCCAGCAAGCCTCCGTTCGGCAGCGAGGCGATGAAGTGCATATTGGCGATCGAGGCGACGGCCGACGAAAAGACGTGGGGAATGACCGGTAGGCCGTACGCCTCGGCCAGCGCCGCTACCTTGCGACAAACGGTGATGCCACCGCTCCAGATGACGTCGGGCTGCACGATGTCGACGGCCCGGCGCGCGATCAACTCGCGGAAGCTGGCCAGGCCGGTGGCGGTTTCGTAGCCGGCCACGGGCACGTCGAGCGCCCGCGCGACCTCGGCGCTGCCGGCGATGTCGTCGGTGGCAACCGGTTCCTCCAGCCAGTGAATGCGCTGGTCAGCTACGTCTCGCGTGAATTGAATCGCTACCGGAGGCGTCCAGGCATTGTTGGCATCGATGGCCAGACGGACGCGCGGTCCAACCGCGGTTCGCGCCGCCCGCACGCGCTCGACGTCTTCTTCGAGCGTGGCCGTGGCGTAGTCAGGGGCCCACATGTCGGGCAAGGGATTGAGCATCACGTCGGGGTTGCGGCCGACCTTCATCTTCACCGTGCGGAATCCGCGGTCAGCGTACCCACCGACTTCCTCGGCAAGGTGCGCGGGCCCCTTGTCACCGGCGTAAAACCCGGCTGAGGCATAGACATCGAGCCGATCTCGATAGCCCCCCAGGAGGCGGTAGAGGGGCGTTTGGGTGGCCTGCCCGATGAGGTCCCAAAGGGCGATGTCAACGCCGCTGATGGCCTGCAACAGCATGCCGCTCGTACCGCGCTGATGGCTCCGCCGGGCCATGCGCTGCCACAGGCGCTCGACGCGGAAGGGATCTTCGCCGATGACGGAAGGGCGCAGGTCGTCGAGAACCACCCGCTCCATGCTGTCGAGCGACCCGCCGTAGGCGGCGCACTCGCCGAGGCCGGCAAGACCCCCGTCCGTGGCGACGTGCACCAGGAGGAGGTTACGCTCAGGCATGTAATGGATGGCATCGGCCATCGGCGTCGGGACGGTGTAGCGTAGCTTAGTTGTCGCGACATCGGTAATGCGCATCGTCGTCGATTCTCCCTGCCTGCACCCGAACGGCATTCCGTCGAGTCACCCCCGGAATGAACACTCGCGAGGATCGCCGGCCGCCTACTTGACGGCCTTCCTGACGGGGGTACTATTCCTGCCGCTGAAGCATCGGTGAGATGAGACGTCGCGCGCCATTGTGATCCAGCCTCAAGCGGGCGCAAACGGTGGCGGCTACCTTGCGATCCCTGATGCTGGTGGCGACTGCCGCGAAGCAGCGGCGGTGCGAACGAGGCGCTCGCACTTTCGGGCGCCGCCCACTTCAACGAGGAGGACCTACGTGATCGATACCAGAATCTCCAGGCGGTCAGTGGTACGGCTTTCTGTCGCGGGCGCGGGACTGTTCGTCGCGCATCGCTATGGCGCCATGCCAGCCGCCGCGCAAGTCCCACCGCTCGCGGCGAAGGACACCTACACGGTCGGGTTCGCCCAGGTCGGCAGCAACAACCCGTGGCGCCTCGGCGAATCAAAGAGCATGCAGGACGAGGCCAAGCGCCTCGGATACACCCTGATCGAGACGAACGCCAACGAGGACACCGCCAAGCAGATCGCCGACGTGGACTCGCTGATCGCCCAGGGCGTCGATATTCTGATCTTCCCGCCGCGCGAGTCGCAG
>JBBRVX010000272.1:0-5871 GCA_038246475.1 Thermomicrobiales bacterium | reverse complement strand
TCGGGATCGATCTCAAGTTCGTAGCGAAAGTCCGGATCGCTGGCGGCGACGCCCTGCAGGATCGCTTCAATCTCCGCTACCGCGCTTTCGCGGGACTCGCCAGGAATGAGCCTGCGGTCAACAGAAAAAGTGCACTCCCCGGGCACCACGTTGTGCGCGACACCGGCATGGATGGTGTTGATGCTGATCACCGGTTTGCCGACAGCCGGATGGAATTTGTCGATATCCTGCTCGAGCGCCAGGATGGCCTTGGCGGCCTTGGCAATGGCATTGATGCCCGTCACCCGCGCGGCGGCGGTGTGCGCGGCCCGACCAAAGCAGGTGACATTGATCGCTAACAGGCCCCGCTCGGCATTGCGCACCTTCAGGTCGCTTTTTTCGCCGATCAGGCAGTAGTCAGGCCGCGGGAGGCGACCGGCGGCAATCTCGTCCAGGACGAAGATAGTCCCGAACTTGCCCCCAACCTCCTCATCGCTGACCACATGCGTTTGCAGGCGGCCGCGAAGAGGGGCGTCCTTGAGGATGTTCATGACATGGAGCATGACGGCGACCGCGCTCTTCATATCAGACGCCCCCCGTCCAAGGAGCTTGCCCCCGTCGGCAGAAATCGTTGGCTCGTAGGGACCGCTTTTCCAGGCGGCGGCGTCGGAAACCGGAACGGTGTCGAGGTGACCGTTCATGACGACAATGGGTCCAGCATGGTCTTTTCCGATCGTGAGAATCACGTTCGGGCGGGTGGCGTCGAGGGCAATGACGTCGTAACGGATCCCGTTTTCCATGCACCACTGCACGACATCGTTCATGATGCCGAACTCGTCGCCACTGGTGCTTGGTGTCGCAATGAGCCGGCTGGCCAGCGCCACGATCTCATCGCGATTGACTCGATCCGCGGGAGCCTGGCTACCCATGAACAGCGGTCCTTTCGATGGCACGGCAACGCGGAACACTTGCGAACATGGGGTGTTCTGCTCCCAGAATGAATTCGTCTAAAGGCGTTCGAAGCGCTCGACGTCGATGACAAACACGACGGCCCCGCCGACTTCGACTTCAAAGTTTTCCGGCATATAGAGCAACCCTGGCTCGAGCGCCGGGGAATAGGGCACCGCGACCTGCGTTCTCCTGCGACAGGTGCGGCGCAGAATGCCCATTACGGGCGCCACGTGCTCATCGTCGACACCGATGAGCAGACTGGTGTTGCCAGTACGCAGGAACGAGCCAGTCGTGCTGACCTTGGTGAAACGGTGACCTGCTGACACGAGTGCATCAGTCAGGGCCGGTGTGTCTTCGTCCTGAACTATGGCGATCACGAGCTTCATTGATCCCCTCCTCACCGAGGGCGGCGCGCTTCACGTATGCGTCGCCCCATGGAGGCATCGCCGTACCACATGGGCGGCGCCATCATAGCCGATGTACGGTCAGCAGGACTTGGCGCCTGCGCCCAAGTCGTGTCAGCCTGGGCGCCCAACGATCACATTGACCAACTCGGCATGGATGATCCCGTTCGTGGCCACGATTTGCCGATCGTCGGAACGGAACGCTCCCCCTGCCAGATTGGTGACCAAACCGCCTGCTTCCTGGACGATGATGGCGCCAGCCGAAACGTCCCAGGGAGCGATGCCGTCTTCCCAATAGCCATCGAGCCGGCCAGCCGCGACGTAGCAGAGATTGAGCGCGGCCGAACCCGTTTGCCGGATGGCCTGCACCCGTGTCAATAGATCGCGCCATGTGGCGGCCTGGAGCGCGCGTTTTTCGAGCTGGTAAGAAAAGCCAGTCACGAGCAGCGATCCGAAAAGCGTCTCCGTGGGCGCCACGCGGAGGGGTTTCCCATTGAGGAAGGCGCCGCCCTTTGAGATCGCGGTGAACAGTTCATCGCGCATCGGATCGTAGACGACGCCGACGACGGGAACCCCATCCCGCTCAAGTCCGATCGAAACAGCGAACGTCGGCAGGCCATGCGTAAAATTCGTCGTGCCATCGAGGGGATCGATCACCCAGCGGTAGGGAGAAGCGCTGGATGCGCCGCGGCTCCCTTCTTCGCCAAGGAGGTCGTGCGCGGGAAAAAGCGCGCGCAGGCGGTTGGCAATCAGGGCCTCGGACGCCCGGTCCGCTTCGGTGACCATATCGAGTGGCCCCTTGAAATGCACATCGTGCGGCTTGTCGAACCGATCCCTCAAGATCGCGCCGGCATCCTGGGCGATATCGGCCGCACGGCGCGCGAATTCTTCGAGGGACGGATCCAGCATCGCATCGACCTCCTTTCGTGGATTTATCAGGATCGAGTCAAGGAGAGCCTCGGGAAGACATCCGCTTCCCACCCGTCCTGGTCGCCCCGACGGATCATCCAGGCCGCGGCTCCGGCGACCATGGCCGCATTGTCGGTGCAAAACTCAAGCGGTGGAACAAGGAGCATCGCGCCGGTTTGTGAGCGCGCGCTGATCTCTGCGCGGAGGTGCTCGCGCAACGCGCTGTTCGCGGCAACGCCACCGGCAAGCGCAATGGTCCCCACGTCCAGTTCATTGGCGGCAAGGACCGTTTTCACCACCAGGGGCTCGATGATAGCCTGTTGGAAGGCGGCGGCGAGGTCTGCAATGGGCGCATCGGGCGGAAACACCGGGGCGCGGTGGGCGCGAAATGGGCCAGATTGAGGACCTGCGTTGCCTTCGAGATCTGGCAGCGGATCGACAGGTGAACGCATCGGCTCGGTGAGGCGCAGCATTGCCGTCTTCAGTCCCGAGAAACTGAAATCGTGCGTCTCTTTCAACCATGCTCGTGGCAGATCGAAGGCAGATGGATTGCCGTCACGGGCGGCGGCCTGAATTGCGGGCCCGCCCGGGAAACCGAGCGCCAGCAACCGGGCGCCTTTGTCAAACGCTTCTCCGGCGGCATCATCCAGTGTGCCGCCCAAGTGCCGAAACTGCCCGTGGCCCGTCATCAGGATCAACTCGGTGTGGCCACCGGAGACCAGGAGGCACAGCAACGGGAATACGGGCTCGGGCGGCGCCTCAAGCCCGGTGTGGAGCCAGTTGGCGTAAATGTGCGCTTCGAGATGATTCACCGCGACGAGAGGGCGCCTCAGCGCGTAGGCCATCGCTTTTGCCGCGTTCATGCCCACAACCAGAGCCCCGGCCAGGCCCGGACCCTGGGTCACCGCGACGGCATCGAGATCGCGGCGGTCGATCCCGGCGACGCGCAAAGCTTCTTCCACAACGGGCACGATGGCGGTCACGTGGCGTCGCGCCGCAAGTTCGGGGACGACGCCGCCATGGGCGCGATGAATCTCGAATTGCGACGAAACGACGGAAGAAAGAACACGACGCCCATCGGCGACGATCGCCGCCGAGGTTTCGTCACACGACGTTTCGATGCCAAGCAGGATCACAGGAATCCCGTATCAGCCCGCGCCGGGCTCTGCTCGATCACGACGAGGCCGCCTGCTTCAAGGGCTCCGCGAATGGCGAAAGCGGATTGGGTACGACGCGTGCCGAGAGCCGATTGGCGAGTGCAGAGCGGCGTTCCTCGATCCTGGCGAGGACGTCTGGATCGCTGAGCGCGCGGGACCACATGATATGCGCATCCTCATTATTGTCGCTGTAGTAGCGCTTTCGGGTGCCGTGGACGGTGAAGCCATATTTCCGGTAGAGCGATTGGGCGGGCGTATTCGAAACGCGAACTTCGAGCGTCAACCAGTTGGCGCCTCTGGCGACGGCCTCGTCGATCATGCAGAGAAAGAGAAGTTCGCCGAGACCATGGTTCCGATGACCCGGGTCGACGCCGATCGTCGTGATATGGGCTTCGTCGAACGAGAACCACATGCCCGCGAACCCAATGACGGCATCCTCACCGGCAGGAGGGTTCTCTGACCGTCGGCCGAGATTGATGGGGAGGAGGGAACGGCGCGGCAGAATACGGCCGGAGTCGCCGTTCGCGACCGCCGCACCGTCGGAAGCCGAGGTTCGCTCCGAAGCATCCACCTCGCTGGATTTAAGTCCGCGCAGCACGACATAGGAGTTTTGCACGGGGTCCTGGAGCTCGCGGCGGTACGCGGACGCGGGCCACGGATTCGGGAAGCAGCGCCGCTCGACCCGGCTCACGGCGGGGACGTCGTGCTGCGTCATGATGTCGAGGCGATACACCGGCCGGCCCGCCTGTGCGTCTGTGCGGTCGACGGGGTGACCGGTAAGCGTGGTCATGCTACGGACGGTAGCATTGGCGAGTGTCGAGGATCAACCGTGGTCTGAACTTTTCCATGGTCAACGCGAGAGATACACGGGCTCCAGGAGCGTGGCATCATCGAATGTCCCGGCGCGCAGCCGCTGCCAGCCGATCGCGGCGAACGCTGCCGGATGTCGCACACGAAGTGGCGGAGCGGGCACAGATGCGCCGGCCGCGGCGATGATGCTGGCCTGCTCCTGGTCCAGTTCCCCAGCCACGATAACTCGATCGCGGCTGGTGATTTCGGCAGCCAGCTCGTTGGCCACGCCATTGCGTGGGGGAGTCGTCTCGACCAACTCTCCGTCATTCGCCCGGTAGTGGGCCCAAACGAGGCGACCCCGCCCGGCCCCGATCGTGGCGATGATGGTGCAATTGGCGACGGCAAAAGGGAACGCGGTGGCCTCCAGGGTGGAAATGCCAACGAGCGGCGCCCCTGTCGCCAGATGAAAGCCTTTGGCAACCCCGAAGCCAACACGGAGCCCCGTGAACGCGCCAGGGCCAACCGCGACGCCGATCGCGGCCAAATCCCCCGCTTCAAGCGAAGCAGCGTCCAGGAGATGGTGGATTTCGGAGAGGAGCGTCGTGGTATGGGTCCGGTCCGCGGACCAGGATCGAAACGAAAGAAGCTCGCCGTCATAGAGCGCGACCCCAGCCTGGGCGCTCGACGTATCGATCGTGAGCAGCGGTCGATTTGGCTCGGCTGAATCGCTGATTGGAGAATCCATCGTTTGAACACACCCGGGCGACGCGCGTGCCAACTCGCCGTGCGGCCAGCCAGTGTAGCCCAGAGGTGCTGAGAGCCCATCGAGTGTGAGCCCAGGGCCACGAAGTTTGCAAAAGCTCCGAGAAACAGGAAGGGTGGAAGTGGGACGACGTTCAAGTCAGGCTCAAGGCAAGTGTCATGCGCCTTGGGTGGCGAGCAGCGAATGCAGTTCCGCGAGCCGTGGGGCCCAGGTGTCGTCGAGGGGAAACGCGGAAATGTGAAGGCTCCGCCGATTCACCCCAGATGATGTGATCTCGATCAGCAGATAGGAGGCCGGCAGGACGTCGATGGCCCGCTCCGGCCATTCGACGAGGGTGACTCCATCCCGCGGGCTCGCCAGATCCGCAAAGCCGATCGAGTCCAGATCGTTGCTGTCGACGAGCCGGTAGAGATCGAGATGGTAGAGACGGGTCGCTGGCGCAAATAGCCCTGCCTCATATTCGTTCACCAGGGCGAACGTGGGACTGGCAACGACCGCGTCGATTCTGAGCGCGGTGGCGATGCCTTTGGCCAGAGTCGTCTTGCCGGCGCCGAGATCGCCATGCAGTAAAACCACATCGCCGTCGCGCAGCCAGCTCCCCAGCGTTGCTCCAACCGCGGCGGTCGCCTCTGGGTTCTCGCTAACAACGGCGATGACAGAAACGGTCATGAAGCGGGAGCCGGTTCGTGATTCGCCAGCAATGACGGATTTTCCTCGGGAGGGATCGCCACCGCTGGCGCCCACTGGGGTGGGGAGATGAAGGGCGGGCTGGCATCGAACTCGATGCGAACGGAGCGCAACGACGCTTCTGGCCCGCTGAGATCGAGAATGGTGCTCGATTCATCGGCATTCCATGGGGCAAGCAAGAGCACTTCCCCGTCCGGGCTCCAGGTCATCTCGCCCGAGAGCGCGGTCG
>JBBRVX010000271.1:0-5885 GCA_038246475.1 Thermomicrobiales bacterium | reverse complement strand
TTCATCGTGCCATTCCTCGTCATGCTCCTGAGCCATGCCAGAACGCCTCCGTCACGAAGCGCCCCCGTGACCGGGCGCAACTGGCCGCGATCGCCGCGCTGCTGGACGACAAAATCTTGATGCGAAACTGACCCACTACTCCCGATTCAGGTGCTCTCCCTGGGCGAAGCGGTACCGGAGCGCAGCTTCGCCAATGTGCGTAGGAGGAACGGCCTTGGACGGCTCGACGCCTGATCCGCGCGGACATCTCGCCGCCCTGATCGACCGAGACATTACGCTCGACCGGTTTCTGGACTGGTATTGAGCCAACGCCGATACGATCGAGTTCGAAGGAAGCGACGAGGACGTGGACCTCTTGAACCTCGTGTTCCTCGTGAATGCCGAGTACACGAGCGGCTACATCGATGCGTCGGATTCTGAAAACGCACTGCAAACCGATCCTCTCGTGCAACAGGAGCTCGCGGCTTACCGCACCGCCGTCGCCTAGGGCGTGTTTGCAAATACCGCTGACGGCCCATACGATCCAGAAATCGCCCGGGATCAGGGCCAGTGACGGCCCAAAATGACCCGAGAACCAGCATCTGGTAGGTCCGCAACAGCTCGCGAACCAATTTGCAAACACGCCCTAACGCACCCCACCGTGCGACGAAGCCGGTAAACCGGCATCGCCAACGGCGCCTGCAGATCGGCCGTACGATAGTGCTTCGCATGCAGCGTGAGTTCCAACGCATTGTCCGGAGACAGTTCCCAACAGTGGTGGGCGCTTCATGTGCAACGCGGACGCGCTCGCCTCGATCTGGCGTTCTCTCCAAACCCATACCCTGCGGTCATCCACGACCTTCCGCTGATGCGGATCCCGAGGACGTTCAATGGCTCGATAGCGGTCATAATTGGCCAACGCCGATGAACCTCGGGACGAGGTAGCCAATGAAAGTCCTCATCAGTTGGTCCGGAGAACTCAGTCATCGTGTCGCGCTTGAGTTGCGGAAGTGGCTTCCGGTATTCATCCACGCTGCAGATCCGTGGGTATCTTCCGAGGACATCGTCAAAGATGCACTCTGGCGAGCAGAGTTGACGAAAGAACTTGAGGAAGGGTCGGTCGGCATCCTTTGCATCACCCGGGAGAACGTTCACTCCCCCTGGGTCAACTACGAGGCCAGGGCGCTCGGAAAGATGTCGCAGGCTTCCCGAGTGATTCCCTTTCTGTTCCAGATGCGACCTTCCGACGTGCGGGGACCCCTCGCCGACCTCCAAGGTGCGATTTTCGAGGCTGGAAGCGACAAGAACTTGGAGGAGTTTCGCAAGCTGCTCGTCTCGCTCAATACGGCGCGGACACCACCATGCACGCCAGAAACTGTCCTCAACACGACGTTTGAGAAGATGTGGCCTGACCTCGCCCCAACGCTCGATGACTTGGCGGCGGAGGCTGAGCAGTTGGCCGCTGGACCAACCCCCGATGCGGCCAATCCATCAGAAGTGCTCGAAGACGTTCTGCAGGCGGTGCGCGATCAAAGCCGAATGATCGGCAAGGCCATGGGAAACGAGCGCTGGACATTCCGAGGCAACGCGCGAGTCGATCCGTTCTCCTACGCCGACTACCGGCAGATGGCGCTCGGACTGGGCATGCTCAAGACGCTGACCGAGATCGAGGAGAAGGGCTACTACCACCCGCCCGGATCGACTTTGAAGACGCTGATGGCGCCTCGTGATCCGCTGGAGGTGCTACTAGCCCGCGCCTACGCACCGGAGATCCATAGCGTCCGTTTCGTGGAAAATCCCGAGGATCCCGATGGTCCGTGGACCGTTACGTATTCTGAGGACGATCCACGTCCCGATCCGTAGATTTGAAGAACTAGAACCCACGATGCTCCAATCCAAACTAACGGGTCTCGTAAGTCAGGGGCCGAAGATGCCATGACCAGAACGGACGAGCTGGGCGAATCGATGAATTCCTCCTTGCTTCGGTCTGCCGAAGCCGTGCGCGCTCTCGGCGTTAGCCGAGAACTTCGTGAGCATATCTCGGAGCTTGAGCGGACTCTTGCCGGCAAGGACCGCGACGAGGCAACTACCCTTGTCGCTGAAAACGGTATCACCGGCGATGTACTGCTCGCCGCGCTAGCGATCAAAGCCATGGCCGGTCAAATCAACGTCGTCGTGCACGCCCTCGGCATCCTGGTATCACTCCCCTATTTGCTTGAGGACGGAGAAGTGATCGAGGGCCTGTCCCTCGGCGCCGGTAACACCGGCCGGTGCCACTACCTCGAGACAGATCGTCGCGTCGCGGAGTTCAAGTTCATCACCTAGCGAGGCGGGGCCGATACCATCCGGCAGAACGTGCTGTTCGTCGATCTGTTCAACCTCGCGAGCAGCGACACTGCCAAGAGGCGGGAAATGTTCGTTCTGAACAGGCATGAGCCCCTCCGCTTCCTTAACAGCAACCGGGCGATCCGAAGCGTCCTTAGCAAGCATGCCTCGGTCCTTGCGCGCTTCGACCAACTCCACGCCACCGACGGTTTTGCAACGGTCGGCCAGTACTGGGCAAAAGTTCAGAGCCGCGTCGAGCTGATTGATTTGAGGGACAAAGTGCCCGCGTTCAACCCGGCGGCCTCCGCGCTGCTCGAAGAAGCCGGTGCCACTGATTGACAGAGCCGAGCAAATATGGCCCTCATGCGTCTGAACCCACCCATGTGCCACACTACCCCCCTCCACACCATCCGGGTTTGTGCGGGTGTCGCACCGGAAGGGACGGCACAACCAGATTCCCGTGCTGCCGCGCTGAGCGATACAACAGCCGGCGCGATCGCTATGGGAGGCGCACATGATCAGGACGGGTGAGGAGTACCGGGATTCGATCCGCGACGGCCGCGAGGTCTGGGTGAATGGGGAGCGCGTCGCGGACGTGCCCACCCACCCCATGTTCCAACCGGTCGTCGATATCCGCGCTCGCATCTACGACATGGCCCACGACCCGGCCACGCAAGACATCATGACCACGCGCGACCCCGCCACCGGCGAGCGCTTCGCCGTCGGGCTGCAACTCCCCTACACGCGCGACGATTGGAAGGCCAAGCGCCGCGCCGTCGATGCGGTGATGGACGACATTGGCGGGGTGGTTACCCGCATGGGCGACGAGACGATCGGCGAGATGTGGTCCCTCTTCGACGGCCAGGACGTGCTCAACGAGATCGATCCCACCTTCTCCGAGAACATCCGCCGCCACGTCGCGATCGCGGCGCTGGAGGACCCCTTCCATGTCTCGGCCAACACCGATCCCAAGGGCGACCGCTCCAAGCGCCCCCAGGATCAGGACCCCGACATGCTCCTGCACGTGGTCAAGGAGACCGATAACGGGATTATCGTAAAAGGCGCGAAGTTCGAGACGGCGGCGGCCTACGCCAACCAGGCCTTCGTCAAACCAACCATCGCCAACTGGGGCGACAGCAAACTCTCCGACTACGCCGTCGGCTTCATCGCCCAGATGGGCGCGCCGGGGATGAAGCACATCTGCCGCACCGGCTTTGCCGCCCGCGCCCCGCGCGAGGATTACCCTCTCTCCAACCGCTTCGACGAGGTCGACACCCTCATCATCTTCGACAACGTGCACATTCCCTGGGAGGATGTCCTCTTCTACCGCCACACCCGCGCCGCGTCGTACATCCGCGCTACCCTCCACCGCTACAGCGCCTTTGCCTTCGTGCAGCGCATCCTCCGCTTCGCCGACATGATGCTCGGCACGGCGATGTTCAACGCCCGCCAGACGGGGTTGGAGAAACAGCAAGCCGTGCAGGAGAAGCTGGCCACGCTGGCGGTCTACCGGGAGGGGATCAACGCCCATCTCACGGCGTCGATCTCCGAGGCCGAGGAGAGCCCCGGCGGCCTGCTGATGCCGAACCAGAGCCTCCTTTACACCGGCCGCGTCCATGCCTGCTCGAAGCTGGCGGAGATGATGCACGTCACCCGCGATCTCTGCGGCGGCCAGATCTGCGTCACGCCCGATTTCGCTACTTTCTCCGATCCGGAAACCGCGCCCTGGCTAAAAAAGTTCTATACGATCAATGAAAGCTGGGAGGCGGAAGACCGCCGCCGCCTCCTCGCCTACGCCCGCGATCTGCTCAACTCCGATTACGCCGGCCACCGTCTCACCTTCCAGCTCTTCGCCCAATCACCCCCCTTCGCCCACCTCCTCTCCGTCTACCGCTCCTTCGATTTCGCCGAGCCCATGCGCATCGTGCAGGAGTCGGCGGGGCTCTCGGAGCGGGTCGAGGGGGCGAAGGGGGTGCAGGGGGAGTCGCCTATGGCTCAGGGGGTGGCGCTGCGCTCAGGGGGTGAAGGCGAACGCGCGAACGGTCACATGCGCTCCCCTGCACCCCCTGAAGCCGCGCAGCGGCTGACACCCCCTGAGCGCAGCGGCTCCCCCTCGTGACCACCCACCGCCGGATCCGACCGTTCAACACGCGCGAGACGTATCCGGAGCAGAACCTCGACAACGATCTCTGCCAGGCGGTCGTGGCCGGCAACACGGTCTACCTGCGCGGGCAGATCGGGCAGGACCTCGACACCCGGGAATCGGTCGGCATCGGCGATGTAACCGCCCAGACCGAGCAAGCCATGGCCAACATCGCGATGCTGCTGGAGGAAGCGGGATCGACCATGGAGGACATCGTCAAGATCGTCGTCTACCTCACCGACATCCGCTACCGCGAACCCGTCTATCAGGTCATGGGCCGCTGGCTGAAAGGGGTCTTCCCCGTCTCCACCGGGATCGTCGTGACCGCCCTGGCCCGCCCGGAATGGGTCGTCGAGATCGACGCCACGGCAGTCATTTCGGACGAGGGTGATGGGGTGATAGGATCATAGGGTGATAGGAGGTACGACGAGAGATCCATCGGCGGCGTCCCGCCGTTCTCCCTAATCACCCTATCACCCTATCACCCTATCACCCCCGGAGGAAACATGACGCTCTCCATCGCCGCCCGCTGCGCCCGCACCGGGCAATTCGGCATCGCCATTACCTCGTCGTCGCCGGCGGTGGCGGCACGCTGCGCCTGGGTGCGCGCCGGGGTGGGCGCGGCCTGCACCCAGAACATTACCGATCCCCGCCTCGGCACGGCGCTGCTCGACCGCATGGCGGCGGGTGCCTCGGCTCTCGATGCGATGGCCGAAATCACGGCATCGGAGCCGCTCATCGCCTACCGCCAGCTCTCCGCAATCGACCGCGATGGCGTGACGGCAACCTGGTCGGGAGATGGCACGCTCGGCACGTATGCCACCGCCGAAGGGGCGGACTGCGTTGCGGCCGGCAACCTGCTGGCGGCATCCGATGTCCCGCTGGCCGTCGTCAGCGCCTTCATCACGCGTCCTGATGATGATCTCGGCGATCGCCTCGTGACCGCGCTCGTTGCCGGAATCGAGGCTGGCGGAGAAGAGGGGCCCGTCCACTCGGCCGGGTTGCTGATTGCCAGCGACATGCCCTGGCCGCTGACCGATCTGCGCGTGGACTGGTCGCGCGATCCCCTCGCCGAGCTGGCCGCACTCTGGCGCCTCTGGCGTCCGCAAGCCGACGCCTATCGCCTGCGCGCCATCGACCCCTCCGCCGCGCCGAGCTATGGGGTGCCGGGAGACGAGGAGGAGAAGAGGGATAGTTACGACGATTCCGTAAAGAGTTTGTCAGCGATATGAGATAGGGATTGTGCTTTGAGTTCCAAGGACTCTGGCGAGCCTGGAATCGCCAACCAGGCGGGATAGGGCGGCGCAGAGACGCGCGGAGTGGCGTAGAGGCTGCAAACGCGCAAGGTATCGCGGGCATCCTGAAGGCGCGTCAACTCTTCACCAATGGACGTGCGCGCTCGCCAGGAGCGATCGTGCCGTTCGTGGACCCATGCGGG
>JBBRVX010000270.1:0-5901 GCA_038246475.1 Thermomicrobiales bacterium | reverse complement strand
TCCGTGTCTCACGTCCGCGCCCTTCACCGTGCCTATCACCCGATCACCCGATCACCCGCCACCTGTCACCCGCCACCTGTCACCCGTCACCTGTCACCCGCCAGAGCGTCCCCAGACGCCGCCTCAAAGACGAAGGCGTCGCGCCAGTCGAACGTCATGGAAACGGCATCGCCGATCTCGTAGAGCTGGGATGCCGGCGTGACCGCGCGCAGCAGGTGCCCTTGGCTGGTCAACTCGTAGAGCACGTCGGTCCCCAGAATCTGGCGGGTGTAGATCTCTGCCGGCCACTGGTCAGTGCCGTTGGGATGCTGATTCGGGGCGATGGTCAGGTGTTCGGGGCGCAGCCCCATCTGAAACCGGCCATTGCCAGCACTTGCCTGTACGCGGGCGCGCAAAGCGCCGGGCAAGCGCTTCGACCAGACTCCCTCGCTCAGCAGACTCGCGCCGTCCGCCGTGAGAGTGGCATCGATAACATTGATCGGATGCGCGCCGATGAACTGGGCCACCCAGAGATTGCGCGGCGCGCGGTAGAGGTCGAGGGATTGCCCGAGCTGGATCAGCTCCCCTTTGTTCATCACCGCGATGCGGTCGGCGATGGCCATCGCTTCTTCCTGGTCGTGGGTGACGAAGACCATCGTCGTCTCGACCTCGCGGTGGATGCGCACCAGCTCGGAGCGCATCTGGCGTCGCAGCGCGGCGTCGAGGCTGGAGAAGGGTTCATCGAGCAGAAAGAGCCGCGGCCGCCGAACGAGCGCCTTGGCAATGGCGACCCGCTGCCGTTGCCCACCAGAGAGTTGGTGGATGCGCCGGTCGAGCAGGGAGGCGATGTCGAGGACATTCACCACCTCTGCCGTCCGCGCGGCGACCTCCTGGCGCGATGCGCCCCGCGTCTTGAGGGCCAGTCCGATGTTGTCTCGCACATTGAGGTGCGGGTAGAGGGCGATCGATTGAAACACCATGGCGATGTCTCGTTCCTCGGGAGGAACGTTGTTCACCGCTTGCTGTCCGAAAAAGAGCTGCCCACTCGTCGGCTGTTCCAGCCCAGCCAGCATGTTCAGGGTGGTGGTCTTGCCGCAGCCGGATGGCCCCAGCAGGACCAGTAGTTCACCCTCGCGAATCTCGAGATTCAAACCGTTGACAGCGGCGACGCCGCCATCGAATCGCTTGGTGACATCCACAAAGCGGATCGATCCATTGCCGGTGGGTGACAGGTCGATGGGGCGGGCGCCCGTAGGCGGGTGTGGTGCTGGAAGTGTTGGCTTCATCCTCTAACCCCATCGCGATAGACGATTGGATCCAAGCCAGAACTCCCCATCACCCTATCACCCTTCACCCTCGTCACAGCGGATCGACCAGGTTGAGGCTGCGGATGCGGCTCTGGAAGAGGTAGGCGAGGATGGCCGGCGGGATGATGGCGATGATCGAGACGGCGGCCATCTCGGTCGGCTGCGAGATCTGGAAGAAGAAGGTCGAGATGGCCGGGGGGAGCGTCTGCGCCGCCGATCCGGCCGCCAGGAACTGGGAGAAGACGAACTCGTTCCAGCAGACCATGAAGCTGATGGCGGTGGCCACGGCGATGCCCGGCCAGGACATCGGCAGGATCACGCGATAGAAGGCCTGCCAGCGGGTATTGCCGTCGACCCGCGCCGCCGCCTCGACGGTTCGTGGCAACGACGAGAAAAAGCTGGTCATGACCCAGATGATCATCGGAATCGTTAGCGTCAGATAGATGATGATCAGGCCGCGAATGGTGCCCTGGAGGCCAATTTGCGAATAGAGGAGCACGAACGGGATGATGATGGCGATGGGAGGGTAGGAGCGGCTGGTGATGATCGCGAAGAGCATGGCCGTGCGGCCCCGAAACCGGAGCCGCCCCAGGGCGTACGCCACGGGGAGGGAGATCACCATCGTCAGCAGGGTCACCGTGAGGGCGACGATCAGGCTGTTGCGCAGTCCGCTCTGGATGATCGGCGCCTGACCGATGACCGGCAGCTCGGCGCCGCCCGGTCCGATTGCCGTGCCCCCGAAGAGACGGGTGTAGTTGCTCACCGTCGGTTCGTGGGGGTAGAGGTGAGTCGGGCTTGCCAACAGCTCCGTCTTGAACATCAGCGACATATTGAGCAGCCAGTAGAGCGGGACGAGCGTCCAGATCACCAGCAGCGCCGCGAACCCATAGGTCAGGAGACGTCCGCCCTTCATCGTCCCATCCTCAGCGTGAAACCGGTAGTGCATCGCCGGCCTCGGTCGCGGCGCTGGCGCGGCGTCGCCAGAAGAGCAGGAGGAAGTAGACGGTGGTGATGATCGTCGTCAGGACCACCAGCAGCCAGCCGAGCGCCGACCCCTGGCCATATTGATTGTTCTTGTAGAAGACGCGGTAAACCTCCCAGGGGAGCGTCGTCGTCACGTCCCCGGGGCCGCCGCCGGTCATGAAAAAGATGACATCAAAGGCCCGCGCCGCCTCGACGGTGACCAGCACCATCACAATCAGCAACGGCGCCTTGATGTACGGAAAGACGACGTGGCGAAAACGGCCGAACGTCCCCAGCCGATCGACCTGAGCCGCCTTGTAGAGGTCTTCAGGGATGACTTGCAGCGTGGCCAGGACGAAGTAGAGGCCGAGTGGGGCGATCTGCCAGGCGTGGGCGATGGCTACCGACGGCAGCGCCAGTCCCTCGGACAGGAAATTGATCGGCCGATCGATCAGATTGAGCTTGAGCAGAATGGCATTGAACATGCCCCATTCCGCACTGTAGAGATACTTCCAGACGATGGCCGTGGCATACAGTGAAACCGCCCAGGGCAGGATGACGATGGTGAGCACAAAGCCGCGGCCGCGGAACTTCTCGTTCAGCACCAGCGCGCCGCCCACCGCGATCACCAGCGCGAAGAGGGTCACCAGCGCGGTGTAGTAGATCGTGATCTGAAACGCGTGGGCCACGGCCGGCGAGGCCAGCGCCTCCTGGTAGTTCCGCAAGCCGACGAATTCGCTCCGTTTGAAGATCAGATCGACCCGGTGAAAGCTCGTCCAGAGCGAGTACGCGGTCGGGTAGCCGACGATGGCAAGGAGCGCCACGATGACCGGCATCGTCAACAGCGTGGCGAACTGCCCGTCACTCAGCCGTGACGAGCTCCAGCGGCGCCGAGATTCCGTGGCTGCGTGTGTTGTCGCCAACTCAGCCGTGGTCGCCATCAGGACGAACCTTCATCGTCATCCTCTCCCCCAATGAAGCGGATCTCCGTCCCAGCGCCATGCCGGAGTAGAAAGAATTCTTCGTAGTCGCCGTCCGGCGTCCCATTGCGGCGAGCCGGGCTTCTCGACGGGCGTGCCCCTCGCGTCTGCAACCGGACGCGAGGGGCTGGATCGAGGGAGCTACATCGTGTAGCGCGTCACGAGCTCTTCGGCCAGGGTCTTCAGGGCCGCATGAACCTCTTCGACCGGCGTCTGGCCCAGAACCGCCTTCGGCAGCTCGCTCATGGCCTGGGCGTTCCATTCTTCCCACCAGAAGGTCTGCCAGACCTTGGGGAAGGTGCCAGCGTTCACAATCCCTTCCAGCACTGGGAGCAATTCGGGGTCGGGCAGCCACTTATTGTAGGCGTCGATCACTTCTGGATCCTGCAGGATCGCGGTGTAGCCGGAGTTGAGCGCCGCCTCGATCGCCCAGCGTTTGGCGACGTACAGCTCCCCACCTTCGACTTGGTCGCGATAGCCGAAGAAGCCGGCCAGACGGTACTTGCGGGCCAACCGCTCGTCCGTGTCGTTGGCGCGCTTGGGCACGGTGTAGATGCCCTCGTCGATGATGCCCCACGGTTGCTTGACGACGGGAACGGGAACCACCTGGCCGGCGACCTGGGACTTGGCGGGATCGTTGAAGACCTTGAGATCGTAGATCTGCTGCGGGCTGTACGCGTATTTGCCGGTGGCGAAGGCGTCGATCCAGTCGGCCTCGCCCATGGTGAAGACGGTGTCGGGAACGATGCCTTCTTCCAGCAGCTTCCGCCACTCCTGCAGAATAGCGAGAGATTTCTCGTCGAAGACTGGCTGATTCGCATCGTCGAAGAGGACGGCTCCGCGGTTGAGGCACTCGAAGAGATATCCCCACGAGATGCCGAACCAGACGCCGGAGGCAAACCAGTGGGGCAGGAAGGGCGCGCCTTCGGTGACGCCGTCGGCCTTGAGCTGGCGCAACTGGGTGTAGAGCTCATCCCAGGTGGTCGGGAAGTCGGCCGCGGTGATGCCCGCCTTGTCGAGGACGGCCATGTTCGCGGCCAGCGTGCCCCGAATCGATACAAAGTAGGGCAGGCCGTACAGCTTGTCGCCGATAGTCAGCGACTGGAGCACACCCTCGTACATCTCGCCGCGGGCCTTGTCGACATCCCACCAGCCTTCGTAGTCATGAACCCAACCGGGGATCTGCCAGCGGGCCAGGGTGGCCGGGTTCGCGTAGGCCATGTCCAGCGGCTGGTTGGCGATGTGAAAGTTCTCCATAACCGCGATGTAGTCGCCGGTGATGGTCTGGTAATCGGCGTTTTCGCTGTACTGCTCGTTGAACTTGGTGGTGTTCTCCTGCACGACCTCCGGCCGGTAGTTCCAGCCACGGAAGATCAGCGCCTCGGCGGTGTCAACGCCTTCCGCCGGGGGCGCCAGCTTCGTCGTCTGCGCCGCGGCCCTGGTCAGCGAGAAGTGGTTGTGGCTGGCGAGAACGTTGGCCGCGGCCGGGTTCGCCAGGTAGTTGGCGATCAAAGGCGTCATGGCCCCGGTCGCCGCGGCCCGCTTGAAGAACGTCCGCCGGTCGATACGGCCCTTCATGAGATCGTCGTAATGCTCGTGCACTCGCTTCATCGCATGCGACTCCTCTTCTGCTCGCGACGTCGGCCAACCAGTGTCTCGACTCCCTCAGGGCGCGGCCCCATCCGCTCGGCTCCATCCATCGCCCTGCCGTGGCATTGGCGGCAGTTGCGCTGAACCACTGCAAAGGGCTGGACACATCACCGTTGGTCGTCTTCTTCATTAACATATCACGCGTCAAAGGTCCCGTAAAGCATGTTCGGGAAACGATTCCACATGGGTGAGACATGGTGCTCCGCATGCGGATGAATGCGTCGCGTCATCGGCTGCACGCGCCGTTCCGCTCACCGAAACGGGACGGATGGGGGAGGAAGGGGAGAGCCCTGCTCAGGGCACGAACTGATCGATGATCGCCCTGGGCTCAGCCTCGCGCAGCAGCAAGAGCGACCGCTCGGAAACCCGCACGGGGTCCAGGGGGGCAAGCATCGCTCCGTCATTGTCGGGAGGGTGGGCGGTGTCGATGAGCGTCTCCCACCGCGCCGGAGTGTGATCGGCGTGGTGAGTCAGGTCAAACATGACCTCCTCCGGGCCGGCGTTGAGCAGAATGGCGAGGGTGTCGCCGGCGATCGGCTCGCCTCGTGGCCCCACTTCCGCGATGGCATCGCCGTGCAGCACCAGACCGAGAGCGCGCAGCGAAGTGTCATACCAGTCGGCATGCACCATCTCGCCGCCTCCGGGCCGGAGCCAGGCGACATCGCGCGCGCCGATGGCACGCAGACGGCTGCCGTGCAGAAAGCGGCGGCGGCGCAGTACAGGTTGCTCCCGCCGGATGCGGATCAGCCGCTGCACGAAGGCCAGCAGGTCGCGCTCGCCGTCGTCGATATCCCAGTGATACCAACTGATGTCGTTGTCCTGGCAATAGGCGTTGTTGTTCCCCCCTTGCGTGCGACCGATCTCGTCACCGCCCAGCAGCATCGGCGTGCCCTGGGCCAGGAAGAGCGTGGCCAGCATGTTGCGCTTCTGCCGGGCGCGCAGGGCCAGAATGACCGGATCGGCGGTAGGTCCTTCATGCCCGTAGTTTCGGGAGATGTTGTTGTCAGTACCGTCGAGGTTAT
>JBBRVX010000269.1:0-5901 GCA_038246475.1 Thermomicrobiales bacterium | reverse complement strand
TGCTCGGCCTGCTCGACCGGCTCGTCGACTCCGGCAAATCGGTCATCGTCATCGCGCACCACCAGGCGGTCATGGCGCACGCCGACTGGATCATCGACCTCGGCCCCGGCGCCGGCCACGATGGCGGCCGGATCGTCTTCTCGGGCACACCCGCCGAGCTTGTCACCGCCCGCTCCACCCTCACCGGCCAGCACCTCGCGGCCTACGTCGCGGCCTGAGCGTGGCCCTCGCGCATACCGCCCGCGGCCGCGGCGAGATAAATCGCTCGCTCCCCCGCGATGACGCCGCTGTTCGCCCCGTCACGGCGGCGCGCCGTGACGCGCCAAGGATCCCACCCCCGCGGCGTTTGTGGTAAGGCGCGCATTCCCCAGCAGAGGTTGCTGAACCACGCTGGAGAGGGTTTACAACGAGGCGTGCATCCGGTTTCGCCTCGCCAACCGTACAGTTCTCCAGGGCCACACAGGCACACTGGAGCGTCTCGGCCGAGACGCTCTCCTCTTACGGCAGGTGTCTTCGTGCGAGTGGACACGCAGACCGGCGCGCCGGCGATGGTCCTCCCCCGGGATGGCGGTGGGGGCGGTCGCGGGCTAGATCGAATCGAACATCGTGCAACGACGAGGTCTGTTGCGCGCCCTGGCTGGGGGCGCGCTCGGTGTGTTCAGCGGCGGATTGGCGCGGCGCGAGGCGCGCGCGGAAGAGTGGATTGTTCAGATCATTTACGACGCGGCGGGCCGGTGGGGCGTTTCCGGCGAGTGGCTCCTGAACACCGCGGTCTGCGAGAGCGGACTCGACCCCTGGAGCTACAACGAGGTCACTGGCGACAGCGGCGTCTTCCAGTTCAACCCCAACACCTGGGCGCAGTGGGGCGGCGATCCGAACGCCATCTGGGACGTCTGGAGCCAGGCCGACCTGGCCGGCTGGGCTTTCGCCAACGGGCTGCACACCCACTGGTGCTGCTCCGGCACCTGGCTCGGATTCGAGATGTGCCGCTGAAACGGAATCCGGATGAAGAGTGCCGCTTTCGCTTTGATACGGGGATCGTCCCCCTCTCTCAGCGCATTCTGATACGGAATCCGGTTGATCAGTGTGCGTGACATCGAGTCCTGTGGGCGATCCCCCTCGCCCTGCGCACAGGGCCGGGCGCCCGCTGGGTGGCGGCAGGGGGTGAGGGTTCTCTCCGCTGCAACGACGACTGTTTATCCGGATTCCGTATGAGAGGGGGAGGTATCCCCGAAATGCCCCTCTGCACACGACAATACGCCCCTCTCCCTGCGCACAGGACCGGGCGCCCGCTTGCGGGTGGCGGGGCAGAGAGGTGAGTGCCCGTCGCCGTAGACCGCCTGATTGCCCGAATTCCGCGTCTAGCGCTTCAACGCGAAGTTACGCTCCGCGCGTCGTTAGCTAGGCATCAATCGATGCGCCGTCCGCTCGCCGGATCGAAGAGATGGGCCCGCTCCGCGTCGAACCCGAACCACTTCCGCTCGCCCATCTCCCCCGGATGCTCCAGCGGCGTCCTCGCCACGACGAACTGCCCGCCGATGTCGAGCGTGACCAGGCGCTCATTGCCGAGGTCCTCAACAACAAAGATCTCGCCTGGCACGCTCCCCGGCTCAGGCGATCGCAACAGCACGATCTCTTCCGGACGCACGCCCAGGATCACGGCCTCGCTCCCCGATGGCAGGTTCGCCAATCGCGCGGCAAGACCGCTCGTGGCGGGAATGAGCGCTCCGGCAATCGCGATTGCGGGAATCCCATCCGCGCTTGCCCGCCGTCCTTCCATCAGGTTCATGGGCGGGCTCCCCAGAAATCCCGCTACGAAGACGCTGGCCGGCCGCGCGTAGACCTCCTTCGGCGGCCCGATCTGTTGCAGCACCCCGCCGTCCATGATCGCCACCCGATCGGCCAGCGTCATCGCTTCCGCCTGGTCGTGCGTCACGTAGATCGTCGTCGTGGCCAACTCCCGCTGGAAGCGCTTCAGCTCGCCGCGGGTGTGCAGCCGCAGCTTGGCGTCGAGATTGGAGAGGGGCTCGTCCATCAGAAAGACCGCCGGCCGCCGGATAATCGCCCTCCCCAACGCCACCCGTTGCCGCTGCCCGCCCGAGAGCGCCCGCGGCTTGCGATCGAGCAGCTCGCCGATCTGCACGATCTCCGCCACGTCCCGCACCCGGCTGTCGATCTCCACGTTCGGCAGCTTGCGCACCCTGAGGGGATAAGCCAGATTCTCGTAAACTGTCAGGTGGGAATAGAGCGCGTAGCTCTGAAAGACCATGGCGATATCGCGCGCCCGTGGCGGCAGCGCATTGACCACCGTGTCGCCGATGCGGATCGTGCCGTCGCTGATCGCTTCCAGCCCGGCCAGCATCCGCAGCGACGTCGTTTTGCCGCAGCCCGACGGACCGAGCAAGACCAGCATCTCGCCGTCAGGCACCTCCAGAGTTAACTCGTGCACGGCCGTCACCGCGCCGAAACGCTTGGAAACCCGCTCGAACGACACCGGCGCCGACCGCCCTTCGACCCGGCTGCCCAGGAAGCTGCTCATCCCGTTACCCCGCCCACCGCCAGGCCGCGCGTCAGGTGCCGTTGCGCCAGCAGCGCCAGAATCAGCACGGGAACGGTGGTGATCACCCCGGCGGCCATCATGTTGCCGTACTTGATGTCGTACTGCGTGATCTGCCCGGCCACCGCGATCGGCAGCGTCTGCGCCTTGGTCTGCGTCAGAATCAGGGCCAGCAGAAACTCGTTCCAGGAGGCGATGAAGACCAGGATAAACGTCGCCGCCAGCCCCGGTGCCGCCAGCGGAATCGCGATCTTCCGCAGCACCCCGAGCCGGCTGTCGCCATCGACCAGGCCGGCTTCCTCCATATCGCGCGGGATGTCGCGGAAAAAGCCGATCATCATCCAAATCACGAACGGCAGCTCCATGAAGGCGTCGATCAACCCCAGCCCGATCTGGGTATCGAGCAATCGAAACCCCAGGATCTGCTGGTTGTAGATCACGAAAATGGGGATCACCGTGACGATCGGCGGGAACATGCGCACGGTGAGCATCGTGAACAGCAGGTGGTAGTTGAAGTTCTTCGGCAGCCGAAACCGCGATAGCGCGTAGGCGGCCATGGTCCCCACCGAGACCGAAATCGTCGCGGCCATCAACGCCACGATCAGCGAGTTGATGCCAAATCGGATGAAGCGTTGGGTGACGAGCAGGTCGTAGTAATTCTCGGTGGTTGGCTTCTCGACCACGATGGTCGGTGGCCGGGCCACGAACTCCGACTTCGTCTTGAACGACATGTTGATCATCCAGTAGACCGGCAACAGGACGATCATCACCACAATGGCGATCAGCAGGTAGCGTCCGACCTTTGCCCATGGCGACTCGCCGACCATCAGCCCCTCACTTCGCCCACCGTCATTCGGCCGGCGCCGCGTAGTCGGCCAGCACGCGCTTGACGTAGAACGTCGCGGCGGCGATCAGGGAGAGTTGAAAGAGAAACGAGAGCGCGGAGGCATAGCCGAAGTCGAATTTGGTAAATCCCTCGATGTAGATCGTCAGCGTCGCCGTGTAGGCCGAAGAGCCCGGTCCGCCCCGCGTCATGATGAAAATCTTGTCGAAGATGCGCGCCGCGTCGATCAACCGCAGCAGCACCACGACCATCAGCACCGGCTGCAATAAGGGCAGCGTCACCGTGCGGAAGACGTGCCACCTCCCCGCGCCATCGATCGCGGCCGCTTCATACGGATCGCGCGGTAGGGAGAGCAACGCGGCATACAGGAGCAGGAAGGCGAAGGGCGTCGCCTGCCAGACATCGACCGCCATCATGGCATAGAGGGCGATCCCTGGATCGGAGAGCCAGCGCACCGACGGCATCCCGATCTGATTGAGCAGGTAGTTGAATACCCCGAACTCGTAGTCGTACATGAAAAGCCAGGCCACCGAAACCGCGACCGGCGGCATGATGATGGGAATGATCAGCAGCGAGCTGAAGAGACCCCGGCCCCGGAAGTTCCCCGAGAGCAGCAGCGCCAACGCCAGACCGAGGACGACCTCGATCGCGGTCACGATGAACATCCACCTGATCGTGGTCCAGGCCGATTGCGCGACGAGCGGATCCTGAAACGCGCGGACGAAGTTCTCCAGCCCGATGAACTGCTGCTGCACGCCGCCGCGAGTCATTTTCACGCGGGAAAAGGCGTACGAGACCGTGGTTAGGGCCGGGATGATGGCAAAGAGGATGAACAGCAGAATCGTCGGCGCGACGAGGAGCCACGCCAGATTGCGCTCCCACCAGGGGGTCCCTCTGGCGCGGCGAGGACCGTCATCCCCGATCGCTCTGTCGACTGCCATGAGATACGCCCCTGGCTCTCGCATCTGGATGGGACGCGGAGCCGGCGCGCCAGCCGGCTCCACTCGCGGGGCCCGCTACTGCAGGACGCCCTCGCGCACCATCAGCTCGCGAATCTCCTTGTTCGCGTTCATCAACGCATCTTCGCCGGAGGTCTGGCCGGCGATGGCCTCAGCGACGTAACGCCCATAGATCGCCTCCACCGCGTTGTAGAGCGGCGTCCGCGGCCGGGGTAGCGCGTTGCGTCCAGCCTCCAGCAACCCTGGCAGGAACGGCAGCTTCTCCACCGCCTCCGGATTCTCCATCACGCTTAGGCGTGTGGCCGGGATGTTCTGATCCAGCAGCAGCCGGAGTTGCTGCTCTGGCGCCGTAAACCAGGTGATGAACTCCAACGCCGCCTCGGCGTTCTGGCTCCCCTCGGGGATGCCGAGCAACCAGTTCCCGGTCATGTTGGCGGGGCTGACCCCTTCCTGCGCCGGCTCGCCGCCGATATCGACCATGCCGACGACCTTCGAGAGCTCCGGATCATAGATCTGCAGGAGCTGGTCAGGCCAGATGTCTCCGGACTGGGCGATGATCCCCTCATACATGTTGATGCCGTTCTCGGCGTGCCCCACGTTCTCCACGCCCGGAGGGGCCAGCTTGGCCAGCGCGAGCTGCGTCGTCATCGCCGCCATCGCTTCGGGAGTCTCGAGCTGCGGCTCCCAGTCGGCGTTGAAGAGATCGACGCCATAGCCGCGCAGCACCGGCAGGAAGCTGGTTGCCGCCGGGTTGCCCGCCTGACCGCGCAGACCAATGCCGTAGAGGCCCTCGGCCCCCTTCGCATCGGTGATAGTCTGCGCGGTCCTCAGCACCTCATCCCACGTCTTCGGCACGGCGAGCCCCATCTCCTCGAGGACATCGGTGCGCCAGGCAAAGACTTGCACGTTGCCGACCCATGGGATGCCGCGCAGCCCTGTTCCTGCCGGGAAGTCGCCCAGGGCCAGCAATTCCGGGATGAAGTCCTCGTCCGGCTCCATGCCCATGGTGTCCATCAGTTCCTGCAGGTTCATCAGGAACTCGCCCCCGGCGAACTGCGGCATCCAGGGATCGTCCATGCTCACGATGTCGAAGGCGCCGGTCGCTTGCGTCAGGTTGAGCGTCAGCTTCTCCAGCAGGTTGGCGAAGGGGTTCGGCTGCAGCTCGATGGTGACGTTGTTGGCTGCCATGTAATCATCGACGAGCGGTTGAATCTTTGGCGCATCGCCGTCGGTCAACGCGAAGACGAGGTTCGTGCTCTGCACGTAGGCTGGCGCCGCGAATGTCGACCGCTTCGGCCCCAGGCCCATTGATGTCGCGGCGATGCCGGCGGCTGCGCCTTTGATCAGGTTGCGACGGTCGATTCGTGTTTGGGTCGTCTTGGCGGGGACGAAGACTTCACTGTTCATGTTGTCCTCCATCTGACGATTTCGGGTACATCGATGCCAAGGGAGCTTCAATCGCTCGCGGCGGGCGAGGGTTCCCGCGTGCCGGCTTTCCTCCTTTCCTCCGCTCCGACCGCGCTAGCGACGGGAGCTCGTTC
>JBBRVX010000268.1:0-5903 GCA_038246475.1 Thermomicrobiales bacterium | reverse complement strand
TTTTCTGGCCGCCTGCGGGGCTCCCCCGCCGCGCCCCCCCACACCCTCGTCCGGGGCGCCCCGCCGCACCCCATCTCGCGCGTCGCGGGGACGGGGCGGCGCCCCGGCGACCGGGTAATCACCGAAGCGCCGACCTGGCCCGGCGCGCTGGAGGCGTTCGACGCCGCCGGGGCGCGGGTGATTGGCATACCCCTTGATGAGGCGGGGATGCGCCACGATCTCCTGCTCAACGCCATGGAGCAGGAAGAGCCACGGCTCATCTACACCGTTCCCACCTTCCAGAACCCGACCGGCACGGTGATGAGCGCCCGCCGCCGCCGCGCGTTGTGCCTGGTGACCGAGCGCTATGGCGTGCCCATCCTCGAGGATGACCACGTCCGCGAGGTCCGCTTTGGCCAGCCCCTGCCCCCGCCGTTGGCGAGTTTCGACCGGCGGCGGGACGTCATCCATGCCGGGAGTTTTACCAAGTCGCTGATTCCCAGCCTGCGTATTGGGTATGTCGTGGCGCGGGGACCGCTGCGCGAGGCGCTGATTGCCCGCAAGCGCTCGGTCGACCTGTTCGGCTCGGCCCTGATGCAACGCACGCTTCTCGCCTTCCTGGAAAGTGGCGCGGTGGCCCGCCACTGGCGTCGCGTCAGCCGCGTCTACGCTCGCCGCCATACCGCGATGCTGCGCGCCATGGAACGGCACTTTCCTCCCGGCGCGCAATGGAGCGGGGTCTCCGGCGGTCTGGTCCTCTGGGTCCGGGCGCCGGAGGGAATTTCCGTCGCCGCGCTGCACGACGCCGCGCTCGCGGCTGGGGTCGGCTTTGCCCGAGGGGCGGCGTTCTTCCCCGTGCCGGCCGACCAACCGTACCTGCGGTTGAACTTTGCCGCGGTGGACGAGGACGAGATCGAGCGCGGCATCGCCATCCTGGGCCGCGCCATGCGGGAGCAGATGCGCGGCCGCGGCCCCGACCCGCCCGTCGCAATCGGGCGCGCCGCGCGCTAGCGCGCAAACCCCACGCCGAATTCCCGATCTCGCTCCGCGGCGTCTGGCCGCGGATCGGTGGGATGTACCCAAGAATAGAAGGGAGGATGCCTTGGCGTAGCCCCTGCGGCGGCCCGCCGCCTGCCCGCTGAGACCGTAGCCATGCCATGTGCCATCACGAAAGGAACACCACAATGCCACTTCTGAATGTCAAATTGGTCGAAGGCGTCTTTTCTCCCGCGCAGAAGCAGGAGATGATCGCCCGGCTCACCGATACCATGGTCGCGATCGAAGGCGAGGGGATGCGCGGCGTCACCTGGGTGGTGATCGAAGAGGTGCAAAGTGGCGACTGGGGCATCGGTGGCCAGGCGCTGCACACGGAGGACGTCCAGGCGCTGCAGGCCCCAACGCCAGAGATGGCGCGCCGCTGAGCCGCCCTCCACGAGCTGCGCTGGCGGTGGTTTCCCCCGATCTACATACCCCGACTACATAGTTCAGGGGATGCCCGGCTCGCCGGCCCCCGGCAGAATGGCTGTTGGAGTTCGGGAAGAGACGCGGGACGCCGCCCCTGCACGCCTCAGAGCCGTGGAGTGTCCATGGGCGAACTCCAGAGTGATTCGTTCTTCTCTCCCGGCGACAGAATGCCGACATCGGGGTGAGAGTCATGTTCAAGAATGAGGAGGAAATCTTCAGTGTGACATAAGTGTGCAGAATGGTCTGCACGCAATGAATCGAATGCACATTGCTACCAGAGAAGGAGCGTTCCATGCCTCGACAAATTGTTCGCAACGCGCTCGCCGCGCTGGCCCTGGTCTTGACGCTTGGCGCCGTCAGCGTCTCGCCGATGGCCGCCCAGGATGCCACGCCCCCGTCCGGCCCGATCAGCCTGATTGAGCTGGCGCCGGGGGTGACCGCCGAGGTCTTCGCCGGCGCCCCGTCCGACCGGGCTCCTGGTCAGACCGTCTACGTGGCTCGCTTCGTCTTCCAGCCGGGCGCCGAAATCTTCCCGCACAGCCATCCTGGGACTACGGTCCTTGGTGTCGCCTCCGGGTCGTTTGGCTGGACGTTGGTGAAGGGCACGGCCCATGTCGTGCGTGGCGCGGCAGCCGGGGCCACGGGTCCCGTTGAAGATCTGACCCAGCCTGGTGATGACGTCGTGCTGGAGCCGGGCGACGCCATCTACTACGAAGATGACGTCGTCCACACCGCCCGCGGCGCTGGCGATGAGCCGGCGGTCGTGCTCGGTACGCTCGTGCTGACCAGCGGCGAGCCGCTGCTGATGCCGGCGGATATGGACATGAGCGGCACTCCAACCCCGTAAGCCCCGAGCATAGCGACGGGCGGAGCACGAGCAGGGCCCGGGTTGTCCGGGAAAACGGGACCCGCCAGGAAAGACCTCCGCGGGTAGAGGGCCAGGAGCCTGGCACTCTCGGCCCAAACTCGTTTGCCGGCCAAGGCCAACGGTCCCCCCGACCGTTGGCCTTGGCGTGCGAGGGCCGGATCGTGCGGCGATCGGTAAGGAGAACATCGTGGACACAGCCGGATTCGACCAGATGACACGACGATTGCACACCGCCTCTACGCGCCGCCGGTTAGGCGGAATGCTTGCCGGGCTGCTGGCGGTCACGATGCCGAACGCCACGTTCGAGGCCGATGCGAAGCGTTCGAAGCACAAGAAGCACAAGAAACGCCGGAACACCTGCCGATCGCCGCGAACCACATGCGGCAAGACATGCGTTGATCTCGCGACCGACGCGGTCAACTGCGGCGCCTGTGGCAACCGCTGTGCGGCCGGAGAGGCTTGGCAGAACAGCACCTGCGGGATCATCCCGCAAGCGCTCGGTTGTACCGCCGAAGACTCGATTTGCCTTGAAGTTGGTGGGGGCGCCAACATCCACAATTGCAACGACGACACCGATCTTTGCGCAGCGCTTAACGATGGATCGCCGGTTTGTACCAGCGCGTCCGCCTGCATAGCGTGCACCAACGCGGCTGATTGCGTTACCCACTTTCAAACGACGGGGGATGCGGGTGCCCAGAGCGCGTTGTGCATTGACGCGTGCCCGCACTGCTTTGCGGTGTTCGGCGTGAACACCGTGTGCATTATCCCGTCAGCTCCGGTGACGCCCTGACTACCGGACGCCCCTGTTCCAGCCCCGAGTTTGGCTCGTGGCCGGCGAGCATCATGCGGCGCCGCTCTTGCCCAGGATCTCCAGATAGTGCGGGTGGTCACCTCGAGCTGCCTGGCCAGCTCGGCGGCGCGTATCGTGCGCGGCGCGCGAGCGCGCAACTCCTCCACCAGCGCAGAGAGCCGATCGGTGCAATTCATGCCGTATAAAGGGTAGCGCGCCTCCCCGCCATCCGTGGGCCGGGGTTGGTGTCATGCAGGGGGTGGTGGTGGACGCAGAGCAGAGTCGCAAACGCTGGGCTGGGCTCTCCTGTCTGGGGGCAGCGCCACGGACCCAGGCGTGCACGCGGCCAAACCAGAAGTCGCCGCATAAAGTGATCCAGTCGCCACGCCGAACCGTATACCTAAGTGAACACGCCCCCGTCGAGCCCAGGGGCTCGACGGGGGCGGAGTAGAGCGTGACGCACACCGGCATGGACACGCCCGCCAGAAGTCCGAACACCGGATGTGCGGGGGCGAAAATTCGCCGTACTATCGATCCAAATGGATGGATACACGCTGTGTTACACTGGTGGGCGCGATAAAGGCGCATGTTGGGGAAAGCCCCAGGAGGATATAGATGGACAGCAAACGATTCGATGCTTTGGCCCGGCACATCGGCGAGCAGACCAATCGCCGAAGCATGATGAAGACCGCGGCGGGCGGCACGCTGGCGCTGCTCGGCCTGGGCGCATTGGGACAGGCGGCCCTCGGTCAGAATGTCAGTGCCGAATCGAACGGCTTTGATGGCGACGATTGCGTCGAGAACGCGGACTGCAAGCGCGGCCTGATCTGCAATAGTGGTGGCCGCTGCGAATACAAGAAGAACTGCGGCGGCAAGAAGAACGATGCCCGCAAGAACAACAACGACTGCTGCAATGGCAAGAACCTGAAGTGCCAGAACCGCAAGTGCAAGCGAAACAAGTAGGGTTCGGCTGCACGTAAGATCGCTGGCGCCTGCGGGCAACGAACGAGACGCGCGGTGATCGAATATGCTGAATCGGGGGGGGCATCCGCAAGGATGCTCCCTTCGTTTTTGCTCTGATCGGGTGAGCGCGTTCCCGGTCGGCATCTGGATGGTTACGCGCTCGGCGGGACGAGAACGGGCCCTCCATCCGAAGGGGTCGGATCGTTGGAAACCCGCCGCGACGACCAAAGGATGCTGGCACAGAACTTGCCCATTTCATCATGGCAGCTGCGATACACTGCTGGGCAGGTCGGATGGCGTCATGCAAAGGAGTGATTGATGGATAGCAACCAGTTCGATCGGCTCACTCGCTCCTTCGGCATGAACGCGTCACGCCGCACCGCGCTCCGCGGGATGGCCGCCGGACTCCTCGGTATCACCGGTGTTGGCGCTGCCCTGCGCGAGATCGATGCCCGCCGTCGCGGCAATCGGAATCGGAATCGAAACCGCCGTTGCGGCGATCAGTACGCGGGCTGCAACAGTGAGAAAGACTGTTGCGAAGGGCTCATCTGCAAGGAGCTCACGAATCCGGGGGCCGCCGCCGGGTTCAATGGAACCTGTGCCTACAAGCGTGGCTGTGGCCAGAAGAACGACTATTGCGGCAAGAATCGCGACTGCTGCCGTCAGTTCCGTTGCCAGGGCAAGCGCTGCAAGCGGCGCGACAACAGCTAGCTCAGCGGGCCGCTTGGCGGCCCATTCACACGCTCATGGCACGATTCCGACACGATGGTCGGATCGGCGCCATGCATGTTGCCGCTCTTGTTGGGGGACGGCGCTGAACGCGAGCCAACTTTAGTCACCATCGATTTGACACCTGGCATTGATGACGTGGCCACGGCTGCCTCTCGTCTGTTTGTCAGGACCCATCGACCGCGCTGTTCCCGACCAGCTACCAGGGCAACGGCAACGATGTTCGCGGTGACCTGCCATGTGAATTGCGCGGACTGCTGGACGCTCAGCGCTACGCTGGCGCTTCATGCCCGCGGGGCAGAGATGCCAGACGGAGCACCCGATGGAAGATGTCATTGGCGCGCACGTCGCGGTCGAGCGTTTCGAATGCTTCCTCGAGCAGTGGGAATCAATCCTTGAACGTCGCGTAGGCGAAGCGGCGGCCGCGTTCTCCTCGATTCACGGGGTGCGCGGCCTGATCCTGGCCGGGAGCATTGGCCGGGGAGCGGCTTGGCCGCTTTCCGATATCGATATCCTCCCGATCTACGATGATTCACTCTTCGAGGCAGCGCAAGCCGACGTCGAACGGAGGCGGCTCGCGCTGCTTGAACCCTGGACCGCGGAAGGATGGTGGACTGGGATCGACATTGGAAAGCTCGCGTTCGGAGCCACGGAAGTCGGACGCGTTCTGAATACACGAAACGTGTTGCCCAAGGAGCTTCTCCGCGACGATCGCTGGCGCTACGCGCTGGACAAAGGGTTCGGCGGGACCCCTCTGTATGATCCCCAGGGCCTTGCCGCATGGTTTACCAGATTTCGCTTCACTCCCGAATTCGTCGACGTCCGCTTGACACGAGAGCGCGAGGAGACGATTGCCGCGCTGCGACGGCTGCGCGCATGCCTTGCGCGGCAGGATCTGGCGGGGGCCACGACGCAGGCTCGATCCGCGGTGAAATGGCTCCAGACGTGGCAACTCGAACGCTGGGGAGAACGGGACAATTCACTGGGACGTCTGGGCACCCGGTTTGAACGCGTCGCGATCGCGCATGGGAGCGTCGGACTCAAGCATGAGCTCGATGCCATCAGCGATCTTGATGAGGTCTCCGTGGAGCGCCGCATAGAAGACGCTCC
>JBBRVX010000267.1:0-5904 GCA_038246475.1 Thermomicrobiales bacterium | reverse complement strand
CTTTTCCTACATCGTGACCGGGCCACTCCTGGCCGAGAGCGAGCAACATGAGCTCGCGACGCTCGCCGCAGACCGCCCGCACCTGCGCATGGTCGAGTTTGATCCGGACCTCGCCGCCGCGGTGCAGGCCGCCGATGTCGTTGTCAGTATGGGCGGCTACAATTCCGTCGCCGAAGCGGTGTACTTCGGCAAACGTCCGGTCATCGTCCCCCGCTTGCCGGGAGCGCTGGAACAGGTTCTGCGGGCCGAAGGATTCGCGCGGCTTGGCCTGGCGACCGTTGTTGCGCCAGAAACGCTGTCGGGTTCTACACTGTGGGCCGCGATTGACGCGGCCCTGGTAGAGAATGGGCCGCGGAGCCAGTCATTGTCATTCGACGGTTTGACCCGCATCGCCAACGCGTTGGCGGGATCATCGAGCGGCTAGATCAGTAGCCACCCCGCGATGGATCGTTTCTCGTGTTCGAGTTACCGCGACGAGCCTGATCGTCTGCATCATGACGATCCCTTTTCGAGGAGACCGCGTGCATCAATCAGACACCATTATCGATCACGATGCGAACCAAGTTCGCGATGACATCCCGGCCGAACGCCCGGTAGCCATCGTCGGGATGCATCGTTCCGGCACCTCGATGGTGGCCAAGCTGCTCATGAACGCGGGTTTGTTTCTCGGCCCCGAGGAGGACTTGATGCCTCCCGCGGAAGAGAACCCCGAGGGATTCTTCGAACACCTCGATTTCGTTCGTCTGAACGACGAAGTCCTGAACGCGGCCGGGGCAGGCTGGGACTGTCCCCCGCCCGCGGGAACCGACTGGACTCGCGCCGAGTTCGATCCCTACCGCGACCGCGCGCGGCGTCTGGCGGCAAAGCTTTCCGAAGAAGGCCGCTGGGGCTGGAAGGATCCTCGCTCCAGCGTCGATCTCCCGTTCTGGCGCTCCGCGCTGGGGCCATTGCAGACCATCGTGGTCGTCCGCAACCCGCTGGAAGTCGTCACCTCGCTGCATCGCCGGAATGGATTCTCGATCGCCTTGAGCCTGACGTTATGGCGCATCTATGGCGAGAGAATCCTCGAAGATACGACGCCCTCCGATCGCATGGTCACCCATTACGACGCCTATTTTCTGGAACCGGAGCGCGAGATCGCCCGTGTGCTCGAGTTCATCGGCCTGCAGAGCCATGAGGCCCTGTCATCGCTGCAGACGACCACGCTGCCCGGCTTGCGCCACCACCGCAAGACGGCCAGAGATCTCGAAGCGCACGGTTTCAGTTCAGACATCACCGATCTCTACCGGCGCCTCTGTCGCGAGGCGGAGTGGTGGGAAGGCGGAGCCGAAGCCGTTGATCCAGCCGACCCGCGATTCTTCATGTCGATGGCCAGTGCCGATACGATCACCCGGGGCGCTGGCGAGGTCGACCTGATCCGGGTGGAGAACGTCGCCCTCCGCCGCAATAACGCCGATTTCACCGCCGCCCTGACCGATCGGGAAACGCGCATCACGGAGCTGGAAACCGCGCTCCTCGGCCACGAGACGATGCGGACGGAGCTGGACGGGAAGATCGCCGAACGCGAGGGGAAGATTCGCGAGCGCAACGCCCTGCTTCAGGTCCGCGATCAGGCGATTGCCGCGTTGCAGCACCAACTCGCCGAACGCGAAGCGGAGCTCACCCGCATTCGCGAGCAGGCCGCCCATCTGGTCGGCCAACTGGCCGAAAGTGAGCGCGGACGAGCCATTGCCGAGGTGCACGAGCGCGATTTGCGCGCGATGCTGACCGGCCTGCAGCAGGTGCAGTTGCAACGCGACGCCGAGATCATGGGCACCCTCGGCGCTGTCCTGAGCCGCCACGCTCCCGGCGCTCCGGCCTCGATCTATCACCGCCGGCTCGTCGATCAGCTCCGCCGACTGGTGGAGGCCCATGTTCCGCCCGAGGCCCGTGTGCTCGTGGCCACGTACGGCGATCCCGCCATGCTCAAACTGGGCAGCCGCTTGACTGAGCCGTTCCCTCGCTCCTCCCCAGGCGTGAGCGCCGATTACACTGATGTCAGTGAGGACATGGCCGTGGCGCAACTCGAAGCACTCCGCGAGGCCGGCGCCGAGTATCTGGTGGTTCCTGGCCCGGCGTTGCCGTGGCTGGCCAATCACCCGGCGCTCGATCAGCATCTCCATCGACACTACGCGGTTGTCGCCCGGGAGCGAGGCGTCTTGACGATCTACGCGTTCAACCGGCAGCAGGGTCAGATTCCCGCCTGATGCGCTGTCCGCGGAAGTTTGGTTCAGATTGGTGTATGCGCGACGACGGCGCAACAAGGGAGAAGCCATGATTCTGGTTACAGGAGGCGCGGGATACATCGGCAGCGTACTGGTCAAGGAGCTGGTCGCACTCGGGGAACAGGTGCGCGTCGTCGACACCCTCTGGTTTGGTAACCCCTTCGCCCCGCACGAACGCCTGGAGGTCATCAACGGCGACTTGCGGTTTCCCGATCCAGGCTGGCTCCAGGATGTCGACTCCATCATCCATCTCGCCGGCCTCTCCAATGACCCGACCGCCGACTTTGCCCCCGAACTGAACAGCGAGAGCAACGTCTACGCCACGCGCCAGCTTGCCGAGTTGGCGGCGGCCAAGTCGCGCCGCGAGGACAAGATCATCCGCTATCTCTTCGCCTCGACCTGCTCGGTCTATTACGCCCCGACGAACGCTGATGAGGCGAACGTCACCATCATGACCGAGGATATGCCGATTGCTCCCACCGCGAACTACAGCAAGACGAAGCGGCTGGCCGAGGTCGAATTACTGCGCATCGCCGACGAGAATCCTTTGTTCGTCCCGGTGCTGCTCCGCAAGGGCACGATTTTCGGGCTTGGCCCGCGGATGCGCTTCGATCTCGTGGTCAACGTCTTTACTCTCAACGCCTGGAAGAAGCAGGAACTGACCGTGCATGGCCACGGCGAGGCATGGCGCCCGCTGCTGCATATCCGCGACGCCTCCGACGCCTACATTCACCTGCTCTCCGCGCCGGTCGAAAAGATCCGCGGCGAAGCGTTCAACCTCGTCCACAAGAACTATCGGGTGCTCGAGCTGGCCCACTGGGTGGCGGAAGTCATCGAGCAGAATTATGGCGTCGAGATTCGCGTTAAGCGCGACCGGTCGGGAAACTCGGCCTCCCGCTCCTACTACGTGAGCGGAGAAAAGATTCAGCGCACCCTCGGTTTCAGCGCCGATCGCGGCGCGACCGAGGCGGTAATTTCCATCTGGGACGCGCTCGAACGGGGTGATTTCGGCCCCGAGCCCGACAAAGATCCCCGCTACTTCAACATTCGCTGGCTGAAGGAGACGCTCATGGCCGGAGCGCCCGCGTGAAAACCCTTGTCATTGGCGCATCTGGTCAGCTCGGTCAGGACCTCTTGCGCGCGCTAGGCGACGATGCGGTCGGCCTGACCCACGCCGATATCGATGTCACCGACGGCGTCGGCGTCTCGCGAACCCTGCGCGAGCATTCACCAGATTGGGTCATCAACACCGCCGCGTATCATCGCGTCGATGACTGCGAGCTGAATCCCACGCTTTCGTTCGCGGTCAACGCCATCGGCGCCGCAAATGTCGCGCGCGCGGCGGCAGAAATCGGGGCTGGGGTGGTCTTCTACTCGACCGACTACGTTTTCGGGGGGGAAGGCAGGCCCAGGCACGATCCGCACGTCGAGTCCAGCCTGCCCGATCCCTACAACGTCTACGGCGTCTCCAAGCTGGCTGGCGAGCGTCTGGTGGCGAACGCCAACCCGCGGCATCTGGTGATCCGCACGGCTGGCCTTTACGGCACGGCAACCAGCCGCAAGGGATGGACCTTTCCGGAGCTGATGGTCTCCAAGGGCCGGAGCGACGGCCGCGTCAAGGTGGTCATCGATCAGGCGCTCTCGCCCACCTACACCCACGACCTCGCGAAAACGACCAAAGCGCTGATGGAGAACGAAGCGCGGGGCCTCTTTCACCTGACGAACGGGGGCGAGTGCTCCTGGTTCGAGTTCGCCCAGGCAACCTTCGATATCACGGGGATCGCCGTCAACATGGAGCCGACGAATACTATCACCGGCGAGCGCCGCGCCCGCCGTCCACCCTATTCGGCGCTGGAAAGCGAACGCCTGGCTGAATTCGGCATCGCCCCCATGCGTCCCTGGCGCGACGCCCTCGAACACTATTTGCACGCCAAAGGACTGGTCGAAGCAGAATAGTCGACTGCGTTGTGGATGGTCGGGATTCCGCCTGTTCAATTCGAACGTTGCACCGGGAGTGTTCCGTGTGAAGATCCTCGAGATCACCGATCTGGCAATTCCAGCCGTGAAGGTCATGCGCTTTGCCCGCTTTCCCGACAATCGCGGCTACTTCAGCGAGCAATACCGTTTCAGCGACTTCGAAACCGGCGCCGCGTCATCCTTCATGCACGGCGTCCGCTTTGTTCAAGCGAACGAGAGCTTCTCGCGCGCCGGAACGATTCGCGGTCTCCATTTTCAGTGGAACCCGTTCATGGGCAAGCTGGTCCGCACGATTCGGGGCCATATGATTGATGTGGTGCTCGACGTGCGCAAGGGTTCCCCGACCTACGGCAAGATCATCGCCCACGCTATGCCGGTCCAGGGCGATGAAGCGTTCGCGGAGTGGATCTGGGTTCCGCCCGGATTTGCCCATGGCAATACCTTCACCGAGGACACCGTCATCGAGTACTTCTGCTCCGGCGAATACAGCCCGGGGAATGAAGCCGGGATTTCTCCCATCGCCGGCGATATTGACTGGTCCCTCTGCATTCCGGAGCTCGCGGACCAGTTTCAATCGATCGCCAGAACAACTGCCTTGATGACCGACAAGGACCGCCACGGCTATACGCTGGCGGCCTGGACGGCGGACGCGCGCTCGGAGAATTTTGTCTACGATGACCTCTCCTGACCTCGAGAACGGAGTGGCCGGAGGCGCCCCGAGGCCCGAGTTCCGTCCCGACGACCGACCTCGGGTTTCGATCATTATCCCCGTGCACAACAAGTCGACGATTACCCGGCAGTGCCTCGAAACGCTCCTGGCCGACCGTTTCAGCGGCATCGATCGCGAGATTATCGTCGTCGACGACGGATCGACCGATGCCACGCCATCGATGCTGGCCGGGTATCGCGAACGCGTCCGGGTTGTCCACAACGAGGCTGCGCTAGGGTTCGCGGGCGCATGCAACGCCGGGGTGGCAGCGGCGCGGCACGATCTGCTCGTTCTGCTGAACAACGACACCATCCCGATCGCGGGCTGGCTGCAGGCCCTCCTCGCGCATGCTCTCGAACACCCCGCGGCCGCCGTCGTGGGCGTCAAGCTCATCTTCCCCAATGAGACCATTCAACACGCGGGCGTCGTCTTCGGCATCGATCGCGAGCCCCACCACATCTACGCCGGCTTCCCGCGCGATCATCCCGCCACCTCGGTCTCGCGCCGGTATCAGGTCGTCACCGCCGCGTGCGCCCTCTTCCGTCGCGGCCCCTGGCAACAGCTTGGCGGTCTCGACACCGACTATAGGAATGGTTGGGAAGACGTCGATTACTGCATGCGCGCCAGCGAGGCTGGCTACGAAATCCGCTATTGCGCGGAAAGCGAGGTCTACCACTTCGAATCGGCGACGCGCGATCTCTTCTCCCCGGCCGAACGGGAAAACCGCGCGCTCTTTGCCTCCCGCTGGCGCGACAAGGTCGTCCCCGACGACTTCGGCTACTACGAGCAGGACGGTCTCTTCAGCGTCATCTATGGCGCGCGCTGTCCCATCCAGATCTCGGTATCTCCTTTGCTGGCCGGCGTCCAGACCGGCGAAAACGATCGCCTCGCCGACCGCATCCTTTATGACCGTGCTCGCCAGGTCATGATCTTGCTGCGCAACAACATCGTCCT
>JBBRVX010000266.1:0-5910 GCA_038246475.1 Thermomicrobiales bacterium | reverse complement strand
GCTCCAGCGTCCAGCCCATGGTCCAGAAGAGCCATTCGTAGCGGCTGGTGGTCACGAAGCATTCGCGCACCACGGCTTTGTAGGAATCGCTCAGCTCCGCGCCGACACGGTCCATTTCTTCCAGCACCGCTTCCACCGACGCCCCATACGCCTCGCCGCCGTAGGTGGCGATCCAGCGCTGGTGGAGCGGGTTGGGCGAGCCCTGGGCCAGGAGGGCGGCGCCAACCTCGCGATAGATCCAGTAGCAGGGGAGGACCGCGCCGAGCAGCTCGGCGTAGTCGCCGCTCCAGGCCACCCGCAGCAGGTAGCTGGTGTAGGCCAGGTTGGTCGGCGCCATCGGCGTGCGCTCCACCTCGGCGCGTGTGATGCCGAAGTCGGCGAAGAAGGTGTCATGCAATCCCTGCTCGGCGGACATGATGCCCACTACGTGATCGGCGAACAGCGCGGCCACCTCGGAGCGCGGGGCGCGAGCCGAGGCGATGCTCAACGCTCTGGCATAGTCGCGTAGATAAAGGGCATCCTGGATGATGTAGAAGCGGAACCGCTCGGGAGAGAGCGTGCCATCGACCAGCCCCGTCAGAAAGGGCAGGGCCATGATCTCGGTATAGATCGGCTCGATCGCCCGCCAGAGCTCGCCCGTGAATCCCGGCCGTTCGCCACGTTCGCCTGCTGACCGCACCAGATCGCTCCCCGTATGATCCCATCATCACCGCCCGATGGTATCCGCCCCGGTCGGGTGTACGCCAGCGTGCACCTTCAATTACTGATCGCTGTCACGGGGGTGCTGAGGTCGGCGACGACCAGGACGCGCTCTGGCCCCGGGGTGAAGAGCAGACCCCCGAGACGGGCCTTGGCAGGCAGTCGGAAGTGCAGCCACCCGAAGCGCTCGCTGCCCGGCGGAATCGGGTCCAGCGAGTGCTCGAGGGCGCGGAGCGCCGCGACCCGCGCTTTCGGCGCGTAGCTGGCAAAGATGTCCCGCGGCCGATAGAGCATGCCGTCGAGTCCCCAGAGGGCGAACGCCGCTGGAGGCGCGAAAAAATCCGCGTTGCCGGTGTTCCAGATGGTGAGGCTGACGCCCAACGAGCGTGAACCTGCCAGAACGACCACTTCCGGACGGTTGGAGAGATCCTGCATCGCGTATGGGTGCATCTGCGCCAGCTCGATGCCGGCAGCATCGGTGTAGATCAATCGCGCGAAGCCGACCGCGCGTGTATCCCAGCGACGCCTCGTCCGGCCGTGAGCAGCCGCGCGATCGCTCGTTGCGACCGCGCCTCCAAGGCCAAGTGCCATGACCATGCCAAACGTCGCGCGCCGGGTGACGAAAGAGTGGGGTTGGCTCATTGGTTCCTCCAGGCTGGTGATCGTCCAATCGGCCCTGCCTCCGCGTCATGCGAGGCGCCTCGGGTATCCGCCCCAGCTATGCAAAAACGCATTTTCATAGAATACCCAGCCATTCGTGACAATGAGGTGAAGTTGAGCGGTAGAATGCAGCCTGACAGCGCACGTCGTCAGGAGTGCATGCGGGAACGCAACGCCAGGAGGCGGCCATGAGGCTCGGATGGTTTTTCAAGGATGCATCGTCTGGGTTTCCGCTTTGGTCCAGAATCCGGTGGACGGCGATAGCCAGCATCATGCTGCTCGGTTCACTGATCGCGGGAACCCTTCCCGGCGCATCGGCGCTGGCGCAGTTCTCGACGACAGACATGCCGGCGGTGACGGTCGTTGGCTCTGGTGAAACGAGCGCTTCCGCGGACATGGCCACGGTGCAGATTCTGTTCGGCTTCGGCGATCGCGAGTTCGGCTTCTCCCGAAGAGGTTCGGGAGGCTCCAGCTTCGAGTCGGCTAGCGCCAGCGAGCCGTCCGATCCAGGAGACGGCTCGGAAGGCCGCCGCGGCGACCGGCGGCCGGAGCCGCAGACGCTCTCCGCCGAACAGGTCGAAGCCCTTACGGAGGCCGTGGCCGGCGCAGCCGAGATCGAGCCGGACGCCGTCGAGACCCATCTCAGCCCTCTCGCGGCCCGCCGCGGCGAAGACCGCGCCCGGAACGTGCGGTTGGAGCTTGTCGTGAGCCAGCCGACCCCCGAGATCCTGGCGGAGCTTTTCGCGGCGGCATCCGACGCCGCGGCGGACAACGACCTGGTTGTGGAGGTGGTTGGAGCGCGCTACGACTCCGCTGCCTGCGCCACCCTGGAAGAAGCCGCCGAAGCGGCGGCCATTGCCGACGCCGAGGTCCACGCCGAGCGGCTGGCCCGGCTGCTGGGGGTGACGCTCGGTGGCGTGGTCGGGGCGAACAGCGTTGATTTTGGCTACGATCCGGCGGAGGTAGAAGGCGGCTGCAGCGGCCAGCAAGGCTCGTCCTACGAGTCCCAATACGGCGGCCTCGGCATCACCCTGCCGGTCTTCGACCCGGCCGAGCCGGCCGAAGTCACCGTGGCCAGCGTGCTGGCCATCTCCTACGAGATCGTGCGGGACGCCGCGGAATAGATCTTGTTATTTTCAGGTGACGGGTGACGGCAAGACGGCAAGACGGCGAGTCGAGAAGTCGAGGAGTCGAGAGCGACGAGTAGGCCGTTCATCGGCCGCCAGGCGTTCTCCCTATCACCCTATGACCCTATCACCCGTCACCTATCACCCATCACCCATCACCCATCACCCACGGAGCGACGTGTGATCGACGACGAGATTCGCGCCTACTACGATCTGGGCCAGGAACGGGAGCGGCTGGCCAGCGACGCGGGCGGCACGCTGGAATGGGCGCGTACCCAGGAGTTGTTGCGGCGCTACCTGCCCCCGGCCCCAGCGGCGATCATCGATGTTGGCGGCGGGCCTGGAGCCTACGCCGCGTGGCTGGCCGGGGATGGCTACCGCGTCCACCTCGTCGACCCGGTGCCGCTGCATGTCGAGCAGGCGCGGGAAGCGACGGCCGCCCAGCCCGATGCACCGTTTAGCGCGGCGCTGGGGGACGCCCGGCGGCTCGAAGAGGCCGACGAGACCTTCGATGCCGTGCTCATGCTTGGACCCCTCTACCACCTGACCGACCGCGCCGAGCGGATCACCGCGTTGGAGGAAGCGCGGCGCGTGCTGCGGCCAGGGGGGGTGGTGCTGGCGGCTGGCATTTCCCGCTTTGCATCGCTGCTCGATGGCTTGCGGCTCAATGTTCTGGGAAGGCCCGAGTTCGACCGCATCGTCGCACAGGACCTGCGCGACGGCCAACACCGCAACCCCACGCTCGCCGACAGACCGGAATGGTTCACCACGACCTTCTTTCACCACCCGAAGGAGCTCGCCGCCGAAGTCGCGGACGCTGGATTCGGGCTCGAAGCGCTGCTCGGCATCGAAGGACCGGGCGGCTACGTCGGCAACGGCTGGGACGATCCTGTTCGCCGCGAGTCCGTTCTGGCCGCCGCGCGGGCCGTCGAAGCAGAACCAAGCCTGCTGGGGCTCAGCGGGCACATTCTCGCGGTTGGGCGAAAGGGGGAGTGAGGGTAAGGGGTGATCGTTTAGGAGAGATCCCTCAGTTCCTACAGGAGTTGTCGCGCAGTCGTTACCGCGAGAATCGCCGTGGTGGAAGCGTGATTGAATCCTTCGTCGTAATCCGCCTGGATTCTCCGGGCTTCAGCCTTCGTCCCGCCTGGGCAATGCTGGCATGCGCGGACCCCTGTTTTGGCTGATTGGCAAACCAGGTCCAGATGGTGGTGTGATCGCTCCCCGTGCGCGCGAGGATGAGGTTTTTTGACCGCGCGTACGCGCATGCCACGCCATAACTTCCATAGTACGCACGGCTGATGGCTGTCCGCTCCGCTCCTTCGCCGCCAACGCTGGCGAGGAGGTCGTCCGCAACGTCGAGGAAGTTGGACCAGTCGTACGGAAGCGATCTCAATCCAGCGTAACCGTGAGCCGGTTCCCGATGCGCCGCGACCTTTCAAGCCACCAATCCCGATCGAAGGCAGTGAGCCGCTCCAGCGCTTGCGTTGGATGCATCGTGGTCGCGATGACGGCGAACAGTTCCTGATCTGCCGCATCGTCCTCCGGATCGGAGACGGACTCCAACGCGAGCCGGGCGTCGAATCCAAAAAACCGCGGCACGGCCTTCGCCACATCGATCAACTCCGGAATGAGATCGCCGTTTGCGAAGAGCAAGTCTCGGACGCCTTGATCGCGCACGTCATAGAGCGAATCCAGCAAGGTCATCGCGGCCGCGCTTTGCTGTTCGGGGATGGCGTTCACCAGATGATCTCCGTCGAGGTTGACCCACGATGCAATGGCATTGACCGATGGCGCGCCGCATTTCGCGGGAGAGGATCACCGTCGCGTATTCTACCCCGCGCCAGAAGCGACGAGCACCCAATGAGCGGTCACGAAACCCAAGGGTGAGCGGCGCCAGGTGAACGATCGGCAAAGGAGACCACCAATCATGGCAATCGACGCCTCACACGGCAGCGCCAGTCAGCCATACACCCCCGAGCAAGCCGCCAGGATGCTGCAAGCCTCGCTGACTCTGTTGCAAGCGGAGGCCGCGGCCATGCCGCCCGCGCTCCTGACCTGGCGTCCCGCCCCTGGCGAATGGTGCGTGCTGGAAATCGTTGGCCACCTGATCGAAACCGAAGAGCGCGGCTTCGGGGGGCGCATCCGCACGATCCTGGCCGAAGAGCAACCGCAATTCTCCGGCTGGGACCCCGATGCCGTGGCCCTCGCCCGGGCCGACGCCGAACGCGACCCTGCCGATCTCCTCGCGGAATTCACGTCGCGCCGGGAGGAGAACATCGCCCTCGTCGCAACGCTCACCACCGCCGACCTCGCCCGCGGCGGCGATCATCCCGACGTGGGCTTCCTCTCCGCTGGCGATCTCCTCCACGAGTGGATCCACCACGACGCCAATCACATCCGGCAAATCCTGGCCAATGTTCAGGCCTATGCGTGGCCGCACATGGGGAATGCGCAACGGTTTACGGGGTGATGGGTGATGGGTGATAGGGTCATGGGGTGATAGGTGGGACGACGAAAGATCCGCACGCGGCGTCCCGTCGTTCTCCCTATCCCCCTATCCCCCTATCCCCCTATCCCTCACATACCCGAACAGCGCTGCCGCGGTGCGGATGCCGGCGTAGAAGCGGGCCACTTCGATGTTCTCGTTCGGGGCGTGGTTCCGCTCGTCGGCGTTGGCGTAGGGGACGAGGAAGGAGGGGAAGCCGAGCGTCTTCGTGAAGACGGCGTCCGGCAGGCTGCCGCCCAGCAGCGGTACGTCAATCGGCGCCGTGCCGAAGCCAGTCTCCACCGCCCGCCGCACGACCGCGGCGTAGGGATGTTCCAGCGGCGTGTACGACGGCTCCATGCTGCCCAGCCGCCGCACCTCCACCTCCGGCGCGTGCGTAGCGACGTGCGCCGCGAACTTGGCGAAGATGTCGTCCGCCCGCTGATCGGGCACCAGGCGCATGTCCATCTTCACCAGCGCCGTCGCCGGGATGACCGTCTTTGTCCCTTCGCCCCCATAGCCGGAGCTGAAGCCGGCGATGTTCAGCGTCGGGGTGGTCATCACCCGCTCGAAGTAGCCGAGATCGTGCGGTGGCGGCAGGCGATCGATCCCAACCGTGGCCAGGGCGGCGCGGGTGTCGATCGGCATCCGGGCCAGCGCCTCCCGCACCGCCGGCGTCGGCGGGCGCACATCGTCGGAGAAACCGGCGATGGTCACCCGCCCCTCGCGGTCGCGCATGGTGGCCAGGAGCTGCACGAGCGTCCAGGCCGGGTTCGGCACGAGCCCGCCCCAGTTGCCGGAGTGCAGATCATGGCTGGCCCCGCGCGCCCGCAGCTCGACGTAGAGCAGCCCACGCACGCCGTAGACCACCTGCGGGTAGGCATCGTCGTGGACCGGCCCATCCGAGGTGTAGACCAGATCGGCGGCCAGCAGATCGCG
>JBBRVX010000265.1:0-5926 GCA_038246475.1 Thermomicrobiales bacterium | reverse complement strand
TCGGCAAGTACTACAACCAGACCATGGGGCGAAAGCAATTGCGGCAGGTCGTCGCGGACGCGTATCGCTACTTCCAGGATGCTGATGAAACCGCGCGGATCGTCAATGAGATCAAGAAGGTCGGGTTCGAGTATTCGACACGTGGTGGAATGAGCATCGCGGTTGACGATGTGGTCACGTCGGAAATGAAGGGGCAACTGCTCCAGGAAGCGGACGAGCGCGCGGACAAGCTCGAACGCCAGTACCGGCGCGGTTTGGTGACCGAGCAGGAGCGGCTGCGAGAGCTGGAGCTGATCTGGAACACGACGCGAGACGAATTGGCCAAGCACGTCGAAGAAGGTCTGCGCGGCCAGAACTCGGTGTTCATGATGGCGGATTCTGGCGCGAAGGGGAATATGAACCAGATCAGCCAGATGGCAGGAATGCGCGGGCTGGTGCTCGATCCAAAGGGGGAGATCATCGATATCCCCATTCGATCGAACTTCCGCGAAGGCTTGACGGTTCTCGAGTACTTCCTTTCCACGCACGGCGCCCGCAAGGGACTGGCCGATACGGCGCTGCGCACCGCGGACTCCGGTTATCTCACGCGTCGTCTTGTCGACGTCTCGCAGGACGTGATCATTACGATCGACGATTGCGGGACTGAACAGGGCATTTGGGTTACGCGGGCCTTCGACGGTGACCAGCTTTCGGATGAGGATTTCCGCTCCAAGATTCTGGGTCGGGTTCTTCTCTCGCCAGCGGTTCATCCTGAAACTGGAGAAATCATCGCGGACATCGGCGATCAACTGACGGATCGCCTGGAAAGCGGAGATGGTTCGGTTCGCGATGTTGTGCGCGAGGTCATAGAGGCAGGGCTGGACACCTTCCATGTCCGGTCGGTGATGACCTGTGAAGCGACGCACGGCGTCTGCGCGTTCTGTTACGGCCGCAATCTCGCCAGCGGGACGATCGTCGAACATGGTGAAGCGGTCGGCATCATCGCCGCGCAGTCGATCGGTGAACCGGGCACGCAGTTGACCATGCGCACATTCCACACCGGCGGCGTGGCCCGAGCTGACATTACGACTGGTCTGCCGCGCGTCGAAGAACTGTTCGAAGCGCGCGCGCCGAAGGGCGCCGCGGTGCTCGCGGATCGAGAGGGTGTGATCTCGGTCGTTCCCACTGATACCGGACGAGTGCTGGCGATTACTTCGATGGACGTCGATCAGAGGATCTATCCGCTGCCCGCGGGATGGGATGCGGCGCTCACCGATGGCGATATGGTTTTGAAGGACAAGACCGTCCTGGCCGTTGGACCGGAAGATCAGAAGCTGCACAGCGCGATTGAAGGACGTTTCTTCCTCGATGACCGGACAATTTACGTTCGGAACGAGAAAGAGGAGCGGGTTGAGTATCCGGTCCCGGTTGTGTACCAGCTCTACGTCGATGACGGAGATGTGGTCTATCCGGGGCAGCAGTTGACCGATGGCGCAAAAGACCCGCACAAGGTTCTGTTAACACAGGGCCGTGAGGAAGTCCAGCGCTACATGATCGACGAAGTGCAGAAGGTGTATCGCTCGCAAGGCGTGAACACCAATGACAAGCACATCGAGGTGATCTGCCGGCAGATGCTGCGCAAAGTCAGCATTACTCATCCGGGAGACACCGACTATATGCAGGATGAGCGGATCGACCGCTTTGAATTCAATCAGATCAACGAAGAGATCATGGCGCAGGGGGGCGAGCCCGCGACCGCGGTGCCCGTCTTGCTGGGAATTACCAAGGCGTCGCTGGAAACCGATTCCTTCCTCTCGGCGGCCTCGTTCCAGGAAACCACGCGCGTGCTCACCGAAGCGGCGATCAACGGCAAGGTTGATCACCTTCGGGGCCTGAAAGAGAATGTCATCATCGGGAAGCTCATCCCGGCTGGTTCTGGATTTGGCGTTGTGCCAGGGGTGGAAGCAGCGGTCCTGAATGGGGGAGAACCGGGCGGCAGCGTTCCTGTTCTGCCTGGTTCGGTTGACGATGTTGAGCCAGCCTCGGTTGAGGATCTCGAGGAGTTGATGATGCAGGGGCTGGTTCCCGCGGCATCCAGCACCGAGTCAATTGACGATGATGGTGAAGCGGATGTCGATATGGAGGAGGCGGCGCTGACGATCATCGATGCCACCGACCTGTTGCCTGGCGAGTAGCTGATTGGCGAGCACCGCCGCGCATTCGCGCGGCGGTGCTCGGCGCAAAATTCGAGGTTGACATCTCAGGACGAGATGTCTAAACTAGACCCTTGTGTCCGTCGCAAGGTGGGCACGTCAGTGAGGTTTGTTCCTCACGAGGCAGGTGGCGCCGCAGCTGTCAAGGTTGGCAGAGCACGGTCTTGGAACGCCTCCTGTCCGGCAAGGAGTTATCGTGCCGACGATCAACCAATTGGTTCGTAAGGGCCGGAAAAGCGTCAAGAAGAAGACCAAAGCGCCCGCGTTGGGATTTACCAATAACGCGCTCGGGCGATATGCTGGTCGCCTGCGCGCGGGCTCGGATTCCCCGCAAAAGCGTGGCGTCTGCACTCAGGTCAAAACCATGACGCCCAAGAAGCCCAACTCGGCCCTGCGCAAGATCGCCAGAGTTCGTCTTTCCAATGGAATGGAAGTGACGGCCTATATTCCTGGCGAAGGGCATAATCTGCAGGAGCACTCGGTGGTGCTGGTGCGCGGCGGTCGGGTGAAAGATCTCCCCGGCGTGCGCTACCACATTGTACGAGGCACTCTGGATGCCCGCGGTGTAGATAACCGCAAGCAAGCGCGGTCGAAGTACGGGACCAAGGCGCCAAAGAAGAGCTAGCTCCTCTTCGTGTGGGCCCGCCGGAGACGGTGGGCGCCGCGGCTCCATCCGCAGAAGCGGATTTGATCGAACATGGTGCGAGAAGCGGCCGGACGTCGCATGACGTTCACCGCTTTTTCGTGTGTATGGAGAATCCGTCGAGCTATGGCGGAACGGACGGATGGCTGCCAGCGCGGCCTCGCATGATCGAGGGAACGAGATGCCACGTCGGTCGAAGATTGAGCGCAGAATTCCAGCGCCAGACGCGCGATTTCAGAGCGAGGTGCTCGCGCGGTTCATCAACAAGGTGATGGAGCGTGGGAAGAAGGGCGTCGCCGAGAGCATCGTCTATGGCGCTCTGGATCGAATCGCCGAACGGACTGGGCGGCATCCGCTCGAAGTGTTCGAGCAGGCGCTGGGCAATGCCACCCCGGTCATCGAAGTGAAGCCGCGGCGCGTCGGTGGCGCGACGTATCAAGTGCCGGTTCAGATCGAAGGCCCTCGCCGCCAGTCATTGGCAATGCGCTGGATGCTGAATTCCGCTCGCAGCCGTCCCGGGCGATCGATGCAGGAAAAGCTGGCCAACGAGCTCCTGGATGCCTTCAACAACACTGGCGCTACGATCAAACGACGTGAAGACACGCATCGGATGGCTGAGGCGAACAGGGCGTTCTCTCACTACGGCCGCTTCTAGCGAGCGGAGGCGCTTGCATGACACGGGCATTTTGGGACGTCGTCCGCGTTGCCGAAAGGAACGAATTTCCTTCTCGTGATACCTGGGAAGCATAAGGAACACCATGAGTACCGCAACCGCAACCAGACCTGCCGCCTCAGGCGCCGAATCAATGCTCTCACGAACCCGCAACATTGGGATCATTGCGCATATTGACGCGGGCAAAACAACCACTACAGAGCGCATTCTCTATTACACCGGCCGCATCCATAAGCCGGGTGAGGTGCATGAGGGCGCCGCCACCATGGACTGGATGGTTCAGGAGCGCGAGCGAGGCATCACCATTACGTCGGCCGCGACCACATGTGAGTGGGACGGTCATCGGATCAACATCATTGATACCCCGGGGCACGTCGACTTCACCGTTGAAGTCGAGCGCTCGCTGCGCGTGCTTGACGGTGGGGTTGTCGTGTTCGACGCCGTTGCCGGTGTTGAGCCACAGTCGGAGACCGTGTGGAGGCAAGCTGACAAGTACAGCGTTCCCCGCATTTGTTTTGTGAACAAGATGGACCGTACTGGCGCTTCGTTCAATCGAACCGTCGAGATGATCGTGGATCGACTCAAGGCGGTTCCCGTTCCGGTGCAATTGCCGATAGGCGCCGAAGCGGAGTTTTCAGGAATCGTCGACCTGCTCAATGAAGTTGCGTACATCTTTCACGACGATATGGGCCAGAACATCGAACGGACCGAGATTCCCGCTTCCATTCTGGACGAGGCGAAAGCCGCCAGGCAGCTGATGGTTGAGGCGATCGCGGAAACTGATGAGGATTTGACGCAGAAGTATCTCGAAGAAGAAGCGATTTCCTCTGACGAACTGCGCGCTGCCCTGAGAACGGCGACGATCGCGGGGAAACTGGTGCCGATCCTTTCTGGCAGCTCGCTGAAGAACAAGGGCGTCCAACTGATGCTGGATGCCATTGTTGACTATTTGCCGTCGCCCCTCGACGTGCCCCCGGTAGTTGGCATCGATCCGCGCACGGGTGAGGAGGTGCTTCGCTCCGTGGAGCCTGGTCAGCCCTTCGCGGCGCTGGTGCACAAGATCGCCGTCGATCCGCACGTCGGCAAGCTCGCGTTCATCCGGGTCTATTCCGGACGGCTGGATGCTGGCAGCTACGTGACGAACACGACGAAGGGCGAGAAGGAGCGGGTTGGGCGTCTGCTGCAGATGCATGCCAATCATCGTGATGACATTTCATCCGTGAGCGCGGGAGATATTGCCGCGGTGATCGGTCTGAAGAATACCTTCACGGGCGACACGCTTTCCGACCCAGCGCACCCGGTCATTCTCGAGTCCATCACGTTCCCGGAGCCAGTGATTTCTGTTTCCATCGAACCGCGCACGCGGGTTGACCAGGACAAGATGGGCGCCGCGCTGGCACGGCTGGCTGAAGAAGATCCGACGTTCCGGTTGCGCACAAACGAAGAGACGGGGCAAACGGTCATCGAGGGGATGGGCGAGCTTCACCTTGAAGTGATCGTCGATCGCATGACGCGCGAATTTCGGGTTGACGCCAACGTTGGTCGCCCTCAGGTCGCGTACAAGGAAACGATCACGATCCCCGTCAAGGCGGAAGGCCGGCATATTCGGCAGTCCGGCGGCAAAGGCCAGTACGGGCACGCGGTGGTTGAGTTCGAGCCGCAAGAGCGAGGCAAGGGATACGAGTTCGAGGACAAGATCGTCGGAGGTTCGGTGCCACGCGAGTACATCTCGTCGGTGGATGCCGGAATTCGCGAGGCGCTGTTGACAGGAGGCGTCGCGGGTTTCCCGATCGTGGACCTCAAGGCCCGTCTGGTGGATGGCTCATATCACGATGTTGACTCGTCGGAAATGGCGTTCAAGATCGCGGGCTCGCTTGCGCTCAAGGAGGCGGTTCGCCGCGGACATCCGACCATTCTGGAGCCCATCATGGAGGTCGAGGTCACGACCCCGGACGACTTCATGGGCGAGGTTATTGGCGACCTCAACTCCCGTCGCGGACACATTCAAGGCATGGAAATGCGTGCGGGCGCCCAGGTCGTCAAAGCGTTCGTACCTCTGGCGGCGATGTTTGGGTATTCCACCGATTTGCGGTCGGCGACACAGGGACGAGCGACATATTCCATGCAGTTCGATCACTATGCGCCGTTGCCAGCCGCTTTGGCCCAGGAGATGGTGGCCAAGGCACGGCGCGACTAGGGACTTTTGCAGCGCACGACGAGCACGTCGATGCAGTCAATCGGTACTCGGAGCCGCGTGACCGCGGCAGGACGACAGAGAGGAGCGCAGGGCGATGGGGAAGCAGAAGTTTGCGCGGACGAAGCCGCACATCAACGTGGGGACGATCGGGCATGTGGATCATGGCAAGACGAGCCTGACGGCGGCGATCACGAAGACGCTGGCGTTGCGGGGGCAGGCGC
>JBBRVX010000264.1:0-6129 GCA_038246475.1 Thermomicrobiales bacterium | reverse complement strand
GGCGAATGGCTCTTGATCTCTTCAGGCCTGCATCGATGGTTGAAGCGACCGCTACCGTTCGATTCCTTCGCCCAAATGATGGTTGGCGCGCTTTTTGCAATGCCTGACATCAAGGAGGAACGAACGATGTACATTGGCGGCGGACTACTTCTCGTGATCGTGGTGATCATTCTGTTGGTGTGGGTGTTCTAGCGAGCGTTCGTCGGGCGCCGTGGATGCCCCGGCCGCACGAAGAAGACGAGAACCCCCGGAGCAAGCAAGAGGGATTGGTCCTTGCACCAGTCCCTCTCCCTTTCATGGTCGTTGCCACCGTGTAGCGTCTATGTAGGTGGTCAATGGTTCCTGGAGTCGGATTCAGCGCCCGCCTCGGATGTAGGGGCGACGCCTGCGTCGCCCGCGGAACCGGAAACGTTGTCGTTGCTCCAGAACGTTGTAACCATCTACGCAGGCAGTGGGCGGCCGCGGACGCTACCGGATATCTTGATCGCTTCGAGACTCCTTCCAGCTTCGTCTCGGCGGCGCACATGCGGGCGTCATTTCGCCGAGACGATCTCGCGCTCACGAGCTTCGGCCTCTTCCATCTCATCGAGATAGAGCGAACGAGATGCGATGCGCGGTGATGCCGTCGCCAGGAATTGGTCGACGGGCATGGCCCCGAGGTCGCGGCCACTCCGCAGTCGCACTGCCACGGCGCCATCGGCGGCTTCCCGTTTCCCGATCACCAGCATGTACGGGATTTTCTGCGTCTGCGCCTCGCGAATCTTGGCTTGCATGCGGTCCCGCCGGTCGTTCACCACCACCCGCAACCCCGCATCTTTGAGCGTGCGGGAGACCTCGTGCGCGTACGGAATCTGATCGTCTGTGATGGGGATGATCGCCGCCTGCACTGGCGCCAGCCAGAGCGGGAAGGCCCCGGCGTAGTGCTCTACCAAACCACCGACGAAGCGCTCCATCGATCCCAGCAGCGTGCGATGGATCATGGCCACGCGGTGCCGATCGCCGTCCTCGCCGATGTAGTTGACGTCGAAGCGCTCGGGCAGATTGAAATCAACCTGAATCGTGGGGCCCGTCCACTCCCGGCCGAGGGCATCGACCCATTTGATGTCGATCTTGGGCCCATAAAACGCGCCGCCGCCCTCGTCGATCTTGTAGGCCAATCCGCGCAATTCCATGGCCCGGCGCAGATCGTCGGTCGCCGCGTCCCAGACATCATCGCCGCCGATCGACTTTTCGGGCCGTGTCGCCAGGTACGATTTGAACTCGTAGCCAAAGACCCCCGCCATGTGAATAGCCAGGTCGAGCACCCCGCCGATCTCGTCGATCACCTGCTCCGGCATACAGAAGATATGCGAGTCATCCTGCGTGAACCCTCGCACGCGCAGCATGCCGTGCAGCGTGCCGGAGCGCTCGTAGCGATAAACCGTTCCCAATTCCGCAAAGCGAATCGGCAGGTCGCGATAGGAATGAACCCGGTTCTTGTAGATCATGATGTGGCCAGGGCAGTTCATCGGTTTGAGGTAGTAATCAACCTCCTCGATGCTCATCGGCGAGTACATGTTCTCCCGATACGTTTCGAGGTGCCCTGACGTCTTGTAGATCTTTTCCGAGGCGATGTGCGGCGTGTAGACGAGGTCGTAGCCTCGGTCAAGCTGCTCTTTCTGTTCGAATTGTTCGATCAGATAGCGGATCATCGCCCCCTTCGGGTGCCAGAGGATCAGGCCCGGCCCGATTTCCTCGTTGACCGAAAAGAGGTCGAGATCGCGGCCGAGGCGGCGATGATCGCGGCGCTGGGCCTCTTCGAGGCGCGCTAGGTGGCCGTCCAACTCTTCCCGCGTGGGCCAGGCCGTGCCGTAAATCCGTTGCAGCATCGGCCGCTTTTCGTCGCCGCGCCAGTAGGCGCCCGCGACGGAAAGGAGCTTGAAGGGGCCGATCTCCCCCGTATCCGCGACATGGGGCCCGCGACAGAGATCGAGAAAGTGGCCCTGCTGATAGGTGGTGATGATCTCGTCGTCGGGCAGCCGCTCGATCAGCTCGATCTTGTACGGGTTCTCCTCGAAGATGCGCAGAGCGTCCTCGCGCGAGACGACTTCCCGCACGAACGGTTCGCGCTTCGCGAGGTTGGCGGCCATATGGCGCTCGATTTCTTCCAGGTCCTCTGGCTGAAGCGAGCGGGGCAGATCGAAGTCGTAATAGAAGCCATTGTCGATGGCGGGCCCGATGCCGAATTTGGCGCCGGGAAAGAGCTCCTGGACGGCTTCCGCCATCAGGTGCGCCGCCGAATGCCGCATGCGGGCCAGTTCGTAGCCCCTGGCATCGTCCAGCTCGACGGCGATATCCATGCCGGCGAGATCATCGTTCACGTCTACCATGGCTTTACCCCTATGCTCGTTGCGACGCGAATCAATGCGCGCGTAATACCTCTACCCGTCGCCGCGAAACAGGCACAAAAAACGGCCCGTGTCCCCGGAAGGGACGCCGGACCGGCGTGGTTCCACCCTCGTTTCAGGCGGCGCCTCGCACGCCGTCCTGCTCGATGTGGCCGATAACGGAGCCGCCCGGGTCAGCCTACTGCCCCCCGTGGGGTTCGGTGACCGGCTCACGGGTGGTTTTCGCCGGGGCCATTCTGAACCGGACTTTCAGCCTCAGCCGGTCTTTCTGGCGGTGGAACCTCGGCTACTCGTCCCGCTCGACGCCTTTGCGCGTCAGATGTTGCCGGAAGAATAGGGACACATCACCGGCGCTGTCAATCGCTCGCTGACGCGGATGTCTCAAAGGATTGCTCTCCGGGGGGAAGAAAGGTGGAGGGGTGACGCGGCGTGCGGCGGCCAGCCGGCCCAGCGCCGTCGACCGGCAAACGCCAGGTGTTGACGCCTTGCAGCAGGATAAGCGCGGCTGCCACCGCCGCCGCGACAATCAAGCCCGCGCCGCCGAAGCCCGCCTCGCCCGAAGGGGCGCGGAGGAGCGCCACCGAGGTCGATTCTGCCGCCACTGGCTCCATGTTTGGTTGTAAAGGGGATGAGGCTGCCTGCGCTTGCGTGGTCAGCTCGAGTTCCAGGGGCGACGCGTCCAACTGTTCGACAGCGGCGTCGATCGATCCGCTGGCCGAGGCCATGGATAGAATCAGCGCCGCATCAGGGTCCCGAAAGCGCACCATCTCGCCCGCGAGTCCACCACCCTCCTGGGCGCGGAGCGCCATCTGCTCGAAGCCGTAATCAAGCAAGACCCGATTGTCGTCGTACCAATCGTCGGGGGCCACCCCGTTGAGGGTCACCGCGATAAGACGATTGCCGTCTCGCTCAGCAACATTGACCAGGCACCAGCCCGCGTCGTCGTCATAGCCGGTCTTGCCGCCGACAATCCCGTCATAGGTGCGCAGCATGCGGTTATTGTTCTTGAAGAGATACTCGCCGCTATCCGATTCATACGTGCCGGTGGAAAACGTCTGCACGAAGCGCGGGTAGCGCAGCGCGTACATGGTGAACGCGGCCAGATCGTAGGCGGAGGAATAGTGTCCCGGAATGCCCCAGCCGTCGGGGTTAAGGAGTTGGGTGTCAGTCAGGCCCATGTTTGCCAGGCGTTGATTGATACGGTCGAGGAACCGTTGCGTGGCGGCCTCGGCCGTGTCCCCCGGCTCGGCGCCAAGCCCGCGGGCCAGCGCCCTGGCCGCGTCATTGCCAGAGGGGAGCATCATGCCATAGAGGAGCTCCCGTACCGTAAACGTCTCACCTGGACTGAAGCCAACCTGGCTGGCCATCTCGCTGACCAGGTCCGATTCGCTTGTGGTAATAGAGATTTCGGGATCGGCTTCTTCGATCGATTCAATGGCGGTGAAGATCTTCGTCAAGCTGGCGGGCGCACGGCGCTCGTGAGCGTTCCGTTGGGCAAGAATCTCGCCAGTATCGGCGTCGATGAGCATGTAGCTGGTAGACGTAATCTGAAGCTCGGGCACTTCCTGCGCGCGCATCGTCCCGGGAATCAACGTTCCCACGATCATGGCGATGAGGGCAAGCAGCGCGACGCCGCGGGTGCGTCGCCGGAACGAAGGAAAGGAGGTGGCAAGCGACTCTTTCACGAGGGTGATGCTAAACAGCGCGCGGCTGGGGCGTCAAGCGTTTTCACTCCGGGCCAGTACCCAGGTGGGGAGACAGAGTGACGAACCTGCTCGGACCCGCTGCCTCGACGTTCGCATGGCCCGGCTCAAGCACGTCTTCACAACTGAGGTCGTGATAGGCCTGGGTAATGTGCTCGAGTGCCGGCCACCAGGTTCGCGCGTGGGCGCCGCGCGACCAGAGACCGACCGGCGAGAGGACGCGGCGAGCAACGGCGCGGCGGTAGTCATTGCGGCACGAACCAGCGCCGTAGCCAACAACGCCTCCATCACTCAGCCGCGTGGTGTATCGCTCCAGGAGCTCGTCTTCGATGGCCCGGCGTTCGCTGACGGGCAAATGCAGCGCTATGAGCGATGCCAGATCATGCGGCCCTGGCTCGATCGACCATCCTTCCCAGTCGAGGAGGCAGACGCGACCGGAGCCTGCATCGTGCGGCGTGAGGAAGTTCCACGGGTGAGCATCGCCATGGACCACGGTGAGCGGCATTCGCGCGCTGTGCTCCAGAATTCCGGGCCAGGCGGCCGCTACGGTGCTGAGAGCCACGACCACCGACCGGGGAAGATGCCGGTCAAACTCCGCGAAGAACGGATTCAGCCGATCGTTGATCCCGTCGGCCCGCGCCTCGATCCAGCGGGCGTTCCGCTCCGCCGTGACCCCGTGCAAGTCGGAATGCCCCCACCAGTGGGCATGCATTTCCGCGAGGCTGTCGACTGCTCCGCGGAGTTGAACGGGCGTGGGCGGCAATGGAGCTGGCGAGCGCCAGTGGGACTCCGTCAAATCCGCGAGAAGCAGGTGCGAGCGTTGGGCGACCTCGTCATAGACACTGGCATAGTGTCTCGGCACTGGCGGATCCGTCATGGTCGGGGCAACCCGCGAGTAGAACTCGTGTTCCTTCCAACGCCGCCGCCGCGCCGTCGCCGATGCCCCGCCGTTGCGGGCGAGCTTGAGGATGAAGCTGCCAGGCGCATCGACCTCCCGCGAGTAGGTGGCCTGCAGCCGGTACAGATCGGAGAGTGCCTTCGTCTGGAACGGCGCAACGTTCAGCCTCGTGACCTTGGCGTCGTCGATTGTGCCGCTGGCACGGAGCGTGGCCGTCAGCCACGCCGCGGTGATGCCCCGCTGGTCTTTGATGACAAATCCGGGTTCAAGCACAGCGACCATTCCTGCTGCCATGGCAATGAGTGGGCCAAAAGGTAGCCGCGGGCGGTCCATCGTGCCCATTCTCGCGCTGCTGTTGCGGGCGCCGCGTCGCCGCGTGAGCCTGTCCAGACGAGGAAGGGCGTTTCTCCTCGATTGGTCATCAGACCAAAGTCCCATATCGCCATGGGACTTTGGTCGCATTGCTTTCTGGGCCCAAAGTCTCACCACGAAAACCGGCAATGGTCCCTATGCCGGGGGAGGGCTTCATGTTATCTTAATGGGAAGCTCGAAGGTCCTTCTGGACGATGACGTCAAGGCTCCAGAGTTCGCGAACCCTGGAGATACTGGATTTGCTGGCGTTCGTCGACCGGATTCCTGAAGAGTCAAGTCTGCCGGGCGCGCTTTTGGCTGAAGCACTGTGGCCGGCAGGCTGGAGCGGGCGATCCATTTCGTTTGGATCGCGATCACCCCGGAGGGAAAGCATGGACGAAGCAACTGAATCCACCAGCATCGAAGAGACGGTGAGCAACCGCCGAGATATCGCGAAAGGCGCGGCGGCAGGCGGCTTGGCGCTCCTCTTCGCGGCGGTCGGCGGCGGGCGCGTTCTTGCACGGCAGGGCGGTGGTGATGACGATCCCACCGGTACCGATACCACAGACGACGAAACGGACGACACGCTCGACGACGACACCACCGCCGCTGGTGAAGACACGACCGGTGACGACACAGGCACTGGAACGGGCACAGGCTCCGGATCTGGCAGCAACAGCGGCTCGTCGCGTAAGGGACGGGGTCGCGGCCGGGGCCGCGGACGCGGTCGGGGCCGCAAATAGGCTGAAGCCCCATTCTCCGTGGAGCAACGACTCCAATTTTCCTGAGT